>CANBVC010000154.1 GCA_947372795.1 Beijerinckiaceae bacterium
CCGCGCGATCTGCTCGTCTGGGACAACCGGTGCTCCATGCATGCGCGCACGGATTTCCCTGCAGGCGAACGACGCCTGATGCTGCGCACAACGGTGGAGGGTGACGCCGCGCCGGTGTGAAGTGGGAGAGAATGGAAATCTTGGTGGAGCTGAGCGGGATCGAACCGCTGACCTCGTCATTGCGAACGACGCGCTCTCCCAACTGAGCTACAGCCCCAAGATAGGGCGCTTTTAGCGGCAGGCAGTCGTATCTGTCAACGCCAAATCACCGCATGATTTTCATTTGGCCAGCGGCTCCTTCGAAACCTTGCCGGAACAGGCCTGCGCAGCTACACCTTTCAAGGCCTGTTTAGGAGTTCGAGATGCGCGCGCTCTTCGTCGTGATTCACCAAGCCCTTGAGCTCTACAAATGGGCGATCATCATCGTCGCCCTCATGTCCTGGCTGATCTCGTTCAACGTGATCAATATCCACAACGACATCGTGCGCTCGATCTGGAACGGACTGAACGGCGTCACCGAGCCCGCGCTGCGCCGAATCAGGCGGATTTTACCCGACATGGGCGGGCTCGACATTTCGCCGATCATCCTGATCTTCATCATCTGGTTCATCCAGATGGAACTCGATGACCTCTATCGGTCCATAGCCACGGGCTTTTGATTTGAACGTCGAGCCTCCGTGGCGGGTGAGCGGCGAGGCTGTGCTGCTCAGTCTGCGGTTGACGCCGAAGTCGTCACGCGACGCTGTTGAGAGCATCGAGACTCTCTCGGATGGCCGCAGCGTACTCAAGGCGAGGGTTCGCGCCGTGCCAGAGGATGGCAAGGCTAATGACGCGCTGCTGCGCTTGCTGGCGAAGACTCTGGATGTCCCCCTGCGCTCCCTAAGCCTCAGCTCGGGGTCGACGGGACGCACGAAAGTGATTCGTATCGAAGGCGCGCCGCAGGCCACGGTCGCAAGGCTCACGACGCTGAGCAGCCTCGCCTAGCGCTGGCTCTGCCGCAGAAACTCGGCGATCAGACGGCTCACGTTCACATCCCGATTCTGCGCTCCTACGGTCTGGCCGCGATCGGACCTTGCGGGCCTGCCCGGCAGGGTATGGCCTCCGCCCTCCACGCGCACCAGCTCCACAAGATGCTTGCAGCCGAGGAGCCGCTCCAAGACGACGCGCGAGCCGTCGGTGGGGTCGCGGTCCGTAAATTCACGCGTGCTGCGCTGGGCTGAACATTCGTTGGCGGCGGCGAAGGGCGCAAGCGTCGCCTCCGCCGATGCGATCTCCTCTTTGAAACCGGCGAGCTTGGCTGGTCCACCCTGATAGGGCGCCAGCGGATTGGCCGTACCGTTCATGAGAAAAAACGCCAATGGCGGCGGCTTACAGCTTGCGACGAGGCTATTGGGAAGCCCCGCGATGAGCGCGCCCACACCCGCCAGATAATCCGACGACTGGCAGCCGATCCGCAAAGCCAGCATGCCGCCAGTCGAAACGCCGATCAAAAAGATCTTGCCCCGATCCGCCACACCATCGGCGACCAGCCTTGCGGCGAGAGCGCGCAGAAAGGCTGGGTCATCTGGGCCGGCGCCGCCGGTCACGTTCCAGCCGCCGTCTATGGAGTCCGGATAGACAGCGACGGCTCCCGACGAGCGCAGTAACTCATCAAGACCGAGATTGGTCTGGGTCCGCCGCCCCGAACCATTGCTGGCCCCGTGCAGCACCATGACCACAGTACGCGGCGAACGCTTGAGCCTTTCGGGCTCGACGAAAACCGCGCTGCGCTTTTGTCCGGCGACTTCGATGTTGAGGCGGCCTGTGAAGGCCACTGCGGGGGCGCTGGCCAACAAGGGTACGACGACGCTCGCCAGAAGGAGACCGGCGAGGCGCGCGCGACATTTGGACCAAGGCGTCATGGCAGGCTCATGCGTTGGACCAGAAAAATCGAAACGATGAACGCGCGGAAAAGCCCGCGCGCCCCTATCAAGCCTGACCGGGCTGCTGGCAAGCGACGCCGTGTTCACCGAGATAGGTCGCGAGCTCGCCCGTCTGGAACATCTCGCGCACGATGTCGCAACCGCCGAGGAACTCACCCTTCACATAAAGCTGGGGGATCGTCGGCCAGTTGGAGAAGTCCTTCACGCCCTGGCGGATCTCGTCATTGGCGAGAACGTTCACGCCCTTGTACTCCACCCCGAGGTAATCGAGGATCTGCACGACCTGACCGGAGAACCCGCACATGGGCATCTGGGGCGTGCCCTTCATGAACAGCACAACCTCCGTGCCGGAGAGTTCCTGTTTGATTTCGTCCTGAATGCTAGCCATGTCGCTGATCCTTTCTGGCCGACGTCAAGGGTGCGGCTTGGGTGTAATATAGTGAACCTGCGGCTCCGTGCCCAGAGAGCTAGAGAGGCGCCGAGGTGGTCAGGGCCAGCGCGTGGAGCGCGCCGCCCATTTCACCCTTCAAAGCGGCATAGACGATCTGGTGCTGCTGCACGCGCGTCTTGCCCCGGAAGGCCTCCGAGACGACCTTGGCCGCATAATGATCGCCGTCGCCCGCCAGATCCTGAATCTCCACCTGCGCATCCGGCAGAGCGGCCTTGATCAGGCGTTCGATCTCAATCGCTTCCATCGCCATTGGGCGGTTCCTTTCGATTCGGCGCAAGGCGCCAGTTCAGTTCGGGGCCGCCGCCATATAGGCGGGCAGCCAGCCCTCATGGGCCTTCGCAAGGGCGGATATCGCGATGGGGCTCTCGCCCGGCAGCGTCAGGGAATCCGATCCCGTCTTGCCGATCAAATGCAGGGGAACGCCAGCCTGTTTGGCCGCGGCCTCGATAGCGGCCACATCCTGGCTATGCGCTGTGAGGACATAGCGCGCCTGATCTTCGCCGAAGAGGAACCCGTGCTGATCCGCCGCGCTCGCGGTGATCGTCGCGCCGACGCCGCCAGCCATGGCCATTTCAGCAAGAGCGACCGCAAGGCCGCCGTCCGAAAGGTCGTGAACCGCCGTGACGGCGCCCTGCCCGATCAGCCCGCGCACGAAATCGCCATTGCGGCGCTCGGCGGAAAGATCGACCGGCGGGGGAGCGCCCTCTTCGCGACCGCAGACCTGCCACAGATACATTGACTGGCCGAGCCAGCCCTGCGTTTCGCCAACGAGCAGGATCGACTCGCCCTCAGACTTGAAGGACAGGCTCGCCGCTTTGGCCACATCGTCGATGCGGCCGACGCCGCCGATCGAGGGGGTCGGCAGAATGCCGCGACCCTGCGTCTCGTTGTAGAGGGACACGTTGCCGGACACGATCGGGAAATCGAGCGCGCGCGCGGCGTCGCCGATGCCTTCGAGACAGCCGACGAGCTGGCCCATATAGGCGGGCTTTTCGGGATTGCCGAAGTTGAGATTGTCGGTCAGGGCGAGCGGCGTCGCGCCCACAGCGGTCAGGTTACGCCAGCATTCGGCCACGGCCTGACGGCCGCCCTGAACGGGGTCCGCCTCGCAATAACGTTGCGTCACATCGGTGCACATCGCGAGACCCTTGGGGCCATCGCCTATGCGCACCACAGCCGCATCGCCGCCCGGCTGCTGCACGGTGTTGCCGAGAATCAAATGATCATACTGTTCCCAGACCCAGCGCTTGGAGCACAGATCCGGCGAGCCGATGAGCTGGACCAGCGCAGCGCCGTTCGACATGGGCGGCGTGACCGAAGCCGCGGGGATGACAGGCTGAGGCGGGGTCGGGATATGGGGGCGGTCATAGAGCGGCGCTTCGTCGCCAAGCTCCATGATCGGCAAATCGGCTTTCACCTGCCCCTCATGTTTCACCACGAAACGCAACGTATCGGTGGTACGGCCCACAATCGCGAAATCGAGGCCCCATTTGCGGAAGACAGCTTCCGCCTCCGCTTCCTTGGCGGGATCGAGCACCATGAGCATGCGCTCCTGGCTCTCGGAGAGCATCATTTCATAAGCGCTCATGCCCTCTTCGCGGCAGGGCAACGCGTCGAGGTCCAGCTCGATGCCAAGGCCGCCCTTGGCGCCCATCTCGACCGCAGAGGAGGTGAGGCCGGCGGCGCCCATATCCTGAATGGCGATGACGCAGCCCTTGCCCATGATTTCGAGGCAGGCTTCCAGCAGCAGCTTTTCGGAGAAGGGATCGCCGACCTGAACGGTGGGGCGCTTCTCCTCCGCATTGGCCTCGAAACTGGCCGAAGCCATGGTGGCGCCGTGGATACCGTCGCGGCCGGTCTTGGACCCTAGATAAACGATGGGACGGCCAACGCCGGTGGCCTTGGCGTAGAAGATCGAATCAGCGCGCGCGATGCCGACCGCCATGGCGTTGACGAGAATGTTCCCGTCATAGCGCGTGTGGAAATTCACCGAGCCGCCTACCGTGGGCACGCCGAAGGAATTTCCATAGCCGCCGATGCCCGCAACCACGCCCGAAACCAGATGCCGGGTCTTGGCATGATCGGGCGAGCCGAAGCGCAACAGATTGAGGCAGGCGATGGGGCGTGCGCCCATGGTGAACACATCGCGCAGAATGCCGCCGACGCCCGTCGCCGCGCCCTGATAGGGCTCGATGAAGGACGGGTGATTGTGGCTTTCCATTTTGAAGACGCAGGCCAGCCCATCGCCAATATCGATGACGCCAGCGTTTTCGCCCGGCCCCTGAATGACCCAAGGGGCCTTGGTCGGCAATTTGCGTAAATGCAGGCGCGAGCTCTTGTAGGAACAATGTTCGTTCCACATGGCCGAGAAGATGCCAAGCTCTGTGAAGGTCGGCTCGCGACCGATCAACGTCAGAATGCGCTGATATTCATCCGGCTTGAGGCCATGTTCGGCGACCAGCGCCGGGGTGATCGGGGGTTCGTTGCGCAGCAAGGCGAATGCCCTCTGATGAGTGCGGGATCAGCCCTCCAAGTCGCATAAATCGTGGTGAGGCGGAAGCCCATAGGGGCAATCAAGACCACTCATGTGTGGCTAAATTCAAAATTCCCGGTCGGATTACGGTCTGTGGCGGCAAGGCCACACAGTCCAGCTTTAGCTTGTCGCCTTGCGCTAGATCAAAACCAAGGGACGCCGCACAGCTCAAGATTCGTCATCGACTGAACGACGAATCGAAAAGGAATGAATCAATGATCACCTCCCTGCGCGCGTCGCTCTTCGCCGCCACCATTCTCAGCGTCGCCGCGCCAGCTCTGGCCGCCGACCTGCCCTCACGCGCCAAGGCTCCTGTTCTGGCTACTCAGGCAGCGAGCCCCTGGCAGATTCGCCTGCGCGCTCTTGCGGTCGTGCCCGCCGGCTCGCTCAGCCTTGATCAGGATGCTGCGGCGGACGCCAAGATCAGCAACTCGGTCGTTCCGGAAGTCGACATCAGCTACTACTTCACAAAGAACATCGCCGCCGAACTCGTCCTCGGCGTGACCCCGCACACCGTCACCGGCACGAGCGGCAGCATCGCGGGCGCACGCGTCGGCAAAACAACGCTTCTGCCGCCTACCCTCACCATGCAGTATCATTTCACCGACTTTGGCGCGCTCCAACCCTATGTCGGCGCCGGCGTGAATTACACCTTCTTCCTCGATACAAAGGATGGCGCGGCTACCAATCTCAAGATCAAAAGTGCGCCTGGGGCCGCCCTGCAGGTCGGTTTCGACTACATGCTCGACGCCAACTGGGGCGTGAACGTCGACGTGAAGAAGTTGTGGCTACGCCCCGACGTCACAGCCACCGGCCTCACCGGCAACCTGCGCATCGATCCCTGGTTGATTGGAACCGGCGCCACATATCGCTTCTGATCGGCGTCCCGATAAAACGAAAGGCCCCCGACTGCTCAGGGGCCTTTTGCGTTCATCTCAAGGAAATCAGCTATCAGGCGGCGCTCTTGAAAAGCGCCATGCTCTCAAAAAGCCCCCGCCCATCAATGCCGCCAACCAGCGGATCGATCAGATTTTCGGGATGCGGCATCATGCCGAGCACGTTCAGCTTCTCAGAATAAATTCCCGCGATGTCGTTGGTGGAGCCGTTGGGATTGGCGACGCCGCCCACGTTTCCATTTTCATCGCAGTAGCGGAAAGCGACGCGGCCATCGCCCTCAAGGCGGCGGATCGTCTCGTCGTCAGCCTCGTAATTGCCTTCGCCATGGGCGATGGCGACCTTGATCACCTGACCCTTTGAATAGGCCTTGGTGAAAGACGTATCGGCGCGCTCAACCGTGAGATTCTGCATCTTGCAGATAAAGCGCAGATCACGGTTGCGCATGAGCACGCCGGGAAGAAGGCCGCTCTCGCACAGGATCTGGAAGCCGTTGCAGACGCCGACGACAAGACCGCCACGCGCAGCATGGGCGCGCACGGCGTTCATGATATTGGCGCGGCCGGCGATGGCGCCGCAGCGCAGATAATCACCATAGCTGAAGCCGCCGGGCACCAGCACGAGATCAGTGCCCGCAGGCAATTCATGCTCGGCGTGCCAGACGAGGGTGGGCTTGTGGCCTGACGCCTGCTCCAGCGCGCGCATGGCGTCGCCTTCGCGATTGAGACCGGGGAAGAGAAGGACGGCGGCTTTCATGCGGGCCTCAGAGAATCTCTACGCGGTAATTCTCAACGACGAGATTGGCGAGCAGTTTCTCGCTCGCCGCCTTCAGCGCCGCTTCCGCTTTCGCGTGGTCGGTCGTGTCGATCTCGATATCGAAGACCTTGCCCTGACGCACGCTTGTCACGCCTTCAACGTCAAGAGCGCGCAGCGCCCCTTCAATGGCCTTCCCCTGCGGGTCAAGAACGCCGTTTTTCAGGGTGACGGTGACGCGGGCTTTCATCTGTCGGTCTCTCGCAAGCGGAAGGGGAGAAAGCGGCGGATCCTGTCCGCCGCCTTGTGCTTTACTGGACGAGCTTGGGCCCGCCGGAGCGTGGCGGCTCATTTTCCTGCATGATGCCCAGACGACGCGCGACCTCTGTATAGGCCTCGACCAATCCGCCCATGTCGCGGCGGAAGCGGTCCTTGTCGAGCTTGTCGTTCGACTTAATGTCCCACAGGCGGCAGGAGTCAGGGGAGATTTCGTCTGCGACGACGATGCGCATCATCTCGCCTTCCCACAAGCGGCCGCATTCCATCTTGAAATCAACAAGACGAATGCCGACGCCAAGGAACAAGCCGCAGAGGAAATCATTGACGCGAATGGCCAGCGCCATGATGTCGTCGATCTCCTGGGGCGTGGCCCAGCCGAAGGCGGTGATATGCTCTTCCGACACCATGGGATCGTTGAGCGCATCGTTTTTGTAATAAAATTCGATGATGGAGCGAGGCAGCTGCTTGCCCTCCTCCATGCCCAGCCGCGTCGAGAGCGAGCCCGCCGCCACATTGCGCACCACGACCTCGAGCGGAATGATCTCCACTTCGCGGATCAGCTGCTCACGCATGTTCAGGCGACGAATGAAATGGGTGGGAACGCCGATTTCGTTCAGGTTCTGGAACACGAATTCGGAAATCCGGTTATTCAGAACGCCCTTGCCCTCAATGACTTCATGCTTCTTGGCGTTGAAGGCGGTGGCGTCATCCTTGAAGTGCTGGATGAGGGTGCCAGGCTCGGGGCCCTCATAGAGGACTTTGGCCTTGCCTTCGTAAATGCGACGACGGCGGTTCATGTGGATCAACCGTGGCTGGAGTACGTCCATCGATCCTTGGCTCCTTATGAGGCCGCCAACCACCCCGGGGGGCGCCTGGCGAAGGCCTGCGAATTGGCCGCAGCGATGGAAGCGA
>CANBVC010000155.1 GCA_947372795.1 Beijerinckiaceae bacterium
CGGGGAGCCTTTCATCCGCTCCTGTCCCGAACGGCCCCTTGTGGGTGCGAGGGTCGTCACGTCTCCAAAGGAGGCTTGCATGACCTTGATTGCTGCTGCGCGCGTTTCCGCGCCCGTTTTTCCGCTTGTCGTTAAGAATTCCGGCGTCGACCTGCGCGATGAGCACGCCGGTGATATCAATGCGCGCGAGCGTCTGCTCGACGTTTCTTTTGGCCCTTCGCGCTTCGAAAAGACCTGCGAACGCCTGCGCGAAGGGCGCCTTGCTGCGCGCGGCCTCGCCCTCGTGGCCAAGGACGGCGAGGCCCTCGTGGGGACCTTGCGCTTTTGGCATGTAGAGGCGGGCGAAGCGCCTGCCTTGCTACTCGGCCCGCTGGCGGTTGCGCAAAGCCATCGCGAGCTTGGCCTGGGCGGCGCGCTGATGCGCATGGGTCTCGCCCGCGCCCAAGCGCTCGGTCATAAAGCCGTCATCCTTGTGGGCGACGAGCCTTATTACAATCGCTTCGGCTTCGCGCGCGGTCATGCCGAACAGCTCGATCTGCCTGGCTGGTATGATCCGGCTCGTTTTCTTGGTCTCGAACTCGAGGCCGGAGCGCTCGCAAAAGCCAGCGGCATGGTGGTCGCCAATGGCGCTCGTGAACGCAGGCGGATCGCGCGGGCGGCATGATCCGCGCTTGAATTTTTTCGCCGTGCTTGCTTGAAACGCGGCGCGTTTTTGCGGAGCTCGCCTGTCGGGCCTCGCGTCTGTCTGGAGACTGAATATGAACAACTGGCCCGTCCACGGGACCATCACCGGCCCCATCGTGATGATCGGCTTCGGCTCGATCGGCAAGGGAACTCTGCCGCTCATCGAACGGCATTTCCATTTCGACCGCAGCCGCGTTGTCGTCATTGATCCCGATGATCGCGATCGCGCTTTGCTCGACGAGCGCGGCATCCGCTATCTCAAGGCGGCGGTGACGCAGGAGAACTACCGCGAATTGCTGACGCCGCTGCTGACCAATGGGGACGGGCAGGGCTTCTGCGTCAATCTCTCGGTGGACACGTCATCAGTCGCTTTGATGGAATTGGCGCGCGAACTTGGCGCGCTCTATATCGACACCGTCGTCGAGCCCTGGACGGGCTTTTATTTCGATACGTCGCTCGCGGCGGATGAGCGCACCAACTATGCGCTGCGCGAAACCATGCTGGCGGCCCGTCGCCGCAGCCCCGGCGGGACCACCGCCGTCTCCACCTGTGGCGCCAATCCTGGCATGGTCTCGTGGTTCGTGAAGCAAGCGCTCGTCAATGTCGCGCGCGATCTTGGCCATGACACGCCTGAGCCGAAGACCCGTGAGGAATGGGCGCGCCTGTCGCATCGCCTCGGCGTGAAGGGCGTGCATATCGCCGAGCGCGACACGCAGGTGGCCAAGTCCGCCAAGCCCCGCGATGTGTTCGTCAACACCTGGTCGGTCGAGGGCTTCCTTTCGGAAGGCATGCAGCCTGCGGAGCTAGGCTGGGGCACCCATGAGCAATGGATGCCCGCCAATGCCGGAACCCACAAGGCAGGTTGCGGCGCGGCGATCTACATTAATCAGCCCGGCGCGAATACGCGCGTGCGCAGCTGGTGCCCGACGCCCGGCCCGCAGTATGGATTCCTCGTCACCCACAACGAGTCCATCTCCATCGCCGACTATTACACGGTGCGCGATGGCGAGAAGGTCGTCTATCGTCCGACCTGCCATTACGCCTATCATCCTGCGGATGACGCCGTGCTGTCGCTGCATGAATTGTTCGGCCGTGCGGGCGTGATGCAGGAAAAGCATCACATTCTCGGTGAGGATGAGATCGCCAGCGGCATCGACGAGCTGGGCGTGCTGCTCTACGGCCACGGCAAGAACGCCTATTGGTATGGCTCGCAGCTGTCGGTCGAAGAGACGCGGCGGATTGCGCTTTACCAGAACGCCACCGGCCTTCAGGTGTCCTCAGCCGTGCTCGCGGGCATGGTCTGGGCGCTGGAGAATCCGAACGAAGGCATCGTCGAGGCCGACGAGATGGACTACAAGCGCTGCCTCGAAGTGCAGACGCCCTATCTCGGCCCGGTGAAGGGCTACTATACGGACTGGACGCCGCTCACCAATCGGCCCGGCTTCTTCCCCGAGGACATCGACGAGAGCGATCCCTGGCAGTTCCGCAACATTCTGGTGCGCTGAACATTTAGGCCCCGTCTTTTGGACGGGGCCTTTTTCTTTACTGAATGAGCTTGCCGATCTTCTCGATGATCGGCTTTGGCGTCGCATAAATCTCGCGGATCAGCTGCTCCAGATGGGCGCCGTCCTTCGGCTCCACATCAAGCTTCTGACGCTTGGCGTCAGCGATGAAATCAGGATCCTTCATGGTCTTGTCGAAGGCTTCGCGCAGCATCTTCAGCTTGTCGGCGGGCAGGTTCGGCGGCGCCACGAACGGGCGTCCGATGCCCTGACCCGCATAGAGGAAGCGGATTTCCATTTTCTGCTCTTCGGTCTTTGCGAAGTCGAGCACGAATGGGGCGTTCACATGGGGGTTGGGCTCGGCGCCGCCCTGGAACAGCACGCGGACCTTGCCGCTGCTCAGCCAGTCAGGGCGCTTGCCGATGACGCTGTCGAGTGACTCGCAAATGCCGTCGACCTCTCCGCGCTCCATGGCGAGGAAGACGTCGGAGGAGGAGGGGAAGCCTGAAACGATCTTGAATTTCATGCCCAGCAGCGCGTTAAGCGCCAGCGGATAGCTGCGCGTGCCCGTGCCTGGCCCCGTGTCGCCGATGATCAATTCCTTTTTATAAAGATCATCGACGGTCTTCACCTCAGCTGACGCGTTGGCGATGCAGACATTGGTTTCGGTGACGGGGGTGCCGAGCCATGACATTTTCGTGGAGTCGAAGCGCGCGCCATCGGCGCCGGTCAGTGGGCCCATGGTGGCGTCGCGTGCGATGATGCCGATCACCGTTCCGTCCTTGGGGGCGATGTTGTAGATCCAGCTTGCGGCCACATAGCTGCCGGCGCCTGGCATGTTCTGGATCACCAGATTGGGGCTGCCCGGCAGGAATTTGCCGATATGGCGCGCAACCGTGCGACCCCATAGATCATAGCCGCCACCTGGGCCAAAGCCGATGATCATCGTGGGAACCCTGCCGACGCCCTGCGCCAGTGCGCCGCCCGAAAGAGCGCTCGCGGCTATGGCGGCGAGAACCGGCAGCATGCGAAATTTCTTCATCTGAAGTCTCCCTGACATCGCGCGAAAGTCCCCAATTTGAGGGCGCTGTCAACTGTCGCGCTTTGCCGCTTCCGCCAAGGCGCACTCTTGCAGTCTGGTTCAGTTGAAGGCATGGAAACATTATTGCAAAGATTGTGTCTGGGTGCGCCCGAGTTAAAAAAACAGAATATTTCGTTAAATAGCGCGAGGTAATTCATTTAATGGCAAATGGATTCTTAACTTTTAAAGCCAATCCTTGATCGTGACAGATTCGTCATAAAGTTCAGGGACCAGCTCATGATCAGACTTGACTCCCCCAGCTTGCAGCTGCGCCCAACAAGGCTGTACCGCGGCCGGGATGCAGCCCTGGGGCAGGGATTGCGCGCAGGCGCGGTCATGGTTCTGTTTCTGATCCTTTTGGTGACCATCGCGCGCAGCTCCGCACGGGCCGAGACCACGCCTGCAGCGCCGTTCCAATCCTTCGTCTCCGGCTTGTGGCCGAAGGCGCAGCAGGCTGGCGTGTCGCAAGCCCTCTTCACGGCTTCTTTCGAAGGCATGACGCCTGATGAAGACGTGATCGCCAAGAGCCGTCGTCAGCCTGAGTTCACAAGGCCCATTCAGGACTATCTGGCCAGCGCCGTCTCGCCGAGCCGCATCCAGACCGGTCTCGCCAAAGCTGCCGCCCTTGGCGATCTGCTCGCCAGCATCGAGGCGCGCCATGGCGTCGACCGCCATATCCTGCTCGCGATCTGGGGCATGGAAACCAATTTCGGCGGGTTCACCGGCAACACGCCGGTGCTGCGGGCGATGGCGACTTTGGCTTACGCTGGTTATCGCGGCGACTATTTCCAGCGTGAGCTGATCGGCGCCCTCGAAATCCTGCAGGAGGGTCATGTTGCGCCCGTGGACTTCAAGGGCTCCTGGGCGGGCGCCATGGGCCAGACCCAGTTCATGCCGTCGAGCTTTCGCGCCTATGCGGTCGATTTCGATGGCGATGGACGCAAGGATATCTGGTCGAACGTAGCCGACGCGCTCGCCTCCAGCGCCAATTATCTGGCGAGGCATGGCTGGGACAATGACTTGGGCTGGGGCTTCGAGGTTCAGGCGCCGCCAGGCGCGGTGAAGGCGTTCAAGGATGATTTCGCGCCCTTCGGGGCTTTTTTGCGTTTTGGGGTGACGCGCGCCGATGGCGGTCCATTGCCACAGAATGGCGAGGCCCTGTTGATCGCCCCCGCAGGCGAGCGCGGACCGGCTTTTCTCGTCACCAAGAACTTCAAGGTTATCCGTAGCTATAACAATGCGCTGGCCTATGCCCTTGGCGTCTCCTTGCTGGCGGACCGCATAGCGGGCGGCGGACCTCTGCGCAGGTCTTGGCCTGCACTCGAGGCTTCCCGCTAAACGGGGACTGACATTTCGCCGGCTCGCGCTATAATTTTCTTATGCTGAGCCTTTTCATCGGACCTGAGCCGTCGGACGCCCCCTTGGGGGGGCTGCCAAACTTGCGCGCGGCCTCAAGGCTCATTGGCGTCGTCGCCATAGCCTTCGTCGCCTGTGGAAGCGCTTTGGCCATCGAGGATGAGAGCCCAGGCTCCTATTTCCGTGCTGACCGTGAGCGGTTGCAGCAGGCGCCAGCTCGCACCGCGCCCATCAAGCAGCGCCCCACCCATCTGATCCGCCGCGCCGCTCCGGTGCGTGGCTTTACGGTGGAGGAGCCCGCTGCGGCAGCCGTTCGTCCCGAGGCGCCTGCCCCCCAAAACGCGGAAGCGCCGGCTACACCCGCCGCCCCCGCCACCCCTGCTGCGGAGGACAGGCCTGCGTTGAACCTAAGGCCTGCCGCCGCGCTCTTCACGATCGCCGTGCTAGGCGACAGTCTTGGCGTCATGCTCGGTCAGGGACTGGCGGACGCCTATGGCGACCGCACGGACATCGCTGTCCTGCGCAAGGCGCGCGAAAATACGGGCCTTGTGCGCGACGACTATTTCGACTGGGCGAAGGGCGCCCGTGAGTTGCTCGCAGCCAATGAGAAGGTCAACGCAGCCGTCATCCTGCTTGGCAGCAACGATCGCCAGCAATTGCGCGACGAGACCGGCGTTCTGGATCTGCGCGCGCCGCGCTGGCGGGAGATTTATGGCGCGAGGGTGGACGCCATCATCCAGGCCTTCAAGACGCGCGGGATTCCCCTTATCTGGGTCGGCCTGCCGGCGATGAAGAGCGAACGTTTCTCCGGCGACATGGGGCGGCTGAACGAGATCATCCGCGAGCGCGTTGGCGCGGCTGGCGGAACCTTCGTGGATATCTGGGACGCTTTTCTCGATGATCGCGGACAGTTCGCGGCCTATGGTCCGGATGTGAACGGTCAGTTCCAGAAGTTGCGGTCCGGCGACGGCGTGCATTTCACGAAGTCCGGCGCCCGCAAGGTTGCGCATTTCGTCGAGACTGAGATCAATCGTCTGGTGGAGACCGCTCGTCCGAAGCTGGATCCAGCAGTCGTCACCGTTGATCCCCGCTTGGCCGTGGAGCCGCAGCCCGTCGCGCCGGCGCCTGTCGAAGCGCTTGTCCCGGCAAGAGGGAAGGACCCCCTCGTTGCGCTGCCAGCGCTTGCGCCAGCGCCCGAAGTGGTTATCCCCGTGCGCCCTGCCGCCGGCGAGGTCGTTCCGCTCACAGGTCCGGTGAGTTCGCGTGGCGGCGAACTTGCGACATCAACCCGTCGCAAACATGAGCCCACCGAGGCCGAGGCGCTGCTCGATCGGACGCTCACGCAGGGGCGTCCCCTCGACGCGCGGCCCGGCCGCGCCGACGATTTCAGCTGGCCGCGCCGCTGAGGTCGTCTATGCGCCTTAGTGCGCAGGGCTTAACCGCAAGCCCTCTTGTCCAGCGCAACCTTTCCTCTTCAAGCGACGTTTTCCGGGCTCGAACAGCTCAGTCATGTTTCGCCGAAAGAGTGATCCGCCATGGCCATCAAGCTCTCACCCATCCGCAGCTTTTGCGTCGCTTCGACCCTTTTCGGGGCCTGTCTCGCCGCAAGTCTTCCCGCCGCTGCGCAATATTATTCCGCCTTTCCCGGCGCCACCTATGCGCAGCGACAGCTACCCCACCGTGGCCAGGCGCCCTTTCTCTTCCAGGACCCGCGTATGGCTGATGAGAGAGAGTCTCGGGTGCAGATGGCGAGTTTCTGGCCGGAGGCGGATCAGAACGCGCGCAGCTACGAGCCACGCGCCGCGCGCGTTGGTGGCACACGCCAGCTTGTGTCCGATCCCACGGGGCAGCCGTCCGGCGCCATCACAGTCGATACGCGCTCCCGCAGGCTCTATCTCTCGCTCGGCGGGGGGCAAGCCATCGCTTATGGCATTGGCGTCGGGCGGCGCGGCTTTGAGTGGCGCGGCGTCGCCCATGTGGGGCGCAAGGCCTCCTGGCCGGGCTGGACTCCGCCCCCGGAGATGCTGCGTCGCCGGCCTGATCTTCCGCGCCATATGAATGGCGGCATCGACAATCCGCTAGGGGCGCGGGCGCTCTATCTCTACCGGGGCGGCAAGGACACGATGTTCCGCATCCATGGCACCAACGAGCCCGACACCATTGGACAGGCGGTTTCATCGGGCTGCATCCGCATGATGAACGCGGATGTGATCGATCTTTATCAGCGGGTGGGAACCGGCACGAGGGTCGTCGTCAACTGACCCCCTCTGGTCAGGCCACGCCCACGCGGTAAAGATCATGCAGATGGATGACGCCGACCGGCTTCAGAGCGTCGTCCACCACCATCACCACCGAGCGCTTCGTCTCATTGAGCAAGGCGAGCGCTTCGGCGGCCAGCGTATCGGGACTGATGGTCATTGGGCGCGGCGTCATCACTTGCTCGACACGCTCGGCGAGCAGATCTTGGCTCACCTTCATGCGGCGGCGCAGATCGCCGTCGGTGATGATGCCCGCCAGCATGCCGGCGTCATCGATGACGCCGACGCAGCCAAAACGCTTGCCGGTCATTTCGATCAGGGCCTCCTCCATGCGCGCGCCGATGCGCGCGAGCGGAATGGCCTCGGCCTTGTGCATGATATCGCGCACGAAGGAGAGGTTGGCCCCGAGCTTGCCGCCGGGATGGAACTGGCGGAAATCCTGCGCTGTGAAGCCGCGTCCCTCCAGAAGCGCCACCGCCAGCGCATCGCCCATCACGAGCTGCATGGTGGTCGAGGTGGTGGGGGCGAGCCCATTGGGGCAAGCCTCTTCGGATTTCGGCAGATAGAGGCAAACATCCGCCTCGCGCCCCAGAGCCGATTCGCTGTTGGAGGTGATGGCGATGAGCGCGATGCCATAGCGCCG
>CANBVC010000156.1 GCA_947372795.1 Beijerinckiaceae bacterium
TGCCTTGTAGAGGGTCGCCTTGGCGGTCCCCGCCTCGGCGACCACCGTATCGACGCCCACCGCATTGATGCCGTAACGGCAGAATAGCCGCGAGGCGGCCTCTATCAAGCGCTCGCGCGCTGGAACCTCGCTCAAAACCGCATCCATAATACCACCTCCCGTCTCGGCATGACTAGAAGCCCACCAACTAGACAGATCTGTCTGCCGCTTCGGCGTGATGCCTACCGATGAGGCGCCGGCCCGAAATCGCCCGATCCGCAAATGCACGGGAATTCGGCCCGACCACGCTGGCACACGCCCTGCATATAACAGAGCGTTCTGTCTGCGGCGAGCGGACATTGCTGTCAGCGGAGGCAAAACCCATGAACGCACCTAACAATATCGTCCTGACCGGCTGCCTGGCCCCGATCGACAAAGGCGGGCTTGAGAAGCTCATCGAATCTGGAAAGGCGAACCCGAAGGTCATTAAGACCCTGAAGTGCAAAACCGTTGCCGAGGGGCGTTTCCGCCATCTCAACTACGTGCGCAATCTCGAGCCCTATATTGTGGATGAGCCCCCGGGACTGCTGGGCGACGACACCGCGCCCAACCCATCCGAAGCCTCCCTTGCCGCGCTTGGCTCCTGCATAGCGGTCGGTCTGCACGCAAATGCGGTGCATCGCGGCTGGCTGGTCCGCAAGCTTGAGCTGGAACTCGAAGGCGACCTCAATATCAGCGCCGTCTGGGGCACAGGCGATGTGAGCGACAAGCCCGTCGGCTTCACCGATGTTCGCGTGAAGGTGGACATGGTTTGCGACGGGGTGGAGCAGAGCGAAATCGATGCGCTCATCGCTCATGTGAAGAAGTGGTCGCCGGTCGCGAATACTTTCACGCGGCCCGTGAATCTCGAAATCTCCCTTTGATCGTAAAGACCGCCCGGCGTGAGCCGGGCTGGTCTCCATCTGGAGCATCGCCCGTGTCCCTAGCCCTAGCGCAAGTCATCGACGAGACGAGCCTCACAGATACAGTTCATCATCTGGTCCAGGCGGATCTGTCACCCATTGTCGACGCCATCGATAGCGGCGCGCTCTACCCCGCCGACTTCATGCGCAAGCTTGGATCGCTTGGCGCCTTCGGCTCCCATGTCGACTTGCATGGCGTCGATCTCAATCCCGCCATCGACGCCATGAGTGAGGTCTCGTTGGTCTGCGGCTCCACGGGCTTCATGACCTGGTGTCAGGATGCGCTCGTCTGGTACATCGCCAATTCAGACAACGCCGCCCTGAAGAACAAGCTGCTGGCGCGGGTGGCCGATGGCGCGGTGCTCGGCGGCACCGGCCTGTCCAATCCCATGAAAAGCTTCTTCGGCATCGAGAAGCTGAAGCTGAAGGGTAAGCGCGTCGAGGGCGGCTACATCGTGAACGGAGCCCTGCCTTGGGTGTCGAATCTCGGCCCCGACCATGTCTTCGGCACCATCTTCGAAACACCCGATGGCGAGAAGGTGATGTTCATCGGCGATTGCGCCGATCCCGCCATTGAGCTTCTCCCTTGCGATCCGTTTCTCGCCATGGACGGCACCGGGACCTTTGGATTGCAATTTCGCAACGCCTTCATTCCCGACGAAATGGTGCTCGCCCATGCGGCGATGCCCTTTGTGAAGAAAATTCGCGCGGGCTTCGTGCTGCTGCAAGCAGGGATGGGAATTGGCATCATTCGTGATTGCATCGACATCATGCAACGCACGAAGACCTCCCTCGGCCATGTGAACAAATATCTGACGGCCCAGCAGCCGGAAGATTTCTCCAGCGCGCTCACCGAGCTGGAAAACGAGGTTCAGCTTCTCGCCTCCACCCCCTTTGAGACCAGCGACGCTTACTGGCGCCGAGTGGTGGAGGCTAGGCTGCAAATTGGCGACCTGACGATGGCGACGGCCCATGCCGCGATGCTCCACACGGGAGCGCGCGGCTACATGAAAAGCCATCGCGCCCAGCGGCGTATGCGCGAAGCCTATTTTGTAGGCATCGTTACGCCAGCCACGAAGCAGTTGCGCAAGATGTTGGCGGAGATGCCCGCATAACCGAACGCCCCGGATGAGGCGCATTCACCATGGAGCACGAGCATGAGCGAAGTATTGATCAGCGCCAAAGAGCTTGCAGCCGTGGGCGCAAGCGACCCCACAGTCATCATTGACGCACGCAACCCAGCCGCCTTCGCCACCGGGCATATCCCCGGCGCCGTGAATATCCACGAGATCTTCACTTATCTGGCGACCTCCACCCCCGAAGGCATCGAGGAACTGAAGTCCACCTTCGCCAGCGCCTTTGGCGCAGCAGGGCTCTCAGGCGAAGAAACCGCCGTCATCTATGAGCAGTCCATGAACAGCGGCTTTGGCATGTCCTGCCGTGGATACTATCTCCTGAGCCTGCTCGGCTATCCCAAGATCAAGGTGCTGCACGGCGGCTTTGAAGCCTGGTGCGCTGCGGATCTTCCCGTTTCCACGGAAGCCTCAACGCCCACGCCCGCGACCTTCCCGATCGACGCTTCCGGCGCCTCGATCCTTATCGACGCGCAGGAGATGCTGGATGCGCTGGCCAAGCCCGAGATCGCCATCGTCGACGTTCGCGATGTCGATGAATGGATCGCCGACAGTTCCTCGCCTTATGGCAAGGAATTCTGCCCCCGCAAGGGCCGGATACCCGGCGCGCGTTGGCTCGAATGGTATCGCATGATGAAGCCCACCGGCGAAGGTCAGCGCTTCAAGGCGAAAGACGAAGTCCTCGCCGAATGCGCCACTGTGGGCGTGACGCCCGACACGCCCGTCTATCTCTACTGCTTCAAGGGCGCGCGCGCTTCCAACACATTCGTCGCTTTGAAGAACGCAGGCGTAAAGGACGTGCGCATGTATTTCGGATCGTGGAACGAATGGTCGCGAGACCCCGCACTGCCGATTGAATCCGGCACGCCCTTCTCCAGCGCTGCTTGAGACAAACGTGTGCGTGATCCATTATTTCTCGCCTATGTCCGGCTTCGCCTATCTTGGCTTCGCCGCGCTTCGCGCCATGGCCGCCCGCCATGGCGCGAAGTTGGAACATCGGCCCATGGATATCGCGCGCGTTTTTGCAGCAGTCGACACAATCGCGCCCGCTAGGCAATCGCCCGCACGCCTCGCCTGGCGGCGCACCGATATGATGCGTTGGGCGCAGCGCCGTGCCCTGCCGCTGAATGTGGCCCCTAAGCACTGGCCTGTAGACGCCACCCTGGCTTCCTGCGCCATCATCGCCGCGCAGGCCATGACGGTGGAATCAGCGCCCTTCATCGAAGCAATCCTCGCTGCAGTCTGGGCGCGCGATGAAGACATCGCGAATGAAGCAACTCTAGCTACGATCGCCCACGCCTGCGGCCTAGATGCCGAGAGAGTTCTGGCGAACGCAATGTCAGATGCGGTGCGCGCGGCCTATGACGGCAACACGCAGTCCGCCATAGCCCAAGGCGTCATCGGATCGCCCACCATGCGCATCGGCGACGCCAATTTCTTTGGTCAAGATCGCCTCGAATTTGTCGAGGCCGAACTACTGCGCATCAATCTTGCATGAGCCCAAACTGAATTTGCTCAGGAGACGCTGACATGTCGATGAAGACGACCACAGGCCCCTATACGATGAAATCCGGCTGCTCATGCGGCGCCCATGAATCGCAGATGGCGCATGAGCGCGCCTGCACGGTGATCTCCAACAGCGCAGCCGATGATGAAAAGCTCTACGGCCGCACGGTCGAGCAGGCGGTGCTGCGCGCCATAGCGCCCAACCCGCTGCAAAGGCGCGCCCTGCTGCAAGGCGTCGGGGCCTCGACCTTGGCTTCCGCCATAGCGTCCTTCTTCCCGCTGGCCGCCGCAACGGAAGCTTTCGCGCAAGCGGGCAAGCCGGAAAAGACGGATCTGAAGGTCGGGTTCATTCCAATCTCCTGCGCCACGCCGATCATCATGGCCGAACCCATGGGCTTTTATAAGAAGCAGGGTCTGAATGTGGATGTGGTGAAGACCGCTGGCTGGGCGGTCATTCGCGACAAGACCATCAACAAGGAATATGATGCGGCGCATATGCTGGCGGCCATGCCCATCGCCATTTCGCTGGGCCTTGGCTCTACGCCCATTCCCTTCGCGGTTCCCGCTATCGAGAATGTCAACGGCCAGGCGATCACGCTGGCGATGAAGCATAAGGACAAGCGCGATCCAAAGGACTGGAAGGGCTTCCGGCTCGCCATTCCCTTCGACTATTCGATGCATAATTATCTGTTGCGCTATTATCTCGCCGAAAATGGCATCGATCCCGATACCGATGTGCAGCTGCGCTCAGTGCCGCCGCCGGAAATGGTCGCCAATCTGCGCGCCGACAATATCGACGGCTTCCTTGCGCCCGACAATATCGCGCAACGTGCGGTCTATGATGGCGTGGGCTTCATCCACATGCTTTCGAAGGAAATCTGGGACGGTCATCCCTGCTGCTCCTTCTCGGCAAGCCGCGCCTTCATCGCGGAGACGCCTAATTCCTACGCGGCTCTGCTGCGGGCCATTCTTGAAGCGACCGCCTATGCGTCGAAGGCCGAAAACCGCAAGGAAATCGCCGAGGCGATCGCGCCCGCCAATTATCTCAATGCGCCTGTCACCGTGCTCGAACAGGTGCTGACGGGCACTTATGCGGATGGTCTGGGCGGGGTAAAAAAAGACCCCGCGCGCATCACCTTCGATCCCTTCCCCTATGAGAGCTTCGCGGTCTGGATGATGACGCAGATGAAGCGCTGGGGGCAGATCAAGGGTGATATTGATTATGCTGGCGTCGCCAAGCAAATCTTCCTCGCCACCGACGCCGCAAAAGCGATGAAGGACGCCGGGCTCGCGCCACCCGCTTCCACATCCAAGAGCTTCGTGGTCATGGGCAAAACCTTCGATCCCACCAAGCCCGACGACTACATCAACAGCTTCGCGATGAAGAGAGGCTGACATGGCCAGCACCGCTCCCCTGCCGTTGCGCGCAGGCGTGCTCTCTCTTCTTATCTTCGTGATTTTCGCGCTGGCCTGGCATATGGCCACGCGCGGAGGTCCTGCGGGTCCAGCCATGGACCCGGAATATGCGAAGCTGATGGGCGCGACCGCAACGCAGGGCAAGTCAGCGATGCCCGGACCACTGGAAGTCGGGGCCAAGCTCATCGAGCACCTCCGGCATCCCTTTTACGATCGCGGTCCCAATGATAAGGGACTCGGCATTCAGCTCGCCTTCTCAATGCTGCGCGTCGCTGCTGGCTATGGGTTGGCTGTTCTGGTCGCGATTCCGCTGGGCTTCCTCATCGGCATGTCGCCCTTGATGAACAAGGCGCTTGATCCTTTTATCCAGATCATGAAACCGGTGTCGCCGCTCGCCTGGATGCCGCTGGCGCTTTACACGATTAAGGACTCCGGCCTTTCGGCTATCTTCGTTATCTTCATCTGTTCGCTCTGGCCCATGCTGGTGAACACCGCCTTTGGTGTGTCCGGCGTGCGCAAGGAATGGCTGAATGTGGCTCGCACGCTGGAGGTTGGCCCATGGCGGCGCGCCTTCACCGTGATCCTCCCCGCCGCAGCGCCCACCATCTTCACGGGCATGCGCATTTCCATTGGCATCGCCTGGCTGGTCATCGTGGCGGCGGAAATGCTCGTGGGCGGCACGGGCATTGGCTATTTCGTTTGGAACGAGTGGAATAATCTCTCCATCACCAATGTAATCATCGCCATTCTGCTGATCGGCGTGGTTGGCATGTTGCTTGACCAATTGTTGGCGCGCGCTGCTCGCGCCGTCACCTTCCCGGAGTGAACCGTGAACGACCGTTTCATCTCCATTGAAGCCATCGCGCGGCGATTTCCCAAGCGCACTGGCGAGCCCGTCACGATCTTCGAAGATCTGTCGCTTTCCATTGCGCGCGGCGAATTCGTCTGCATCATCGGCCATTCGGGCTGCGGCAAATCCACAGTGCTGAATGTGCTGGCCGGACTCGACCAGCCCGACGCAGGCTTCGTGTTCATCGACGGGAAGCAGATCACGGAGCCGGGTCTCGACCGCGCGGTGATCTTCCAAAGCCATGCGCTGCTGCCATGGAAGACGGCGCTCGCCAATGTCGCCTATGCCGTTGCGTCGCGCTGGCCTTCGCTGAAACGCGCTGAAGTCAACGCTCGCGCCCAGCGCGCCATAGATCTTGTCGGTCTGCATGGCGCCGAGATGAAGCGCCCTTCGGAACTCTCAGGCGGTATGCGCCAGCGTGTGGGCATTGCGCGCGCTCTCTCCATCGAACCGAAGATCCTGCTCATGGATGAGCCCTTTTCCGCCCTCGACGCCCTCACGCGTGGGGCCTTGCAAGATGAGGTCCGCCGCATTTGCCGCGACACCGGCCAAACCCTCTTCATGATCACCCATGATGTAGACGAGGCCATGTATCTCGCTGACAAGATCGTGCTGATGACCAATGGACCCGGCGCCATGATCGCCGAAATCGTTGAGAACCCGCTGCCGCAAGAACGCAAGCGCGTTGAGATCCATCGCCACCCCGACTATTACCCGCTGCGCAACCACCTGATCGATTTTCTTGTGACCCGCAGCGTCACCTTCCGCGATGAAATGCCTGCAGGCTATGATCGCAAGAAGCCGCCGGTGGTGAGACCCGGCGCGCAGACGCCCGCGCTGGGTTGACCACGTTTCATCCAGAAGAAAAGGAGACGACCATGAAAAGAGCCGATCTGACCGAGAAGATTCTCGACATCAAGCGCGAGAAGGGCTGGACCTGGAAATATATCGTGGGCGAAATCGGCGGAATGTCGCCAGTGCTCATCGTAGGCGCGCTTTTGGGCCAGATGAAGCTGGTGAAGCCGCTCGCCGCCAAGGCCGCTGCGCTGTTCGGCCTTACCGAAATGGAAGAGCGCATGCTTAATGAGGTTCCTCATCGCGGGAGCCAGATGCCCCCGACCGATCCGTTGATCTATCGCTTCTTCGAGCTGGTCATGGTCAACGGTCCTGCTTGGAAGGCCCTCATCGAAGAAGAATATGGCGACGGCATCATGTCCGCCATCGACTTCGACATGGAGATGGAGCGCCTGCCTCACGAGAAGGGCGATCGGGTCAAGTTCACCATGAGCGGCAAGTTTCTGCCCTATAAATATTATCACAATGAACAGGGTATTCCGGCCTATGGCTTCAAGGAAGAGTAGGCGAAGACCGCAAAAAAAAAGGGTCGCCCGAAAGGCGGCCCTTTCGCAGAAAATCGTCAAGCTGAAGCCAAGTTCAGCGATCAACCTCGCTCTGGGTGCAAATGACGGCGCAAGTGGACATAATGGTGAATTGAAAGTTTGAATTTACTTTCTTTGCACAAATGCACTTCGGGTATTCACAAAACTGTATCGGTATTTTCGCAAAACTGTTTAACGAATCTGATCAGCACCTCCAGATCCAGGAGGATGCAAGCATGGTCGATCTTAATCCCTCACGCAGAGATATTTTCCGCCTTGGTGGCGGTGCGTTTGCTC
>CANBVC010000157.1 GCA_947372795.1 Beijerinckiaceae bacterium
GCCCATCTGGTGCAGATCAGCGAGGTGCGGCGTCGCCTCGCCCAGTTCGACATGATCCATTTCCATATCGATCTTTTGCATTTTCCGCTTTTTGAAGATGTCGCGGGGCGGACTGTGACCACGCTCCATGGCCGACAGGACCTCAAGGACCTGTCGGAGGCCTATAGCTGCTGGCCCGCCTATCCGCTGGTGTCGATTTCGGACAGTCAGCGCAAGCCCCTGATCCTCGGGAACTGGATCGAGACCGTATATCATGGGGCGCCGGCGGACCTTTACGCGCCGCCGCTGCGTCCTACAGGCGACTATCTCGCCTTCATCGGTCGCATCTCGCCTGAGAAGCGGCCGGACCGGGCCATCGCCATCGCCCGGCGGGCGGGCATGAAGCTGCGTATCGCAGCCAAGATCGACGCCGCCGATACGGCCTATTTTCGTCGGGAGATCGAGCCTTTGCTGGGCGCGCCGGACGTGGAGTTCATCGGCGAGATCGGCGACGCTGAGAAATCGGATTTTCTTGGCCACGCGAAGGCGCTTCTGTTTCCCATCGATTGGCCCGAGCCGTTCGGTCTCGTCATGATCGAGGCCATGGCCTGCGGAACTCCGGTGATCGCCTGGAATTGTGGGTCTGCCCCTGAAGTCGTCGATCACGGCGTCACCGGCTTTCTTGTCTCCAGCGAGGAGCAGGCGGTGGCTGCGGTTGAGGCGGCTGGAAGACTTGATCGGTCGGCGGTTCGGGCCACCTTCGAGGCGCGTTTTTCCGCTTCGATCATGGCCCGCAACTATGTCGACGTCTACCAGCGTCTGTCGGCGGGCGGCCGGAAGGCGGACGCCCTACGCGTCGTGCAAGGGAGTTGACCTTTGATTGAAGGCGAAAGCGCGACAGAGGACACCGAACATCTGACGCCCGGCTCCGCCGCAGGCGCTGTCGAGATGCAAGAGACGACCCATGAGGCGCGCGTTCCCATGCGGCTCGTCGCCCTGAAACACGGCGACACATTCATGGTCGCCGACTTCAATGGCGATGTGCTGGGGGAGGGCGACGGGCTATTCCAGAATGACACGCGCCTGCTCTCGCGCTGGCGGTTGACGGTCGGCGGCAAGGCGCCCGTGCTGCTCAGTTCGTCGCTCAGTCAGGACAATGTGATCTTCACGTCCAACCTGACCAACCGGCCCCTGCCGCCGCTGGGCGCCCAATCCCTGAAGGAAGGGGTTATCCATATCGAGCGCAAACGGCTCATCAACGCTGATCGCGTGTATGAGCGCATCACCTTCACTAATTTCGCCATGACCGCGACCGAAGTGCCCTTCGCGCTCGAATTCTCCGCTGATTTTCGTGACATGTTCGAAGTGCGCGGCATGAACCGCCTGCTCCGCGGCGAGATCTTTCCTCCGGAGATCAACGCCTCGGATGTAAGGCTTTCCTATCGCGGTCTCGATGGCGTTGTGCGCGAAACCCATATCAGCTTTTCCGAGGAGCCAGCCGTCCTCACGCCTAATCGCGCCGCTTTCCAGCTCGCCTTGCCTCATAATGGCGCGCGCAGCCTTTATGTTGAAGTCGGTCCCCATCAGGAGAAGCCCGATTGCGCCCGTTGGCGGTCTGCCGCGGCGCGCGGTCATTTCGGCATGCGCAGCCAGAGGCGGCGTGGGGCGACGGTCCATTCGCGGGCGCGGCTGTTCAACACTTGGATCGACAAGTCGCGCGCCGATCTCGCCTTGTTGACCACCCAGCTGCCCACGGGGCCTTATCCCTATGCTGGCATTCCCTGGTTCTCGACCCCCTTTGGGCGCGACGCCATCATCACCGCGCTGCAAATGTTGTGGCTCGATCCGTCGCTGGCGAGGGGCGTGCTCAAGTTTCTCTCCCATCATCAGGCTGTGGATCATTCCCCCTTCCGCGATTCCGCGCCCGGCAAGATCATGCATGAGACACGGCGCGGCGAGATGGCGGCGCTGAAGGAGCTTCCCTTTGGGCTCTATTATGGAGGCGTCGACACCACGCCCCTGTTCGTCATGCTGGCGGGCGCTTATGCGGAGCGCACCGGCGATCTTTCCTTCATCGACGAAATCTGGCCAGCGCTGGAGCGCGCGACCTCCTGGATTGAGAAGGAGGGCGATTCCAACGGGGACGGGCTGATCGATTATATGCGCGGCGCGGACACCGGCCTCGCCAACCAGGGCTGGAAGGACAGTTACGATTCCGTTTTTCACGCAGATGGCAGCGACCCCGTTGGGAGCATCGCCCTAATCGAGGTGCAGGGCTATTGCTATGCGGCTCTGATCGCCATGGCGAGCATCGCCGAGCGCCGCAACCAGTTCGAACAGGCCGCCCGCTGGCAGCGCGCCGCCGAGCGGCTGCGGGGCTTGGTGGAGGAGCGCTTCTGGCTTGAGGATAAGAATTTCTACGCGCTCGCGGTCGATGAGACAGGCCGCCCTTGCGCGGTGCGCACCTCCAACCCAGGACATCTGCTCTATACCGGCTTGCCCAGCGCCCATCGCGCCCGGCACATCATCAGCCAGTTGCAAGAGCCTGATTTCGCAACGGGTTGGGGCATTCGAACGCTGGCCGTGGGCGAGGCGCGTTATAACCCCATGTCCTACCACAATGGCTCGGTCTGGCCTCATGACAGCGCCATGTGCGTCGCGGGCATGGCGCGTTATGGCGAGCGGACCGGCGTGGTGCGGATGATGGGGGATATGTTCGATACGGCGGTGCGGTTCGACATGCGTCTGCCTGAACTCTTTTGCGGCTTCCAGCGCGGGGCGGGCGAGGGGCCGGTGGCCTATCCCGTCGCCTGTTTGCCGCAGGCTTGGGCCTCCGGCTCGGTCTTCATGCTGCTGCAGGCCTGCCTTGGGCTGCGGATCGACGGCTACAGGGGCGCGGTCCATATCAACCGGGCGCGCCTGCCGCCTGATGTGGACGAGCTCGTCATCAAGGGGCTACTTGTCGGCCATCGACAGATTGATCTGACGTTCCATCGGGTGGGCAATGGGGTGGTGGCCTATTCGGATGATTTCTTCGATGGGTCGATTCCGGTGCTGCAGCACGCTTAAGGGTTGGCTCGCCGCCCCACGAACCCGGCGATCGCCAGCCAGAGCCAGCCCACGATCAGCATCACCCCGCCAGTTGGCGCGGCCATGCGCCAGAGCGGGGCGCCGTTGATGGCGCGCATGGCGATGTCTCCCGAGAAAAGCACCGAGCCGATGACAAGGAGACTCGCAGCCTGCAAAAGGCCACGTCGCGTCGACGCGCCAGCGCCAAGGCCCGCTACGGCGGCGGCGTGGATCAGCAGAAAGGTCGCGGCTGTCGTGAGATTGGCGCCGCCATCCGCATGGGCGGCATAGGCCGAGAGCGCGACGCCCGCCGCGCCCATCAGGCCAGCGAAGAAGAGAAGGAGCGCGGACCAGAGAGCCATCACGACTGCTCCTCTTCCTTCGCCCCGCGGCCTTCCATCCATTTGATGAGCGGCAGCATGGGCAGCACCCAGGCCATGCCCACCACTACATAATAGAGGCCGCGCAGCAGGTCCGGCGCCTCCTGCACGGGCCGCGACTGGGCGAGCGCCATGGCGACGAGGGCGTAGACCATCACAAAGCCGACCATGACGACGGAGCCGATGAGTTTACGTTGGCGGATTCGCAATGGAATCTCCTGATGGAGGCGCGGGGTGCGACAGGGCGTCCATGGACGCCGGGGCGACAGAAGCTTATGTCTCGCTCCAACGTTTGGATCAACCAGAGCTTTCGCATCCATGACCGTAGCCGAACAGTTCGCCCCCGCCGCCGCTCATTCAGCCACCTTTGCCTGCAGCGATCCCTTTCGCCCCGTTCGCCTCTGGCTTTGGAGCGTGGCTGGACTGATTTTCGCCATGGTCATCGTTGGCGGCGCGACGCGGCTGACTGAGAGCGGCCTCTCGATCACCGAGTGGAAGCCTATTCTGGGCGTCATCCCGCCGCTCAGCCATGAGGCCTGGCTGGATGAATTCGAGAAATACAAGCTAATCCCCCAATATGCGCAGCTCTTTCCCACGATGACGCTGGGCGAGTTTCAGGTGATTTATTTCTGGGAATGGGGCCACCGACTGCTTGGCCGGGTGATCGGCCTCGCCTTCGCGCTGCCTCTCGCCTTCTTCTGGTTCCAGGGTATCCTGACGCGCGGGCTCAAGTGGCGCCTGACTGGCCTTCTGGCGCTGGGCGGCCTGCAGGGGGCGGTCGGCTGGTGGATGGTCACTTCGGGGCTTTCCAAGCGGGTCGAGGTCGCGCCCGAGCGCCTCGCGGCGCATCTGCTGCTGGCCTCGATCACTTTCGCCGCCATCGTATGGATCGCCACGGGGCTGAAGCCCGCCGCGAGTGAAGCTGGACAAGGTCTCAAGGGGTGGGCGTTCGGCCTGCTCGCGCTGGGGCTGACGCAGATAGGGCTGGGCGCGCTGGTCGCGGGCTCGCGCGCGGGCCTCACCTATAACGATTGGCCCTTTATGGCGGGCCATCTCGTGCCGCCCATGGAGCATCTTGCGCGGCTCGATCCGTGGTGGCTGAACATTCTTGAGAACATCACCATGATCCAGTTCCAGCATCGGCTCGCCGCCTATGCGCTGCTGGCGCTGGCCCTTTGGCACATGGTCAGCGCGCGCCGCGGGTCGCCCGCTTCGAAAGCGGCGCGTCGCGCAACGGCGCTGGCGGGTCTTGTGGCGACGCAGGCCGTCATCGGAATCGTGACGCTGATGCTCGTCGTGCCGATTTGGGCGGGGCTTCTGCATCAGGCTTTCGCCATGGTGGTCCTCGCCATGGCCGCCGTTCATGCGCGACGCCTGAGCTGACTGATCGGACATTGCTTCGAATGGTCAGGTCTTCAGGCTCCGCTTGATCCTGATCAATGAAGGCTGCCGCGCGTCGGCGCACCTATGGCCAACTTGATGGCCATGGTGTGGAGCGCGGCGATGGATGATCTCAGACACATTCCCGGAACGCCGGTGTTTCAGGGCGAGCAGGCCAAGCGCGGCTACGCCCTGAACAAAATGTGCTTCTCCTTCAATGACGCGGCGAATCGCGCAGCCTTTCTCGGCGATGAGGAGGGCTACATGGATCGCTACAGGCTCAACGAGGAGCAGCGCGCGGCGATCCGCTCGCGCAATGTAGGCCAGCTCATCGCCGCTGGCGGCAATGTCTATTACCTCGCGAAGTTCGCTGGGATCTTCGGCCTCAATGTGCAGGACATCGGCGCGCAGCAGACCGGCATGACCATTGAAGCTTTCAAAGCTTTTCTCGCATCGCAGGGAACCTGAGCCATGGCCCGCATCATCGGTGGTTTGACGACCTCTCACGTGCCCTCGATCGGCGGCGCCATCGCGCGCGGCGATCAGCAGACGCCTTATTGGAAGCCGCTGTTCGACGCCTTCACGCCCATCCACGCCTGGCTTGAGGAGATGAAGCCAGACGTCGCGATCGTGATCTACAACGATCACGGCCTGAACTTCTTCCTCGACAAGATGCCGACCTTCGCAGTGGGCGCCGCCGCGTCCTATGACAACGCGGATGAGGGCTGGGGCATTCCTGTGCTGCCGTCTTTCGAGGGCGATCCGGACCTCTCGTGGCATATGATCGACAGTCTCGTCGCTGACGAATTCGACATCACCATGTGCCAGGAGGTTCTGGTCGACCACGCTTTCACGCTGCCGATCAAGCTCATGTATCCGAACGCGGGACCGACCTGGCCGCTGCGGACCATTCCCGTGATGATCAATTCCGTGCAGCACCCGCTGCCGAGCGCGGCGCGTTGCTGGAAACTGGGGCAGGCGATTGGCCGCGCCATCGAATCCTATCCCAAGGATCTGAAGGTCGTGGTGCTCGGCACCGGCGGCTTGTCGCATCAGCTCGATGGGACACGCGCGGGTTTCATCAACAAGGATTTCGATCTGCTCTGCATGGAGAAGATCGTTTCCGATCCGGTCGTGCTGACGCAATATTCCAACCGCCAGATCATTGAGCTCGCGGGCTCGCAGGGCGTGGAACTGATGACCTGGATCGCCATGCGCGGCGCCTTGCAGGGCAAGGTCTCGACTGTGACGAGCACTTATCATGCGCCGATTTCGAACACAGGCGGCGCCGTTATGCTGCTGGCGAATGAGCCTGTCGCCACGCTCGCAGCGGCTGAATAAGCAAGCTTTGTAGCTACCTGCAAACCCGCCCCGCAAAGAGGGCGGGTTTACTTTGGCGGTCAATGCTTGTCCTGATTGCGAGTGCTGGCGGTGGTGAGGTCCGCATAGGCGAGCGCTGCGGCGAAAAAGCCGAAGGCGCCAAGGACCATGTTGAGGAACATCTGCTCTGAACCAGTCATGGTTTTCCCCCAATGGTGACGCGCAAAAAAGACCATTGGGGCGGAAGCCTCGCCTTGATCTGCATCAAGCGGCGGGCTTGGCGATTATCCATTTCATAAGATTTAAAGGTTTAGATGGCGCTGGCTGGAGCATCGCCGCGCAATGAAAATCTTGTTCGTCCATCAGAACTATCCTGGACAATTTCTGCATATCGCTCCGGTGATGGCGCAGCGTGGCCACCATGTCGTCGCGCTCACCGCTGCAGGCAATCAGCGAAACATCGTCGTCGACAATGCGCGCTATCAATATTCGGGAAGCAGCATCACCACCCAGAATTTCGGCATCGCCACCCATTACGCCGAACGGGCGACGCGCGGCATGGACGCAGCAAGGGCGGCGACGAAACTGAAAAATGCAGGATTTTCGCCTGACGTCATTTTCAGCCATATTGGCTGGGGCGAGGGGCTTTTCCTGAAAGAGGTTTGGCCGGACGCCAAGAAGGTCGTCTATGCAGAATTCTTTTACGCGCCGCGTGGACGTGACACGAATTTCGATCCCGAGTTCCCAAACGACGACTTGCGCAGCGCAACCTGGATCAGGGCGCGCACTGGCTCAATGCTGCTTGATCTGAACGACGCCGATCACGCAGTTGCGCCGACGCAATGGCAGGCCTCGACCTTGCCGGAGTATCATCAGCATCTGATGAAGGTCATTCACGAGGGCGTGCGCACTGATCTGATAAAGCCAGATCCGCAGGCTTCGTTCACGGTTCCGGATAAAAACATCACGCTGAAAGCCGGCGATGAAGTGCTGACCTATGTGGGCCGCAACCTTGAGCCCTATCGGGGCTACCATATCCTCATGCGCAGTCTGCCGAAGATCCTGCAGGAGCGGCCGCAGGCGCAGGTGGTGATCGTCGGCGGCGACTCTCTGAGCTATGGCTCGCGCGCGCCGGAGGGCATGAGCTGGAAGGATGTCTTTCTGAACGAGGTCTCCGACCGCATTGATCATAGTCGGGTGCATTTCGTCGGGATGCTCGACTACACGCGCTTCGTGTCGCTGCTGCAGGTCAGTCGCGCTCACGCCTATCTGACCTATCCCTTCGTTTTATCATGGTCGATGCTGGAGGCGATGAGCGCGGGAGCTTTGGTGATCGGCTCAAACACGCCGCCGGTCGCGGAGGTGATCACCCATGG
>CANBVC010000158.1 GCA_947372795.1 Beijerinckiaceae bacterium
GGTGCTTCGGGCCGATGGATCGCAGGCGTGGGACATTGAGGATTCGGGGGATCCTGACGAAGCCGAGGCGATCGGCGCGCGCGCCGGGCAGCGACTCCTCGACGTCATGCCGCCAGACGCGCTGCCCTGACATGCGGGTGATCGTGACCCGCGCCAGCGCCGATGCGGAGCGAACCGCAGCGGCCCTGCGCGCGCGTCGTCATGAAGCCCTGCTTTCGCCTGTGCTGGAGATCGCGCCCACCGGCGCCGCGATCGATCCTCAGACGGCGCAGGCCGTGGTCGCCACTAGCGCCCATGCTTTCGACGCCCTTGGAAGGGGCGAGGCGGCGAAACTCATCCATCTGCCCTTGTTCGTCGTCGGCGCACGCACCGGCGAGGCGGCGCAGCGTTTAGGCTTTGCGCCGCCGCTCGCGATAGCTGCGCGGGCGAGCGAGCTTGTCGCGCAGATGGTTCCTGCTCTGCCTGTAGGCGCCCGCATGATCTATCTGGCAGGCCGCGACCGCAAGCCTGACCTTGAACGCGCGCTTGAAGATGCGGGCTTCCTGATTGATGCGGCGGTGGTCTACGAGGCGCGAGCCATTGAGGCCCTGTCGCCCGAGGTCGCCACCGCCCTGAAGCAAGGCAAGGCTGACGCCGTGCTGCATTTCTCCCGCCGCAGCGCGCGCCTGTTTATGAACTGTGTGAGGCGCGCGGGCCTGAGCGCTGAGGTCGCCGACCTTCGCCATATCTGCATTTCACAGGATGTGGCGGCGGAGATCGGCGCCGGGTCTAAGGTCGCCAAGACAGCTGACGGCGCGGGGCTTCTAAGGGCACTTGAACAAATGTAATCCGCGCGACAAGATCAAGAAAATAAATCGGGAGGAGACGTTCATGATCATGACCACAACCCGGCGCGCCCTGCTGGCTTTGACGGCCATCGCCGGACTTGGGTTCAGCGCCGCGCAGGCTCAGGCGCAATCCTCCGAAGAATTCTACAAGAGCAAAACGGTGCGCGTCGTCGTCGGCTATGGGCCGGGCGGCGGTTATGACATCTACGCCCGCATGATCGCGCCCTATATCGGCAAGGCCCTCAACGCCAATGTGATCGTCGAGAACCAACCGGGTGCGGGCGGAACCACGGCGCTCAATCGGATCGCTTCGGCGCCGCCGGACGGCCTGTCCTTCATGCTCGTGAACGGTCTTGGCGCGGCGCTCTCGCAACTCACCGAGCAGGTCGGCGTGCGCTATGATCTTGGCAAGCTTAGCCATCTGGGCACCGTGAGCGCCTCGCCCTGGGTCTGGCTCGTCTCCTCCAATTCGCCCTTCAAAACGCCGCAGGAAGTGCTCGATCATAGAAAGCGCTTCATGTGGTCGTCGAGCGGCCCCATCGACGGCCTGTCGGATGGCGCGGCCTTCACCTGCGCGGCGCTCAATCTCGATTGCTCCATCGTGCTGGGCTATCCCGGCAGCAACGAAGCGGCGCTGGCGGTGGCCAAGGACGAGATGGACATGATCTATGTCTCCGACACGTCAGCGAATAATTACGTCAAGGCCGGACAGAACCGTGCGCTTGCCACCATGGGCCGCGTAAAGTCGCGCTTCTTCCCTGAGCTTCCGACGATTTTCGAAGCGCTGAAGGTTTCGCCCGAAGGCGCAGCCTTGTTCGACTTCCACTCGACCGCCGAAAACCTCGGCCGCATCCTCGTCGCCCCACCCGGCATGGCGCCCGAACGCCTCGCCTATCTGCAAAAGGCCATCGCAGTCGCCCTGCGCGACCCCGCTCTGGTGACCGAGGGCGAACGCACCCAGCGCTACGTCGATTTCATCGACGCAGAGCATACGCGCAAGGCGACCTTGAGCGTGGTGTCGGACATCAAGCCGGAGCTGAAAAAGAAGATGATCGCGATCATCGCGAGCGCGGAGAAGAAATAGTCGACAAGCGGCGCATGGAGCCAAAAGAAAAACCCCGCCGCATTGCTGCGACGGGGTTCAAATCTCTCTAAAGCCTTGCGGCTGAGCCTGCGCTGAATATGCGCCGGCAGCCTGCTTTTTATGCGCCTGCGGCCTGCTTGGCAGCCTTTTCCTTGGCCTTCTTGGCGGTCTTCGCCTCGACGCGAGCGGTGCGCTCGGCCACGGTCTCCTGCTTCTCGGCGATACGGGCGGACTTGCCGCGACGGTCACGCAGATAATAGAGCTTGGCGCGACGGACCTTGCCGCGACGCACGACCTTGATCGAGTCGATGTTGGGGGAGAAGAGCGGGAACACGCGCTCCACACCTTCGCCATAAGAGATCTTGCGAACCGTAAAGGCTTGGTTGATGCCGGCGCCGCCACGGGCGATGCAGACGCCTTCATAGGCCTGCACGCGGCTACGCTCGCCTTCCTTAACCTTCACATTCACGATGACCGTGTCGCCGGGGGCGAAGGTGGGTATTTCTTTGGCGAGCCGAACGATCTGTTCAGCTTCGATCTGGGCGATGATATCCATAACAAACTCCTGCGCTTTTCGCTCTCTTTGGAGCGAGCGTTTTGCGACGCTGTTTTCAGTTGAGCGCCGCCTATACCCCAGCATGGCCGGCTTGTCCAATGAATAGCGCCGCCTAGCGGGCCATCCGCGCGGCAAGCTCGCGCGCGCCCCGATGCTGGGCGTGGGTGATGGCGATGGCCAGCGCATCGGCCGCGTCGGGGCCGGCGGCGTCGGACTTGGGCAGGAGAACCTTCACCATCATGGCGATTTGCGCCTTATCCGCATGGCCCGCGCCAACCACCGTCTTTTTCACGAGATTGGCGGCATATTCGGCGACCGACAGGCCCGCAAGGCTCGGAACCACCAGCGCGACGCCCCGCGCCTGCCCCAGTTTCAACGCTGATTGGGGGTCGCGGTTGACGAAGGTCTCCTCCACCGCCGCCTCGTGCGGGCTGTGCAGATGGATCACCGCTGAGAGCCCCTCATGCAATTGCCGCAGCCGGTCGGCCAGCGAAAGCTTGGCGTTGGAATGAATTGAACCGCAGGCGACGAAGGACAGGCGCGAGCCTTCGCTCTCCACCACGCCCCATCCAAGGTTGCGAAGACCGGGATCTATGCCAATGATGCGAATCGTAGCCATTACCCAAGGTGTAACAGTCGCGTGGCCCCGCCCCTAGCGCCGTCAGAACCGGAGTTCATTTTGCCCGATCTTGGATCCCTGCCCGGCGAGCTTCTGGAGGGCCTCGCGTCCGCCGTGCAGGAACCGCGCCTGTGGTTCGTCTTTGCGGTTTCGCTTATCGGCGGCGTGGTGCGCGGCTATTCGGGCTTTGGCGGCGCGCTCATCGTCATTCCGCTGGCGGCCATGGCCATGGGGCCGATCGTCGCCGTGCCCATGTTCTACCTTTTCGATCTGGGGTCGGCGACGCCCTATGGCTACAAGGCCCTGCCAAAGTGCCGCTGGGCGCAGGTGACGCCCATGCTGGCGGGCCATTTGCTGATGCTGCCCGTGGGGACATGGCTGCTCACGAACCTGCGGTCTGAAACAGTGCGCTGGGCCATGGCGGGCACGGTGTTCCTGATGCTGGGACTGCTCGTCTCGGGCTGGCGCTACAAGGGCCGGCCGACGCCGCCTGCCTCCTTTGGCGTTGGAACAGTGGCGGGACTGATGGGCTCGTCGACCGGCATTTCCGGCCCTCCGGTCATCGCCTACTGGCTCGGCCAGAAAGACAACGCCACCGTCATCCGCACCAATATAATGGCCTATTACGCCCTCAGCTCCACGGCGATGGATGTGCTGTTGTGGTGGAAGGGGCTCTTCACCTGGCAGGTGGTGCTCTACGCCATCGTCATCTGGCCCGCCTATGTGCTGGGCCTATGGGGCGGTGCAAAGCTGTTTCATCGCTCGAGCGAACGCTTCTTCCGTATCTCGGCTTACGTGCTGATCCTGATCTCCGCCATCATCAGCCTGCCCCTCATGGACCGGCTGCTGATGCGCTGAAAGTCACGGCCGCTTGAGAAGGTCCGGACGCCGCGCCTTAGTGATCGCCAGCGCCTGTTCGCGCCGCCAGGCTGCGATTTTGGCATGGTCGCCAGACAGCAGGACATCGGGAATATTGCGGCCTTCGAAATCACGCGGGCGGGTGTAGTGGGGATATTCGAGAAGGCCGGACTCGAAGCTTTCGTCCGAGCCAGATTCCAGCTTGCCCATGACCCCCGGGATCAGCCGCACGCAGGCGTCGAGCAGCACCATCGCGGCAAGCTCGCCGCCCGATAGCACGTAATCGCCGATGGAGACTTCCTCCAGCCCGCGCGCCTCGATGGCCCGCTCGTCCACGCCCTCGAAACGCCCGCAGACGATGGCGACGCCCGGGCCGTGCGCCAGCTCGCGCACGCGGCTTTGCGTCAAGGGGCGGCCGCGTGGGGACATGAGCAGGCGCGGGCGCGCGTCGTCGGCGCCAAGCCCTGCATCAAGGCTCGCGGCCAGCACGTCGGCGCGGATCACCATGCCCGGCCCGCCGCCCGCCGGCGTATCATCCACCGACTTATGCCGACCAAGCCCATGGTCGCGAATCTGCCGCGTCTCCAGCGCCCAGAGCCCACGCGCCAGCCCATCGCCGGACAGCGATTGACCGAGCGGGCCGGGGAAGAAATCGGGATAGAGGGTGAAGATAGTGGCGCGGAACATGGGGGTCTATAGCACGGAAGCGAGCTTCAGCCCTCCGCGTCCCCCGTTTCCTCCTCGCGCGCCTCGCTCTCAAGCGGCGGCGCGATGGTGACGCGGCGCGCCCCCAGATCCACGTGGGGCGCGACGGCCTTGGTGAAGGGATAGAGCAGGGTTTCGCCGCCGCTGGCGGGGCGGACCTCGAGAATGTCGCCTGCGCCGAAGTTCAGCACATTCGCGATCTCTCCAATCAGCTCGCCATTTTCAAGATGGGCGGAAAGGCCGATGAGGTCTGAATGGTAATATTCTTCCTCCTCCGCAGGCGGCAGATCGGCCTTGCGGATGGAGAGTTCGAGGTTGACCAGAGCTTCCGCGCCCGTGCGGTCGTTCACGCCCTCGACGCGGGCGACGAACATATCGTCGCGAATATGGCGCAGGCTCTTGAGGATGAAGCTGCGGAGCCCGTCGGGGCTGAGCAGGGGGGAGTAATCGCCGATCGCTGCGGGATCGCCCGTAAAGCTTTTCAGCCGCACCTCACCGCGCACCCCATGGGCCGCGCCAAAGCGCCCCACAAGCACAAGATCGTGCGCCTGAACGGGAGCGAGGGGGGATGTAGCTTTCGCCATCGGGTGCTTCTTGCTGTTGGAAAAACCGGAGCGGTCCAGCTCCCCCGATGAGGGGGAGCTGGCGCAATGGTCTTACTCGGCGCTCGCCGACTCGGCGGCGGCAGCAGCGGCTGCGGCGGCTTCAGCAGCGGCGGCGGCGGCGGCGCGCTCCTGAGCCTTCTTCTTCGGCTTGGCCTTCTCGGGGTTGCTCTGGGCGGCGCGATGGCCAACGCCAACGGTCTCGAGCAAGCGAGCGACGCGGTCGGTAGGCTGGGCGCCCTTGGCGAGCCAGGCCTTCGCCTTCTCGGCGTCGACGACGAGACGATCAGCCGCGTCCTTGGCCTTCAGGGGATCGAAGGTGCCGATACGCTCGACGAAACGGCCGTCACGGGGCATGCGGGCGTCAGCGACGACGATGCGGTAGAAGGGACGCTTCTTGGCGCCGCCGCGCGACAGACGGATTTTCAGGGACATGGATTTTTCCTTTCAGTGAATGTTGAGATGAGAGGTATTCGATCAATCACTTCTTCTTTCCGAAGGGATTGAAATTCGGGAAACCGCCGAGGCCGGGAAGCTTCGGGCCGCCAAGACCGGGCAGGCCGCTCGGCATGCCCGGGAGTTTCGGCGGCGCGCTGAAGGCGCCAGGTGGCGGGGCGTCGGGGAGCTTGGGCGCTGCGCCGCCGCCCATTTGCTTTTGCATTTCGGCGATCTGCTCGGGGCTCGGCATTCCACCACCCATAGCGCCGCCGCCCATACCGAACATTTCCGCCATGCGACCCATGGGTCCGCGCTTGGCGCCGCCCATGGCCTTCATCATGTCGGCCATTTGCCGATGCTGTTTCAGAAGCCTGTTGATGTCCTCGACCTTGGCCCCCGAGCCCGCGGCGATGCGCTTCTTGCGAGAGGCCTTGAGGACGTCGGGGTTGCGACGCTCCTGCGGGGTCATCGACAGGATGATGGCGCGCTGGCGCTTGATGACGCGGTCATCGAGATTGGCGCCCGCGATCTGGCTCTTCATCTTCGCCATGCCGGGCAACATGCCCATGATGCCGCCGAGGCCGCCGATCTTCTCGACCTGCAGGAGCTGGTCCGCCAGATCCTCCAGATCGAATTTTCCCTTGCGCATCTTGTCGGCGATGCGCTGGGCCTTTTCGGCGTCGATGCTCTGCGCCGCCTTCTCGACCAGCGAGACGATGTCGCCCATGCCCAGAATGCGGTTGGCGATGCGCGAGGGATGGAAATCGTCGAGATCGTCCACCTTCTCGCCGGTGCCGATGAGCTTGATCGGTTTGCCGGTGACCGCCCGCATGGAGAGAGCCGCGCCGCCGCGACCATCGCCGTCCGTGCGGGTGAGCACGATGCCGGTGATGCCCACGCGGCTATCGAAATTGCGCGCGAGATTGACCGCGTCCTGACCGGTGAGGCTATCGGCGACGAGCAGGATCTCATGCGGATTGGCTACCGCCTTGATCTGCGCCATCTCCTCCATGAGAGGCTCGTCGATATGGGTGCGGCCCGCGGTGTCGAGGATCACCACGTCGAAGCCCTGCAGGCGCGCAGTTTCTTCGGCGCGGCGGGCGATCTGAACGGGGTCCTGCCCTGCGATGATCGGCAGCGTCTCGATGTCGATCTGACGGCCTAGCACGGCGAGCTGTTCTTGCGCCGCCGGGCGCTTCACGTCGAGCGAGGCCATCAGAACCTTGCGCTTGTAACGGTCGCGCAGGCGCTTGGCGATCTTGGCGGCGGTGGTCGTCTTGCCCGCGCCCTGCAGGCCGACCATCATGATGGCGACGGGGGGCGCGGCGTCGAGATTGATCGGATCTGCGTCGGAGCCGAGCGTCTCGATGAGCACATCGTTGACGATCTTGATGACCATCTGGCCCGGCGAAACGGACTTCACCACATTGGCGCCGACCGCGCGCGCCTTCACCTTGTCCACGAATGAGCGCACGACATCGAGCGCCACATCCGCCTCAAGCAGTGCGCGGCGGACTTCACGCATGGCGGCGTCGACATCCGCCTCGCTCAGCGCGCCACGGCGCGTAAGCTGGTCAAAGATGCCGGAGAGCTTTTCGGACAGGCCCTCGAACATGGTTGCTCCTCGAATGCCCCCAAGGGAGGCGGTTCGCCAAAGCCCCAAAGCAGAACGCGCCCGGGGGCGCATCGCGCTGCCGGGCGTTGACCCCCTGCCTCATGGGCTGGTGGGCTTCAGGTTTAGGATCTCTGACGAGAAC
>CANBVC010000159.1 GCA_947372795.1 Beijerinckiaceae bacterium
GCCCCGCATGGCCCTTCACCCAGTGCCATTCCACATTATGGCGCTCGCTCGCCTCATCAAGGCGCTTCCATAATTCGACGTTCTTGACCGGCTTTTTCGCCGAGGTCATCCAGCCGTTGCGCTTCCAGCCATGGATCCAGCCCATGACGCCGTCGCGCACATATTTCGAATCGGTGAAAACGTCGACGTCGCAAGGGCGCTTGAGCGTCTCCAGCGCCATGATGGCGGCCATCAGCTCCATACGGTTATTGGTCGTCAGCGGCTCGCCGCCCGACATTTCCCGCACATGCTCGTCCCACGACAGAATGCAGCCCCAGCCGCCGGGGCCCGGATTGCCTGAACAGGCGCCATCCGTATAGGCGACGACCCGACGGCTCATCGGTTCAGCCCATAATCGCGCGCCCCTTCGACGCGCTGATGGAAGCGCAGCTTCTTCACATATTCCATCGGATCTTTCGGCTTCACCAACGCGCCAGGCGCACGGTTCAACCAATCCACCGTGCGCGTGAGCAAGAAGCGCAACGCAGCGCCGCGCGCCAATGTGGGAAGCGCAGCAATCTCTTCATCACGCAAGGCGCGAACGCGCTCGTAGCCATCGAGCAGCGCCATGCCCTTGGTGATGTTGAACGAGGCGTCCGCCTCGAAACACCATGCGTTGAGGCAGATCGCGAGGTCGTAGGCGAAAGCGTCAGTGCAGGCGAAATAAAAGTCGATCAGGCCCGAGAGCTTGCCCGATAGAAAAAACACGTTGTCGGGAAAGAGATCGGCATGGATCACGCCCTCGGGCAGGCCCTGCGGCCAGACGCCTTCGAGATGCGCCAGCTCCTGCTTGATGAGATCGCCAAGGCCCTGCGTGATTTCATCCGCGCGCGCCTCGACCGCATGCAACAAGGGCGGCCAGCCCTGCACGGAAAGGGAATTGGCGCGGCGACCTGCAAAGTCCGCCCCCGCCAGATGCAGCTTGCCCAGAGCTTCGCCGACCATGGCGCATTGGCCCGCATCGGGGCGACGCACCCACATGCCGTCGAGAAAGGTGACGATGACGGCGGGGCGCCCCGCCAACCGACCCAGCGCCGCGCCCGCGCGATTCTTCACGGGCTGCGGGCAGGTGATGCCGCGCGTGCTCAGATGCTCCATGAGGCCGAGGAAGAAGGGCAGGTCAGCCTCCTCCACCCGCTTTTCATAGAGGGTGAGGATGTAGAAGCCCGCCTGCGTGTGCATCAGGTAATTGGAATTCTCGACGCCCTCAGCGATGCCCTTCAGAGACAGGACGGCGCCGATGTCATAGGCGCCGACGAAGGCCGCGAGCTCCTCGTCGGTGACTTCGGTGTAAACGGCCATGAGTTCATCCTGAAGAAGCGCCGCTTTGCGGGCCTTGCGGGTTCGTGTTAGCGAGCAGGTGGCCTCGCGTCAAACCAGCGAAGGCCGCCTCCCGCAGCCTATCCCCCGTGTTCTTCCCATGCTCGTCGCGCTCCTTCCCCCATGGCTTTGGGCGGTCTTCACGGTCATCGCCGCCGGCGCCCAGACCGCGCGCAACGCCATGCAGCGCGATCTCACAGCAAGCGTGGGAACCCAGGGGGCGACTTATGTGCGCTTTCTCTTCGGCCTGCCCTTCGCCATTCTGTTCGTCTGCGTCCAGCTTGTGCTGATCGACGCGCCGCTTCCTGCGCCCGGACTGCGCGAAATCGGGTGGGCGGCCGTCGGCGCGCTCATGCAGACGCTCGCCACCGGCCTGATGCTGCTCGCCATGCGCGACCGCTCCTTTGTCGTCACCATCGCCTTCACCAAGACTGAGCCGATCATCATCGCGCTTTTGAGCATCGCGATCCTTGGAGAAATTCCGAGCCTGATGACCACGCTCGCCATCATCGTGGCGACGGCGGGCGTGCTGTTGATGTCCTTACCGCCGCGCAGGCAGGGAGCTCAAAGACCCGGCGTCAAGGCGGCGCTGATCGGCCTGGCGTCCGGCGCCTGTTTTGGCTTTTCAGCCACGGGCTACCGGGTTTCGATGGTCGGCCTTGAGTCCACGTCGTTCATCCTCACCGCCAGCGTGACCATGCTCATGGGCCTCACCATCCAATGCGTCGCCATTCTGGGGTGGCTTGGTCTGCGCGACCGGAAATTGCTGGGCGCCATCTTCCGCAATTGGCGCCCATCGCTTCTGGCGGGCTTCATGGGCGCGCTCGCCACCCAGTTCTGGTTCCTCGCCTTCGCCATCACCAACCCAACGCGCGTGCGCACCCTCGCCCTCGTCGAGGTGCCCTTCGCGCAGATCGTTTCAGGTAAGATCCTGAAACAGAACATGAGCCGCGCCGAAATCGCAGGAATGGCGCTGATTGTGGCGGGGGTGGTGCTGCTGCTGAATGGGTGAAGAGAGCGCAATGCTTGCAGGTCCCCTCCCCCTTGTGGGGAGGGGGTCGGGGTGGGGGTCGTGAGGCCTTTACAGGTGAGCGTTCTTGGCTACAGCGCCAACGATCAGCATGCGCAGACCCCCACCCCGTCCGCTGGCGCGGCCGACCCTCCCCACAAGGGGGAGGGTATTTCCGCTATTAAACCAATGACTTAGGCATCCCGCCGCAGCTCACGCGGCAGCGGGAAATGCATGTTCTCGACAGCTGTGGTCACAACCTCGACCTTCACTTCGCGCCGCGTGGCGAAAGCCGCAATAATTTCCTCGACCAGCACTTCTGGCGCCGAGGCGCCCGCCGTGATCCCCAGCGTCTGAATGTCCGAGAACAGACTCCAGTCGATATCCTCAGCCCGCAGCACGAGCCGCGACACGGGGCAGCCCGCGCGGGTGGCGACTTCGGTCAGGCGAACGGAATTCGATGAATTTGGCGAGCCCACGACGAGCATGGCCTCAACGCGCGGCGCTATCGCCTTGACCGCATCCTGCCGGTTGGTGGTCGCGTAGCAGATATCCTCCTTGTGCGGCCCCGCGATGGCGGGAAAGCGCGCCTCAATCGCCGCGATGATCTCGCGGGTGTCATCCACCGAGAGCGTGGTCTGCGAGGCCCAGGCGAGCATTGCGGGATCGGTGGGCGCAATACGCGCCACATCCTCGACCGTCTCGACCAATATGACCGCGCCTTCGGGCAACTGACCGACCGTACCCTCGACCTCCGGGTGCCCCGCATGGCCGATCAGGACCACCTGCCGACCGCGCTTGTGATGGATCGCCGCCTCGCGATGCACCTTGGTGACCAATGGACAGGTGGCGTCGATGGCCACAAGATTGCGGTTTGCCGCATCATCGACCACGGATTTGGGCACGCCATGGGCGGAGAAGATCACGGGCGCCGTCCCCTGCGGCGCCTCGTCCAGCTCGTCGATGAACACAGCGCCACGCGACCGCAAACTCTCAACCACAAAACGATTGTGGACGATCTCATGGCGCACATAGACCGGGGCGCCATAGACTTCGAGCGCGCGCTCCACCACTTCGATGGCGCGCACGACGCCCGCGCAAAAACCACGGGGCGCGGCGAGCAGAATGAGAAGCGGCGGCTGGGGCATGAAAAAAACCTCTACCTAAAGTTTTGCGATAAGCGCGCCCGAAGCGCAAGCTCTCCAAGTGGTTGAGCTTGCGAGGGGCGCCAGCGGGGTCTATGGGGAAGTCGCGGCATGTCCCGTATTCCCCTCAGAAAGCCACCCATGCAAGAAACAGCGGCGCCGCGACCGCGCCCTCCCGCCGTGTTCACACAAGGCTCGCTCACCCGTCACGTCCTTGTCATGACCTCGACGGGGTCGATCGGCCTGATGGCGATCTTCGTGGTGGATCTTCTGTCGCTGATCTATGTCTCCTGGCTGGGCGATCCAGCCCTGACAGCGGGCGTGGGCTTCGCCTCGCAGGCGCTTTTCTTCATCATTTCCATCAATATCGGCCTCAGCATCGCGGTCACTGCGGTGGTGGCGCGGGCCATCGGCGCACATGAGCGCTCCAGCGCCCAGCGACTGGCGAGCTCCGGCCTCATCCATTCCTTCGTGATCTCGGGCGTGATGGGCCTGCTGCTCTTCCTCGTGCGTCGCCCGGCGCTTGAACTTCTGGGCGCTGAGGGCGCTGCGCTGGAGGCGGCGAATGTTTATCTGACATGGACGCTGCCCACCAACGGCCTCATGGCCGTGGGCATGGTGCTTTCGGGCGCTCTGCGGGCCGTCGGCGATGCGCGCCGGTCCATGTATGTGACCCTCTTCGGCGCCATCGTGACCGCCGTGATCGACCCCTTTTTGATCATCGGCCTCGGCATGGGCGTCGAAGGCGCAGCCATCGCGGCGGTGATCTCGCGTTTCGTGTGGATTGGCGTCGGCTTTTGGGGCGCCGTGCGCGTTCACGGAATCGTCGGGCGCCCGGATCGCAAATCGGTGATTCGCGACTTCCCAATCGTCATGAAAATCGCTGTGCCTGCGATCCTGACCAATCTCGCAGCCCCCATCGCCAATGGCTATGGCGTGCGCGCCATGGCGAGTTTCGGAGAGGCCGCCGTGGCGGCGAACGCCATCATCGACCGGGTCGCGCCGGTGGGTTTCGTGGCGCTTTTCGCCATGTCGGGCGTCGTTGGGCCAATCATCGCCCAGAACTATGGCGCGAAACTCTATCCGCGCGTGCGCGACACGCTGACCACCTGTTTCGTCTTCGCAGCGGTCTATTCCATGACGATCTGGCTGTTGCTTGTCTTGAGCGCGAGCAGCATCGTCTGGCTCTTCGGCGCGCAGGGCGAAACCGCCCGGCTGGTTTACTACTTCTGCGATTACGGGGCGCTCGCCTGGGTGTTTCTGGGTTGCCTCTTTTCCGCCAACGCCGCGTTCAACAATCTCGATTTCGCCTTCCTCTCAACCTTCTTTAACTGGGGCCGGGCGACCCTTGGCACGATCCCTTTCGTGACGCTGGGCGCCCATTACCTCGGGGCTGAAGGAGTGATATTAGGCGTCATCGGGGGAGCGGCGGTCTTTGGTTGCGCCTCCATGGTCTGCGCCTATACCGTTGTTGGCCGGTTCGGCCGGGCCAAAGCCTGACCGGCGCGCGCTTGTTGCAACGACGCGAGCCCAAGCTTATGTAGTGTGTCCCGTCAGCTAAGCTGACACCTCTGTTCGCCCGAAAGCTCATCCATGGCCCGTGACGTCTCCGACCAGACCCCCATAGAGTCGCGCGATGCGCTCGTGGGTTGGATCGCGGTCGGCGAAAAGCCGGAGGCTGACTTCCGTATTGGGACGGAGCACGAGAAATTCCCCTTCTACCGCGCTGATCTGGCGCCAGTCCCCTATGAGGGCCGTCCCGACAAGGGCCAAGGCGGCATCAAAGCCCTGCTGGAGGGCATGCAGGCCAAGACCGGTTGGGAGCCTATCGAGGACGCAGGCGCGCTCATCGGCCTTTTCGATCCCGATGGCGGCGGCGCGATCTCGCTAGAGCCCGGCGGCCAGTTCGAACTCTCCGGCGCCCCGCTCGAAACCGTCCATCAGACGGCGGCGGAGCTCGATCTGCATCTCGAGCAGGTCAAGGACGTGGCGGCGCCTCACGACATAGGCTTTCTGGCCCTAGGCATGAGCCCGAAATGGACCCTTGCGCAGACGCCCGTCATGCCCAAGAGCCGCTACAAGATCATGACCCGCTACATGCCGCAGGTCGGTTCGCGCGGCCTCGACATGATGTACCGGACATGCACAGTGCAGGTGAATCTCGATTTCAGCTCCGAAGCCGACATGGTGAAGAAGCTGCGCGTCTGCCTCGCCTTGCAGCCGCTCGCGACCGCCCTTTTCGCCAATTCGCCCTTCACCGAAGGCGGCCCCAATGGGCGCCTTTCCGAGCGCTCTGAAATCTGGCGCGACACTGACAATAACCGCGCGGGCATGCTGCCCTTCGCCTTCGAAGACGGCATGGGCTATGAGCGCTATGTCGATTATGCGCTGCAAGTGCCGATGTATTTCGTCAAACGCGGCGAGACCTATCACGATGTCGCCGGCGCGGATTTCCGCGCGCTGCTCGAAGGACGCCTGCCGCAGCTCCCCGGTGAGCGCGCCACCATGTCCGATTGGGCCAACCACCTCTCCACCATCTTCCCCGAAGTGCGCCTCAAGCGGTTTCTTGAGATGCGCGGCGGCGATGTGGGCGGGCGCGATCATATCGTCGCCTTCTCGGCCTTCTTCGTGGGCCTGATCTATGACGGCGCCTCGCTCGACGCGGCATGGGATCTGGTGAAGGGCTGGAACGCGCAGCAGCGCCAGCAATTGCGCGATGACGCTCCGTCTCACGGGCTAGACTCGATGATCAGCGGCGTGAGCCTGCGCCACATCGCGCGCGAGGCGCTCGCCATTTCCCGCCACGGCCTTTCGCGGCGCAACCGTCTCGATGACAATGGCCGCAACGAGGCTGTGCATCTTGATCTTCTGGACGCCCGCCTCGCCTCGGGCCGCGTCGCGGCGCAGGAATGGTTGGATCGCTTCAACGGCGCCTGGGGCGGCAAGGTCGATCCGGTCTTCACGGACGCTGCTTACTGAGCGGTTAACGCATCTCTTAAGATTTGAACGATGCTTTTAGGACCCCGTTCGACAAAGGGGTCGAAACCAGCGCGCACGCCGCGCTTTCAATGCTTTTTAACTGAAAAAATTAGCAGATCGGGCGCAATGCGCCGTCACTGTCACAGCAGTGACTGCGGAAACCATATGACAAGCCGATTCCCCTTAGATGACGACGCGCAAGATTGGCGTGGTGTGGTTCTGGCGCTCGACGAGACCGCCAGCGGCCGCGCGGCTTATCGCGTCAAACTTTGGCGGGAAGAGGCTTTGTTGGTCTGCGTAATGGAGACCTTTGACGCTCACGAGGCCCTTCGCGAGTGGGCGGTGCGGGCTTTTCAGTTCGGCCTGCCGAAATTCATTGAACGCACGCCCGGCATCATCGAGGGCGCCGAGCTGCGGCTCGCGCAAGCCATGGTTGGCGAGATTCCGGCATGGCGGCGCAGGGGCGGCGCGCTTGCTAACAGGCGGCCCTCAATACTGTCGCGCAGGGAGATGGCGGCGCGGCGGCGGGCCTGATCAGCCAAGCCACCCCTGCAAGCAAAGCCCAGCAAACAGGATCAGCCCGGCGTCGCGATTGGAGCGGAAGAGAAGCAGGGACCGGCCTGTGGAGGCGGGATCGATCATGACGACCTGCCAGCCAAGGTGCAGCGCAAAACATGCGACGCCTGCAAGGGCGAAGGCGCCGCCGCCAACCAGCGCCACCGCCGCCAGAGCCATGATCACAGAAGCCGCGTAAAAACCCGCCACGCCGAGGCGCACACGCCCGCCAAAAAGCCGCGCCGTGGAGCGCACCCCCACGATGGC
>CANBVC010000160.1 GCA_947372795.1 Beijerinckiaceae bacterium
GTGCGCCGCTACCACAGCTGGCTTGAGCTGATGGATTACTGCTCCTATTCCGCAATGCCCGTGGGCCGTTTCGTTCTCGACGTGCATGGTGAGTCACGCGCAATGCGCACAGCCTCCGACGCCATCTGCGCGGCATTGCAGATCATCAACCACCTTCAGGATTGCGCGAAGGATTATCGCGAACTCGACCGCGTCTACATTCCTCTCGAGGTGCTCGCCCGCAACGGAGCGCATGTCGAGGATCTGGCGGCGCACAGCGCGAGTCCGGGTCTTCGCAAGGCGATCGACAATCTCGCTCAACGCGCGGACGAGCTGCTCGACCAAGGCGAGGCTCTCGCTACGCACGTCACCGACCGCCACCTTGCCCGCGAAGTCGAGGTGATCGTTGCGCTCGCGCGTAACAATGTGGCGCGCCTGCGGGCTGAAGATCCGCTGCACGGGGGCGGGCGCACAAGCAAGCCACGCGCGCTTTATATCGCGCTAGCGACGCTCCTGCGCTCCCTGTCGCGCCCCAACTCTTCATTGCAAAAAGGAACCGCCAATGACGCTGGCGCATGAAGCCGCGCCGCCTAAGGTTGCGGCAGGTAGCTCCTTCTACACAGCCATGCGCATTCTGCCCCGCCAGCAACGCGAAGCCGTGATGGCGGTCTACGCATTTTGCCGTGCTGTCGACGACATAGCTGACGATTGGAGCGCCCCCTGCGCGCCGCGACTGCAGGCGCTGCATGACTGGCGCAGCCGCATCGATGACATCTACGCCCATGGCGAAGCAGATAACCTCGCTTGGCTTGCGCAGCCGATCCGGCGCTACGCACTTGAGCGCACAAATTTCCATGACGTGATCGACGGCATGGAAATGGATGCGACCAAGGACATTCGCGCACCCTCAATGAAGAACCTCGACATGTATTGTGACAGGGTCGCGAGCGCGGTTGGGCGACTGACCTCGCCGATCTTCGGCCTGCCGCGACAGACGGGCCTCGATCTGGCGCATCATCTTGGCCGTGCGCTGCAGCTCACTAATATCCTACGCGATATCGACGAAGATGCGAGCATGGGGCGCATTTACCTGCCCTCCGAGATGCTTGCTGAAGCGGGGCTTTATGGTGATATTGATCCTGCGCTTATATCTCGCCGCGACCTGACCCTCGCCTGCGAGCCCATGGTGCAACTGGCGCGGCGGCACTTCATATCGGCCCACGCGGTCATGCGGCAGCGACCGCGGGCTGAGACGCGCACGCCATTCCTCATGGCGAGGGTCTACGAACAAAAACTCGAAACCATGATGGATCGCGGCTTCGCGCCGCCCCGCGCCCCTGTCAAAAGCAGCAAGATTCAATCCTTGCTTGCGCTGCTCGGGAGCCATCTGGGGTGAGCCGCCCCACGATCCATATCATCGGGGCTGGCATTGCAGGTCTCGCCGCGGCAGTCGACCTCGAGCGAACGGGCGTGCGCATCGTGGTCCATGAAGCGGCGAAGCAGGCGGGCGGACGATGTCGATCCTACTTCGACCAGCGCCTCGGCATGGAGATCGACAACGGCAATCATCTCATGGTGTCGGCCAACAAAAATGCCCTCGCTTATATCAAAGCAATCGGCGCTCAGGATCGGCTCACCTATTTTACAGACGCTCATTTTGACTTCGTCGATCTGCGCAGTTCCGAACGCTGGACAATTGCGCCATGGCGGGGCCCCCTGCCCCTTTGGCGTCTTGGCGCGCTACGCCCTCGGGCAGCCGAATATTCAGATGTGATGAAGCTCATCTTTTCGCGTGATGATCGGCCGTTGCGCGACATCATGAGATGCGAGGGGCCTCTTTATGAAAAGCTCATACGCCCCCTGCTGCTCGCCGCTCTCAATACAGAGCCAGCGGAAGCATCGAGCGAGCTTGCGCGTAACCTGCTGCGCGAGACCTTGTTAAGGGGCGAGGCGCATTGCAGGCCAATCATGATCCGCGAGGGCCTATCAGGCGCCCTCGTTGATCCAGCACTACGCCTGCTTGAACGACATAAAGTTGAACTTCGCTTCGGCAGACGCCTACAGGCGTTATGTCTCGAGCGTAATCGAGTCGCAGCCCTGCAATTCGAAGATCAAACGATCGATCTTTCGCCGCTCGATCTCGTCATCCTCGCAACTCCCGCTTCAGTCACAGCAGCTCTTGCGCCGGGAATGAATGCGCCCGCCGAATTCAACACTATCGTTAACGCCCATTACGCCGTGGCGCCCTCTGCCGCGCTAGCTCCTATCACCGCTGTCACTGGCGCAACGACTGAATGGCTCTTTGCTTATCCAAACTGCCTTTCGGTAACGGTGAGTGCGGCGAACAGGCTTTTGGCGCGGGATCCTCAAGACCTCGCATGCGAAATATGGCGAGAGGTAGCGCAGATCGCAGGCCTCAATGGCGACCTTCCCCCGTGGCGGATCATCAAGGAAAAGCGCGCCACATTCGCAGCGACGCCAGAGCAAAACAAGCGACGGCCCGCAACGCGCACAGCCCTTACGAACCTTCTGGTCGCCGGCGACTGGACCGCGACCGGCCTCCCCGCAACAATTGAAGGCGCGGTCACATCGGGGTTCTCAGCGGCCCGCGAAGCGCGCCTGCTGCTGGCTGCGGACCAATGCGCTACGCCCTCTTCCAAAGAAGGAAAGACATTCGCCCATGCAGATCATGGATAATGAAAAGCTAACGCGCGACCCACTATTGCTTGACGAGACCGTTACACGCGCACGTGATGCGCTGCTGCGTGAACAAAAGCATGATGGACATTATCTTTTCGAGCTTGAAGCTGATGCGACGATACCCGCTGAATATATATTAATGACGCATCACCTTGGCGAAGAGCCAAACGTTGCGCTTGAGCAAAAGCTTGCCAACTATCTGCGTCGCACACAGGGCGCACATGGGGGATGGCCGCTCTTTCATCAAGGCGCATTCGACATGAGCGCCAGCGTCAAAGCCTATTTCGCTCTGAAGATGGTCGGCGATAACATCGAAGCGACGCATATGCGGCGCGCCCGCGAAGCCATCCTAAGGAATGGCGGAGCCGCGCGCAGCAATGTCTTCACGAGAACGCTACTCGCGCTTTATGGTGATCTGCCATGGCGGGCGACGCCAACTATGCCCGTTGAACTCATGCTGGCGCCAAAGTGGTTCCCCTTTCGCCTTGATATGATGTCTTATTGGGCGCGTACGGTGCTGGTGCCTCTGCTCGTCATCTGTGATTTGAAGCCACGCGCGCGCAATCCTCGCGGCGTACATATCCCCGAGCTATTTACGACGCCGCCAGATCAGGTGAAGAAATGGCCGCGCGGGGCGCATCAAAAACCCATGCTAGCAAGCGCCTTCGAAACACTCGATCATATACTGCGCAACGCGGCGCCACTGTTCCCCGCGACGTCGCACAAACGCGCTAGCGAAGCCGCTGTCGCTTTTGTGGATGAGCGCCTCAATGGCGAAGACGGCCTCGGCGCTATCTTCCCCGCCATGGTCAACAGCGTGTTAATGTATGATGCGCTGGGCATCCCCGCAAAGGACCCACGACGTAAAATCGCGCGGCGCTCGATTGATCGCCTGATCGTTGAGCGGGAAGATGAAGCCTATTGCCAGCCCTGCGTCTCGCCAGTTTGGGACAGCGCGCTTGCAAGCCAAGCATTGCTTGAGGCTGGTGACGAGGCCTCCTGCAAAGCGGCTAACAAAGCGCTTTCATGGCTGCAGCCGCGCCAGATCCTCGACGTAAAAGGCGATTGGGCCTGGACGCGGCCAAACGTCAGTCCGGGGGGCTGGGCCTTTCAATACGCTAACGCGCATTATCCAGACATCGACGATACCGCCGTGATTGTGATGGCGATGAACAGAGCGGCGTCTGGCCAGTATCAGGCGAACGTTGAGCGCGCCACGCAATGGATCTGCGGCCTACAAAGCGACAATGGCGGCTGGGCCGCCTTCGACGTCAATAACAACAAAGAATATCTAAACCATATCCCTTTCGCCGATCACGGGGCGCTGCTCGACCCCCCAACCGCAGACCTCACCTCACGTTGCATCAGCATGCGCGGCCAACTTGGCGAGCGGCCGGGGACGAACGCAGCGCTCGAAAAAGCAGTCAACTACCTGCTCGCCGAACAAAGACCGGATGGTAGCTGGTTCGGCAGATGGGGAATGAATTATATCTATGGCACATGGTCGGCGCTTTGCGCGCTCAATGCGATTGATGCGCCTGCTGACCATAACTCCATCCGCAGCGGCGTGGCATGGTTAAAAGAAATTCAAAATAATGATGGCGGCTGGGGTGAGGCCGGTGAGAGCTATCAGCTCGATTATAGTGGCCACACCCCTGCCTCAAGCACCCCCACGCAAACCGCCTGGGCCCTGCTCGGGCTGATGGCTGCAGGAGAGGTCGATACAAATGCAGTCGCCAGAGGCGTCGATTATCTCATCGGCACGGTCGATCAACAGGGCTGCTGGGCGGAGGAAAGATTCAATGCGACCGGCTTCCCGCGCGTATTTTATCTGCGCTATCACGGTTACCCCAAGTATTTCCCCCTCTGGGCTCTCGCACGCTATCGAAATCTGCGCTTCGCAAAGGCAAAGCGTCCGGCTTGGGGAATGTGAGCGTCAGTGATTTTGTGGCCGCGCGCCAGCAATCTCTTCAAGTTTACGATCAACCTGCTCATTATAGACAAATTGAGCAGGACGTTCGTTCTCCCTCGAGAGTTCCGGAGCCATGGGGCCATCTGTTTTGACCCCAAACAGAGCGACCTTCATCGCCTTGAACGGATGCCTTACAGAGTCTCGTACAGCCGTCGCCTCAAAGCCCGAATGGACCATGCAGTCCGCGCACTTCTCATAGTTGCCGACTCCATAAGCGTCCCAGTCAGTCGTCTCCATCAACTCCTGATACGTTTTCGCATAGCCTTCGCCAAGGAGGTAACAAGGGCGCTGCCAGCCAAAGAGCGTGCGCGTTGGATTTCCCCAGGGCGTGCAGGCGTAGGTCTGATTGCCCGCGAGAAAGTCGAGAAACAGCGACGATTGAAAAAGCGGCCACGCTTTTCCGCCCGCGCCCCTGCTGAGGATATCGCGAAACAAAGTCTTGGTGCGCCGGCGGTTGAGGAAATGTTTCTGATCGGGCGCCCGCTCGTAAGCATAACCCGGCGAGACGGTGACGCCATCCACCCCAAGCCCATTCGCCGCATCGAAGAAGCCCGCGACCCTTTCGGGATCAGCGTCGTTAAACAACGTGCAATTGAGCGTCACACGAAAACCCTTGGCCTTAGCTATTTTAATCGCTTTGACAGCGCGATCATAAACACCCTTTTGGCATACAGAACGATCATGCATCTGCGCATCGCCGTCGAGATGTACGGAGAAATTGAACGCGGGCGAAGGGCGGAACAAGGACAGCTTCTTTTCCAGCAAAAGGGCGTTCGTGCAGAGGGTCACGAACTTGCCCCGGTCAAGCGCGCCCTCCACGATAGCGCCGATGTCTTTATGCAGCAGTGGCTCGCCACCGGCTATCACCACCACCGGCGCGCCACATTCGTCGATCGCACCCAGGCAGTCCTCAAGCGGCAGGCGCTGGTTCAATATCTTGTCAGGATAATCGATCTTGCCACAACCTGCGCAGGCAAGGTTGCAGCGAAACAAGGGCTCCAGCATCAGCACGAGCGGATAACGTTTACGTCCTTTGAGCGTCTGCGCCACCACATAGGCGCCGATCTTTGCCATTTGCAGCAGCGGAATACCCATGGAGACTCCTTTATCGTGCGACGCCGTCGAAACAGCAAAATAGCGTCCTAGATAAGTCTGCGACCAAGGTGGAGTTCCGCACGCTCACGGCACCGATTGGAAGGCACCGCACATGCTTGGCGCAATCATTGTTAAAATCGTGAAGGCTTCCTGCAACAGGCCATGGATGACGCTTCTGCTGGCTCTCATCATCGCCACCGGCAGCGGCGCTTATGCAGCAAGACACTTCGCAATCAACACCAATACGGATGACCTGCTTTCCAGCAAACTGGCGTGGCGCCAAAATCAGATCGCCTTCGACACAGCCTTCCCCGATCTTCATCAGAATATCGTCGTCGTCATCGACGCCCCGACACCTGAAGCGGCGCAGAGCGGCGCTGAGCGGTTGCAGGCGACGCTTGAACAGAAGAAGGACGTCATCAGCCGCGTCGAACGAATGGATGACCTTCCTTTCTTCAGGCAAAACGCTCTGCTGTTTCTTCCTTTTGAGGATGTGCAAAGAACGATAGCTGGCGCAATGGCGTCGCAACCTTTATTGGCGTCGCTTGGAGATGATCCCTCCCTACGTGGCCTTGCCAACAGTATGGGAATGGTGGCCCAAGGCGCGCAACGAGGCCAAATGCGCCTTGATGATATGGCGCCATTGCTTCGCAGCCTGAGCGACGCGATCTCGCGTGTTGTTGCTGGAGAAAATGTCGCCTTCTCCTGGCGATCCTTACTTGGCGGACCTGCGCCAACGTCGCGCGATCTCAGGCGTTATATGATCGTGAAGCCTGTGCTCGATTTCTCCGCCCTGGAGCCGGGCCGCAAGGCGACCGACGCTATCCGCTCAGCGGTATCCGACCTGCATCTTGACCAGAACCAGACGCGGGTTAGGCTGACAGGGGATGTCGCGCTGGCTGATGAGGAATTTGCGACAGTGGCCGAGGGCGCATGGGCGAGCAACCTTGGCACAGTCGTGGTTGTCGCCTTCTTACTTTGGCTTGCGCTTAAATCGCCGCGCATCGTCCTTGCGATTCTCCTTAGCGTCGCGGTGGGACTCCTCGTTACGGCGGCCCTTGGCCTCATGATGGTCGGGGCGCTCAACCTGATTTCCATCGCCTTCGCGGTTCTGTTTGTTGGCATTGGCGCGGACTTCGGCATTCAGTTCAGCGTGCGCTATCGCGCCGAGCGTCACCGTCTTGAGAATCTCAACGCCGCATTGATCGCCGCAGCGGTGCGCGCCGGACGCCCGCTTGCGCTCGCGGCGGCGGCGACCGCCTGCGGCTTCCTCGCCTTTCTGCCTACGGTCTATCGCGGCGTCTCCGAGCTTGGCCTCATTGCAGGCGTGGGCATGATCGTGGCTTTTATCGCAAGCGTCACTGTTCTCCCTGCCGCACTCACCATTTTAAAGCCCCCGGAAGAGGCAGAAGAAATAGGTTACGCCTTTCTGGCGCCGGTCGATCGCTTCCTCGCTAATAACCGCTGGCTCGTCATCGGCGGCACACTTGCTGTGGTTCTGGCGGGCACGCCGCTGCTCACAAG
>CANBVC010000161.1 GCA_947372795.1 Beijerinckiaceae bacterium
GCGGGACTCTTCATCAAGAATGGCCTCGATGTGGAGCTGATCGAATTCCGCAATGGCAATGAGGCCATCGCGGCGCAGCGCGGCGGCAATGTGGATCTCGTGCTCACCATTCCCGGCACCGCCATGGTGGCGCGCGAGCGCGGGTTCGATCTCCTGCTCGTCAGCGGCAACGAGAATTCGCAGGCTCAGGCGCCCGACACCGGCTCCATCGTCGTGCGCAAGGATTCCGACATCAGGAGCCTGAAAGACCTGAAGGGCAAGACCATCGCGATTTCAGGCACGCACACGCAAAAGACTGTCGCTATTCAGTCGCTGTTGAAGCGCAACGGCGTTGGTCCGGATGATTTTAAATTCATCGAAATGCCCTACGCCAGTCAGGTCGACGCGCTGCGCGGCAAGCAGGTCGAGGTCGTGGCTTCGCTTGATCCCTGGACGACCCTGTTCCGCAACTCCGACTTCGCCCGCATCCTCGCCTATGACTATCTGGAGTCATTGCCCCAGCAGCCCATCGGCGGCTGGTATGGACGCGCGGACTTCGTCGCCAAGAATGGCGAGGCGATGAAGCGTTTCGCGCAGTCAATCTGCGACTCCGCCGACCATATGGCGGCTGACGAAACACGCGCGCGCAAATATATCGCCGACTATACGGGCCTCGACGCCGCGCTGGTGAAGGAGACCCCTGTCAACAAATGGACCTGCAAGATCAATCTGCCCGTCTGGCAGAAAGTCGCCGACATGATGCATGAGGGCGGCGAATTGCAGAAGGCCTTCAAGATGGAGGAGATGCTGTCCGATCATGCCAAAGCGCATGTGACGAAGTAATCCCATGCGTCTGGGATGCTGGACGCCGCTACGTGGCGGCGAAGAGGGGATCGAGGATCATTTCGAGCTCGCGCGCCTCACCTTGCAAAAGGCTGAGGCGCTGGGCTTCGAGACGAGCCTTGTGGCGGAGCGTTTCATCGGCGCGGAATATGAAGCGTGGATTCTCGCCACCGCGCTCGCCCAGCACACCAGCAAGATCCAGCTCATCGTCGCCGTCCATCCCGGCATCATCTCTCCGCAGGTGGCGGCGAAGATGGGCGCGACGCTCGACAATCTCACCAAAGGCCGCTGCGCCATCAATATCGTGAATGGCTGGTGGCGGGAGGAGATGGACACCTACGGCAATGGCGCATGGCTCGACGAGGGCGAGGCGCGCTATCGCCGCATGGATGAATTCATCGAGGTCATGACCGGCCTGTGGACGCGCGATGAAGTCAGTCTCGACGGCGCCTATTATCGCATCGACAAGGGGCGCCTGCCGCAGAAGCTTTGCGCTCGTCCCCATCCCCCGATCTATGCGGCGAGCCGCTCGGAGATCGGCAAGAATGTGGTGGCGCGGCGTTGCCAGTCATGGTTCGTCGACGCGCCGCCCGGCCACCGCCAGTGGCGCGAGAATTTCGCCACCATCGAAGGCCACCTGCGCGCCATGGACCAGCGTTGCGCGGCGCTGGGGCGCAAGCTCGAATATACGCTCAACGCCGCCGTCCTCTGCGCAGATACAGATGAAGAGGCGCAAGGCCGCGCTGATGAGCTTGAGGAGCGCGCAAGGGGCGACCGTCTATTGATGGCTGGCGGGGTGAAGGGGCTTGGCGGGGGGCTCGTTGGTTCGCCCGCCACCATCGCCGCGCGGCTCGATGCTTATGCGGAAATCGGCGTCGGCTGCGTCATGCTGCGCTTCCTTCCCGCCTTGGACGGCATGGAGCGCTTCGGGCGCGAAGTCGCGCCCTTGCTGCGGTCGAGAATCGCCCTCGCTGCCCCCTGACAAGCTTCGCCGTCGCAATTTCGTCGCAACATCCTGTCAAGCGCAGCAGGGCGGACGCCGCGCCCGCGCATTTCGCCCCAGACAAGCTTCGGGCTAAATGATGACCTGTGGCGCAAGGCGCGGTCGGACAGGGGTTTTGGTGACTTCAGGGCTGAAGATATGGGGCCGTTCGGTCATGCGCCTCGGCGCCGTCGGCCTCGCCACGCTCGCGCTCGGCGGATGCTGGGCGGATAAGCCTTTCCTCGTTGCTTTGCCGCAGATTCCGCAGGATTATCGTGCCAGCGCCACTGGTCCCGCCCACCCGCCGGGCTTCTGGGCTGCGCAGTTCGGCTCAAAGGAACTCGCTCGTCTCGTTGAATTGGCGCAAGAGCAGAATCTCGACATCGCAGCCGCCAGCGCCCGAATCGTTCAGGCCCAGGGACAGGCCGAGATTGCGGGAGCTGGACTTTATCCACAGGTTCAGGCGAACGAGAATGCGAGCCGCACCCTGTCGCCGGGAACCCTGCGCGCGAAGGAGGGGCCCTTCCGGTCGAGCATCTCGAACCGTTTCGATCTTGGCCTGACCGCCAGCTACACGCTGGACCTTTTCGGACGCAACCAAGCGCTGGCCCTCTCCGGGCAGGAGAATGCGCTCGCCAGCGTCTATGACCGTGACGTGGTGGCCGTGGCCACCCTCGCCACGGTGGCCAATAGTTATTTTCTGATGCTGGCCGCGCAGGATCGGCTGCGGCTCGCCCGCGAGGATATTCGCATCGCCGAAAACGTGCTCGAAGCCATCCGCCAAAGGCTCGAGGTCGGCACCGCCACGGCGCTTGATCTGGCCCAGCAGGAAAGCGTTGTCGCCAACCAGCGCGCCAGCGTTCCAGCCCTCGAACAGATCGTGCAGCAGACGCGCAATGTTCTGGCGGTGCTGGTCGGCCGCACGCCTGAGAGCACGAATGTGCGCGGGGGCAGCCTCGATACGCTCAGGGTTCCCGCCGTGAGCGCGGGACTACCCTCGCAGTTGCTGTTCCAGCGCCCCGACATCGCTTCCGCTGAGACTAAGCTGGCGTCGCAGAGCGCCAACGTAGCGGCTGCGCGCGCCGCTTTCCTGCCCACCATCACCCTCACCGGCACGGCGGGCGTCGCCAGCCAGACGCTCAAGAATCTGTTGCGGCCCGACGCCCTCGCCGCTTCGCTGGCCGAAGGGCTCGTTGCGCCGATCTTCACGGGCGGCAATCTGGAAGGGCAATTGCTCGCGGCTGAGGGGCGGCAGATCGAGGCTCTGGAGATCTATCGCAAGAGCATCGTTCAGGGTTTGGCCGATGTTGAGAATGCGCTGATCGGCGTGCAGCAGAGCGCCATCCACGAAAAATTGCAGCTTGCAGCCGTGGCGGCGGCCCGCCGCGCTTACCAGATAACAGAGGTGCGCCTTCGCGAAGGCACCGTTGATGTGGTGACGCTCTTGAATATTCAGCTCACATTGTTTCAGGCGCAGGATCAGTTGACGCAGGTGCGCTTGCAACGCTTCCAAGCTGCGGTTTCGCTCTATCAGGCGCTCGGCGGCGGCTGGACGAAGGAGCGGGCGGCGCTCATCTTCGCGGGGCCGGCTGCAGGCGCGGGGGTGGCGGCGCCATGAAAAAGAAAATCCTCGCGCTCCTCGTCGTCGCCCTGCTCGGCGCCTGGGGCGCAGATCGCGCGGGACTTATCACGCTGCCTTTCCTTAACAGCGAGAACGCCACGACGGCGCAGGAGCGGCCCCGCTTTTTTGGCGGCCGCCGCAACCAGAAAAGCGCTGATCCCGTGCCCGTGCTCACAGCAGCCCTGACGCGTCAGGACGTGCCCGTCACCATCGATGGCGTGGGCACCGTGCAGGCGCTTAACACGGTCGTGGTGCGCGCGCAGGTGGAAGGCAGGCTGATGGAGCTTGGCTTTCGCGATGGGCAGGATGTGAAGAAGGGCGATGTGCTGGCGCGGCTCGACGCCCGCACCTATCAGGCGCTTTACGATCAGGTCGTCGCGAAGAAGGCGCAGGATGAGGCGCAGCTTGAGAACGCCCGCATCGATCTTGATCGCTATGCGCGTCTCGCCGCCGGCAATTTCGGCTCACGCCAGCAGGCCGATACGCAGAAGGCCACGGTCGCCCAGCTCGAAGCGCAAGTGCGCGTCGATCAGGCCGCCATCGATAACGCCAAAGCCATTTTGGATTACACGACCATCCGCGCCCCCATCGACGGGCGCACCGGACTGCGGTCGGTGGATGTAGGCAATATCATCCGCGCGAGCGATGCGACCGGCATCGTCACGCTTACGCAGGTCAAGCCTGTAGCCGCTGTGTTCAATCTGCCCCAGCAATATCTGCGCGCGCTTGTCGCGGGTCAGTCGCGCACCCGCCTGAAGGTCGACGCCATGGAGGCTGACAACGCCAGCGTCATCCAGAGCGGCGAGGTGGAGGTCATCGACAATCAGGTGGATGTGGCGACCGGCACAGTTCGCGTGAAGGCTGTCTTCGCCAATGGCGACCTTGGGCTTTGGCCCGGCCAGTTCATCAATGTGCGCGTTTACGTCGACGTCCTCCGTCAGGCCCTCGTGGCGCCCTCAAGCGCGATCCAGCGTGGGCCGAAGGGCGCGTTTGTTTATGTGCTGACGCCCGAGACCAAAGCGGCCATGAAGCTCGTCGCTGTGGGCCGTCAGGATGAGAATATAGCTGTCATCCAGAGCGGCGCTGAGCCGGGCGATGTGGTCATCACCACGGGCTTTGGCCAGATCACCGATGGAACGCTCGTGCGCTTGCAGACGCCCGCCCAGCCTGAGGGCGCCCAGCCTGACGGCGCCTCAGCCGAGCCGCGTCAGCGTGGGCCGGGGCAGGGACGGCGCGAGGGGCAGGCGCGGCCGCAACCGCAGGGCGGCGCTGCTGCCGTAGCGCGATGAACGTTTCGGCGCCATTCATCCTGCGCCCCGTAGCGACCTCGCTGCTGGGCGTCGCAATTCTTCTTTGCGGATTGCTAGGCTTCTGGCGCCTGCCGGTCTCCGCGCTGCCGCAGGTCGACTTTCCTACCCTGCAGATCATGACGCGCCTGCCCGGCGCAAATCCCGATACGATCAGCGCCATCGTCACCGCGCCGCTGGAGCGCCAGTTCGGCCAGATTCCAGCGCTCACCTCGATGTCGTCGCAATCCTCCTTCGGCCTCAGCCAGATCACGCTGCAATTCGAGCTTGATCGCGACATCGACGCCGCCGCGCAGGATGTGCAGTCAGCGATTAACGCCGCTTCCTCCACGCTGCCGCGCAATCTCCCCTATCCGCCAGTCTATTCGAAGGTGAACCCTGCGGACGCGCCTATCATCACCGTGGCGGTCATGTCGCAGACCCTGCCGTTGCGCAGCTTGAGCGATTTCGCGGACACTTTGATCGGGCCGCGCCTGTCGGAGATCAGCGGCGTCGGGCGCGTGTCGATTCAAGGCGGCGTGCGGCCGGCCGTGCGTATTCAGGCTGATCTTGCGCGGCTCTCGGCCTATCGCCTTGGCCTTGAAGACCTGCGCCTCGCCGTGGTCGGCGCCAATGTCGCCGGCGCCAAGGGCGCGCTTGATGGCGCGCGCCAATCCTACACCATCGCCTCCAACGATCAGATCGGCGGCGCGGAAGCCTATCGCAATATCGTCGTAGCCTGGCGCAACAATGCGCCGGTCATGCTGCGCGATGTGGCCGAAGTCGTCGATGGGCTCGAAAATACGCGCGTCGGCGGCTGGTATAACGGTCGCACCGCCATCGTGCTCGATGTGCAGAAACAGCCGGGCGCCAATATCATTGATGCGGTGGATCGCCTGAAGCGCGAATTGCCGCGCCTGCAACGCTCGCTTCCCGCAGGCGCCGAGCTTGTGGTCGTTCACGACCGCACGCAAACCATTCGCGCCTCTATCGCCGATGTGCAATTCACGCTTGCGCTGGCGATTGGCCTTGTGGTGCTGGTGGTGCTGCTGTTCCTGCGCACAATGCGCGCCACCATCATCGCGGGCGTGACCCTGCCGCTCTCCATTCTGGCGAGCTTCGCGGCCATGTGGGTGGCGGGGTTCAGCCTCGACAATCTCTCCCTGATGGCGCTCACCATCGGCACGGGCTTTGTGGTGGATGACGCCATCGTCATGATCGAAAACATCGTGCGCAATCTGGAAAGCGGCAAGACGCCTCTGCAAGCCGCGCTGGATGGCGCCCGCGAGATCGGCTTCACGGTGATTTCGCTCACGGCCTCGCTGGTGGCGGTTTTCATTCCCCTGCTCTTCATGACGGGCATCATGGGCCGCATGTTCCGCGAATTCGCGATCACGCTGACACTTGCTGTGGTGGTCTCGGCGGTGATTTCGCTGACGCTGACGCCCATGATGTGCGGCCAGCTCCTGCGCGCCATTCCCGAAGGCGCCCAGCCGCCGCGCCTGCTGCGCATCGCCGAATGGCCCTTCGCGGCCATGGCGCGTTTGTATGACGCGACGCTGGGCTGGGCCATCGCCCGGCAGGGGCTGATGATGCTGGTGACGCTGGGCACGCTTGCCCTCACGGTCTGGCTCTATATCGTGATCCCCAAGGGCTTCCTGCCCGTGCAGGACACGGGCCTCGTCACCGTGAATGTGGAGGCGGCGCCCGATGTGTCCTTCCGCGAGATCTCGCGCTTGCAGGAAGAGGTCGCGCAGATCATGAGCCGCGACCCCGATGTGACCGGCGTCGTCGGCGTGGTGGGCATCGGGCCGCTCAATGTCACGCAGAACGCGGCGCGCCTCACCGTTGTGCTGAAGCCCCATGACCAGCGCCGCGCCGACGCCAGCGCCATCGCCGAGCGCCTGCGCCTCGCCGCCGCCGATGTGTCGGGCGTGAAGCTCTATGCGCAGCCCGCGCAGGACATCCAGATCACGACGCAATCGAGCCGCTCGCAGTTTCAATATACTCTGTCGAGCACCGATGCGGCACAGCTGGATCTCTGGGCCAAGAAGCTCGCGCAGGAGCTTCGCTTGTCCGGCGTCGTGCGCAATGTGGCGGCCGAGACCAATGACGGGGGCCTGCGCATTTTCGTGGATGTGGACCGCGAGAAGGCGGGGCGCCTGGGCGTGGGCATGCAGGCCATCGACGACACGCTCAACAGCGCCTTCGGCCAGCGGCAGGTCTCCACCATCTATGCGCAGTCGAACCAGTATCGCGTGATCCTCGAGGCCGCGCCGCAATACCAGAGCGATCCTGCGGCCCTCTCCAAGCTCTATGTGACGGGCGCGGGCGGCGTGCAGACGCCGCTGGAGACGGTGGCGCGGATCAAGCGCATCACGGCCCCGCTGGCGGTCATGCATCAGGACCAGTTCCCCGCCGCCGTGGTGAGCTTCGATCTTGAACCCCACGCGTCCCTCGGCGATGCGGTGCAGGCGGTGGCCCGGGCGGAGGCT
>CANBVC010000162.1 GCA_947372795.1 Beijerinckiaceae bacterium
TCGGCGGGATAGCCCGTAGGGGCGCCCTGCGCGAAGCTCGTAACCGAGGAACCAAGAAACGCCGCGCTTCCAAGAGCGCCGACCATGAATGAACGACGGGTCGCCATTGCCATCTCCCTTATGCCACGCGCCTGACGCGTCATCTACAAGAGAAGATCATATCCGTTCGCGAACCGTCTCGCCAGACCATAAAGCAAAGCTGGCGCGCCGAAATCCGGTGCGCCAGGCTGTGGTGATCAAAGGCGCGCGGCGCGCCAGCGACCGGAGCATTGTTGCGTTGGCGAATGCCAGCGGCCGCCCCCGCTATCGCCCTTAAGATGGCCGCCAGCGGCGAGCTGATCGGAGCCCTTGGTCATGCGAATGGCGATGCGGCCCGAAGGATCAACCGCTCCGGATGCCTGAACAAACAGACCGCTCTCGGCGATATGCCCGCCGGACACATTCACCTGGCCTTTGTAGTTCAAACCACACTGGCCCTGCTCGGTCGACAGTTCGACCGACCACGGCCCGTCATAATTCCCCGCCTGCGCGCTGGAGAGGGACAGCAAAACAATTGTACCTGTTAGAATGGCGAGGCTGCGAGCGCCCATATTTTTTCCTGTCGTTCGTTTCAAAGGGCCCACTTATGGCCAGGCTCGCCCGAGCTTTGACAACGCATAACCTGCTTTGATGCGGGCTTTGCGAAGGAGCGATGAGGCTATTAGCTTGAACTATTTGGCGCATTTACGGCCATTGCAAAGCTGACATGACGATAGGGACGCGGAAGGCGCGAGCGGGCAGCATCAGCACCATGTTGCAATCGCACCAAGAACGACGGTTGCGTCACCGGACATGGGCGCAGGAACGGAGCCCTCGCAAATTGGGCAGCAAACAAAAACGAAGCCGCCCTTCGAGTGATCGAAGGACGGCGGCGATGCATGATCACGCTTTTCAAAGGTCCTGCGCAGGGCAATGCGGAACGAGCGGAAGCCCCTGATCAATTATTCTCGTTAGTGTCTGTGATCGGCGCAACTGGCGCCGGAGCAGCGACGCGGGCCTTGCGCGGTGCCTTCTTCGCGACAGCCTTACGAGCAGGCTTTGTAGCTGCGGGCTTGGGGGCGGCAGCCTTGGGAGCCGCTTTGGGGGCAACGACCTTTCGGGCGACCTTCTTCGCTGCAGTCTTCTTAACCGCAGCCTTGCGAGCGGGCTTCTTCACCGCAGTCTTCTTTGCGGCGGTCTTCTTGACGGTGGCCTTCTTGGCGGTGGTCTTCTTCGCAGCGGTTTTCTTGACGGCGGTCTTCTTCGCAGCCGTCTTCTTCACAGCGCCTTTCTTAGTCGCGGTTTTCTTCGGCGCGGCTTTCTTGGCGACGCCCTTCTTCGCGACAGCTTTCTTGGCGACGCTCTTCTTGGCTGCAGTCTTCTTCACGGCGGCTTTGCGAACGGACTTTTTAGCGGCGGTCTTCTTCGCCGGTTTACGCTTTACAGTTGCTTTGGCCATCTGAGGTCCCCTCTGATTTTTTAGTCAACACGTCGATATGGAAGTCGACAACAGGCGTTAATACCGTAGCGCGGTTCATGCCCCATGCAAGCGCAACCATCGGCGATTCAAGAGCGACTCCGGGGCCTCTTCTGAATCTAAAAGCGCGGGTACAGCGCGCCATGCGAAGCGCTTCGAATGGCTGTATTTGCGGAAGACCTTGCCTACCAAGCGGCGGCGGAACAGGGCGGAGAACGCCGACCATCGCAACCATAACGTCAGACACGGGCGTCAGATGATCGTTCAGAAACATCTATGTTTATTGGTTTATCTTCCTGTCGATTTGCCCTGTCAAAGGTGCAGATCGATACAGCACGATCATACGCACGCGACCATCCTGCGCTCGCTATTGATTAGACATGAGACCCAAGAGCTCACCAGTGCTCAGGCATCTCATGGGGGTGTGCGCGGCCACTCAAATGCAGCGCGAGACGTTGCTTAAAACATATAAAATAATTTTGGTTGGTGGCGCCGTTTCAACACTCAAGATCAGCGTTGAGGCCTCCTCGCGCATGGGGAGGTTGTGGCGATTCGACTGCAGTTGGTGAAGGCGACCGGATGAAAGCCGATCGCCTTCACATAAGTTCAAATACCAAGTTTCAGCTTCAGCAAGTGGTTCACAGACTCCGGATTGGCCTTGCCGCCCGTCTGCTTCATCACCTGCCCGACGAACCATCCGAGCATGGTGGGCTTGGCCTGCGCCTGCGCGACCTTGTCGGGATTGGAGGCGATGATCGCATCGACAGCCGCCTCGATGGCGCCGGTGTCCGTGACCTGCTTCATGCCGCGCGTCTCAACGAGTTCGCGCGGATCGCCACCTTCGGTCCAAACGATCTCGAAGAGGTCCTTGGCGATCTTGCCGGAGATGACGCCTTCGGAGATGAGGTCGACGATCGCGCCAAGCTGCGCTGCGCTGACGGGCGATGACCCGATGTCGTGACCTTCCTTGTTGAGGCGCCCAAACAGCTCGTTGATCACCCAGTTGGCGGCCATTTTCGCGTCACGTCCCGTGGCGACCGCCTCATAAAAATCAGCGGAAGCGCGTTCTGCGACGAGCACGCCCGCGTCATACGAGGCGATGCCGTAGTCGCGCATAAAGCGCGCCTTCTTCTCGTCGGGCAGTTCAGGCAGATCACGCGCCAGCTCTTCGACGAAAGCCTCATCGAACTCAAGCGGAAGCAGATCGGGATCAGGGAAGTAGCGATAATCATGCGCCTCTTCCTTGGAGCGCATGGAGCGGGTCTCGCCGCGCGAGGGATCGAACAGGCGCGTCTCCTGATCGATCACGCCGCCATCCTCGAGAATGCCGATCTGGCGCCGCGCCTCGACATCGACGGCCTGACCGATGAAGCGGATCGAGTTGACGTTCTTGATCTCGCAACGCGTACCAAGCCCCTCGCCCGGGCGACGGACAGAGACATTGACGTCGGCGCGCAGACTGCCCTGCTCCATATTGCCGTCGCAAGTGCCAAGGTAGCGCAGAATGGTGCGCAGCTTGGTCACGTAAGCGCGCGCCTCTTCAGCCGAGCGGATGTCGGGCCTGGATACGATCTCCATCAACGCCACGCCCGAACGGTTGAGGTCGACGAAGCTATCGGTCGGGGATTGATCGTGCAGAGACTTGCCGGCGTCCTGCTCAAGATGCAGACGCTCGATGCCCACAGTGATCTGTTCGGTCGGCGTCACATCGACGATGACCGTGCCCTCGCCCACGATGGGGCTCTTGAACTGGGAGATCTGATAGCCCTGCGGAAGATCCGGATAGAAATAGTTCTTCCGGTCGAAGGTCGAGCGATGGTTGATCTGGGCCTTGAGGCCGATACCGGTGCGCACCGCCTGCTTGATGCACTCTTCATTGATGACCGGGAGCATGCCCGGCATGGCGGCGTCCACTAGCGAGACATGGCTGTTGGGATCTCCGCCGAATTCGGTCGAGGCGCCGGAGAAGAGTTTAGATTTGGATGACACCTGGGCATGGATCTCCATGCCGACGACGATTTCCCAATCGCCGGTAGCGCCTTTGATGAGCTTGGATGGGTTGGCCGGTGCGTTCATGGACCTGTCCGCGAGATTGGCGCGGACGGCAGGCGACCGCGCAGGTTCCTGCTTCTTCTAGAAGGACTAAGGCCCGCGAACAAGCTTTTAGGGCGCAATCAGCTCATGGACGCTGAACAGAAGCTCCGCATCGCGCCAGACCGCCACTGGCGACCAGCCAGCCCGGCGCGCCAGCACCTGAAAGTCCAACACCGTATATTTGTGAGAATATTCGGTATGGATGCGCTCCTGCGCCGCAAAGACGAAGCGGCGGCCCAAAACGCGCGCTTCCTGACCGCGCAAACTCACAAGCCGCATCTCGATCCGGCTCTGGCGGGCGTCAAAAATCGCCTCGTGGCGGAAACCGGAAAGATCAAAATCGGCGCCAAGCTCGCGATTGATCCGCGCCAGCAGGTTCAGATTGAAAGCCGCCGTGACGCCGCGGGCGTCGTTATAGGCGGGAAGCAGAAGAGCCTCATCCTTTCGTAGATCGGCGCCGATAAGCAGCCGCGGCTCTTTTCCAAGGGCGCGCCTCATGTCGACCATCAGACCGACCGCCTCCTCTCGCGTCAAATTGCCAATGGTGGAGCCAGGGAAAAAGCCGAGCCGGGGCGCTTTAGCAAGCTCGGCGGGGAGATCGAGAGGCATGCGGAAGTCGCCCGTGCGGGTGATCACGCGCAGACGCGGATAGCGCGCCTCAAGCCTACTGCGGGCGCCCTCAAGAGCGCAGGCCGACACGTCGATGGCGACATAGGCGGCAAGACCCGGCATTGCGTCGAGCAGGATCTCCGTCTTGCGGCTGGAGCCTGATCCAAACTCGACCAGAACGGCGCCTGGCGCCACGCGAGCGGCGATTTCTCCCGCGTGATCGCGCAAGATCGCGAGCTCTGCGCGCGTTGGGTAATATTCGGCAAGCTCTGTGATTTCTTCGAACAATTCGCTGCCGCGCGCGTCGTAGAAATAGCGGCAGGGAAGGCTCTTTGGCTCCCGGGACAACCCTGCGAGCACTTCAGCGCCGAACTCTTCATCAAGGGGCGCAAGCTCCGCCCGAAGCGATCGGCGACCGTTCATGCGCCATCGTCCGCAAGGCGCAGCCCTGTGAATTGCCAGCGCTGATGGGGGTAGAAGAAGTTGCGATAGGTGGCGCGCGCATGGCCCGGCGGCGTCACGCAGGAGCCGCCCTTGAGCACCTGCTGGTTCACCATGAACTTGCCGTTGTATTCGCCGACCGCCCCACGCGCGGCGCGAAAGCCGGGGTAAGGCAGATAGGCAGAAGCGGTCCATTCCCAGACGTCGCCGAACATCTGCTGCAGCCCCCCCTGCCCTTCGGGCGCAAGCAAAGGCCGCAGGGCGGCGCTGGCCAGCATATTGCCCCCTATAGGCAAGCCTTGCGCCGCGATCTCCCATTCGAACTCGCTCGGCAGGCGCTTGCCCGCCCACCGTGCGTAGGCGTCAGCTTCGTAGAAACTCACATGGCAGACGGGCGCGGCGGGCGCGAGGGGCTGCGGACCGTCGAGCGTCATCTGCATGCGCAACCCGTCGCGCTCCTCCCAATAGAGCGGAGCGGCGACACCCTCGTGCTGGATGAATGCCCATCCGTCGGAGAGCCACAGGGCCGGCTTGCGATAGCCGTCGTCGGCCATGAATTCGAGCCATTCGCCATTGGTGACCGCGCGGGTCGCCAGTCTGAAGTCCTCGATAAAGACCCGGTGGCGGGGCGTCTCGTTGTCGAAACAAAACCCTTCGCCCCGGTGACCCACCTCATAAACGCCGCCGGAAAAACACTCGAAGCCGAGCGGCTGCGCCGGGGCGCTTGGCGTTTCCTCATGGGCGGCGCGGTAGCGGGGCCGCAGAGGATTGAGCGCGAAGAGGCTCAGAATGTCGGTCAGCATCAGTTCCTGATGCTGCTGCTCATGCTGCAAGCCAAGCTCAATAAGGCTGTAGATTGCGGGGTCTTCATCGCCCCCCTCCGCAAAGAGCTCACGCAGCCCTGCGTCCACATGGGCGCGATAAGCGAAGACCTCCTCGCAGGTGGGCCGGGTCAGCAAGCCGCGCTGGGAACGTGGCTGTCTTGGGCCGACGGATTGATAATAGGAATTGAACAGGCAGGCGAAACGTTCGTCGAAAAGCCGGTAGCACTCACAACGCGCCAGAATGAAGGTTTCGAAGAACCAGGCCGTATGCGCCAGATGCCACTTGGTGGGGCTGGCGTCGTCCATCGCCTGAGCCGTCTGGTCCTCGGGCGTGAGCGGTTCAGCGAGCTCCATCGAAAGGCGTCGCGTAGCGAAGAGCCGCCGCTCCAACTGCGATTCCGCTACCTGCGCGCTGATGGTCATACCCGCTCCTGCGTTCCGGCGGCAACGAATCGCTCACGCGATGGTTCCGCAGGTCAGGAGCTCAGGGGTCAGGGAAGGAAGGCGCGCGCGCCTTGCCTCACCACCAGGGTTGCGGCAGGGCCACGCGACCAGCGGATTCTTCGAGAACCGAGGCGATCGAGAACAAGCCCTCTTCATCGAAGGGGCGGCCGATGAGCTGCAGGCCCAGCGGCAAACCATCGCCCGAAAGGCCCGCAGGCACAGCGATGCCCGGCAGGCCCGCCATGTTCACAGTCACGGTGAACACGTCGTTGAGATACATTTCCACCGGATCGGTCGAGCCCTTTTCGCCGATACCGAAAGCCGCCGAAGGGGTGGCGGGCGTCAGGATGGCGTCGACGCCCTGCGCATAGGCTTTTTCGAAATCCTGCCGAATGAGCGTGCGGATCTTCTGGGCGCGGACATAATAGGCGTCGTAATAGCCGGCCGAGAGCACATAGGCGCCGATCATGATGCGGCGACGCACCTCGGGGCCGAAGCCCGCGCGGCGGGTGTTCTCATACATGCTGGAGATATCTTTGCCAGGCACGCGCAGGCCGTAGCGCACGCCATCGTAACGCGCGAGGTTGGACGAGGCCTCGGCGGGCGCGACAATGTAATAGGCAGGCAGCGCTGTACGCGTATGGGGTAGAGAGATATCCACGATCTCGGCGCCAGCATCCTTCAGAAAGGCGACGCCATCGGCCCAAAGCTTCTCGATTTCAGCAGGCATGCCCTCGATACGGTATTCCTTTGGGATGCCGATCTTCTTGCCCTTGATGGAGCGGCCGATGGAGGCCTCGTAGTCAGGCACAGGCGCGTCGATGCAGGTAGCGTCCTTGGCGTCGTGGCCCGCCATGGAGCGCAGCATGATGGCGCAATCGCGCACGGTGCGCGCAATCGGGCCAGCCTGATCGAGCGAGGAGGCGAAAGCCACCATGCCCCAGCGCGAGCAGCGGCCATAGGTGGGCTTGATGCCGACCGTGCCGGTGAAGGCGGCGGGCTGGCGGATGGAGCCGCCGGTATCGCTGGCGGTGGCGCCAAGGCACAGATGCGCGGCGACGGCCGAGGCCGACCCACCCGACGACCCGCCGGGAACCAGCAAGCCCTTCTTGTCGCCCGCCAGCGCTTCGCGCGCCCAGGCGCCGTCACGGCCCGGCGGCAGCCAGGGCGAGGCGACGGGGCCGTAAAAAGAGGTCTCATTGGACGAGCCCATGGCGAATTCGTCCATGTTGAGCTTGCCCA
>CANBVC010000163.1 GCA_947372795.1 Beijerinckiaceae bacterium
TAATCGCCGGAAACGACCAGCCGATAGCCTTGCGTCTCGATAAGGATCTGCGCGGAGCCCAGCACATGGCCCGCCGGATGACAAGAAACCGTCGCTTCCCCAAGCGTCACCCGCTCGCCATAGGCGATTGACTGGGAGGCGCCTGCGAATTGATCGCCAAGGCGCAGTTGCATGATCCCCAGCGTCTCGGCCGTCGCCAAAACCGCGCCATGGCCTGCGCGAGCGTGATCGGAATGGCCATGGGTGATGAGCGCGCGCGCCACCGGCCGCAGGGGATCGATATGAAAATCGCCTGCGCGGCAATAGAGCCCCGCAGGCGTGAGGGTGAGAACTTCGCTGGCCGACATGGGCCCAACATAATCGCTTTTGGCGATTTTTTGAGTCCCGCTGAAGCAATCAGGCCGCGCTTGCGCCTGCGCTCGCTCCGGTCGCCGCGATCACCGAGGCATGAGGCACGCCATTGGCGCCCGCGAGCCGCTCTTGCGTCTGGCGCAATTCATCAATGGCGCGCTCGATATCGTCGCGCTGGCGCTGCAGCATGGTGAGCTGGGCGAGGATCTGGGTCTCATCCAGAGAAAGCTCGAAACTGCGCACCGGCTCGGCATTCTGATTCGCGATGAGATCGCGAATTTCAGTGAGGGTGAAGCCAAGCTGCTTTCCCTTGAGGATCAGCTCAAGGCGCGCACGAGCCTCAGCGTTATAATAACGCGTGACGCCGTTGCGGATCGGTTGCAGCAGACCACGATCCTCATAGAAGCGAAGCGCACGCAAGGTGACGCCGTATTCGCGCGCCATTTCGCCGATGGTCAACACGTCCTGCGGAGCGTCAAACCCTTCTGAAATGGATGAATTCTGTCCCATCGCAAACCCCCTGGCTGCTCGGTTTCACCAACCGCCACAACATTGCGTTACGGCGTCGTTCGATGGGGCGAGTACACCCGAGCGTCATGGGCAATGCAACCATAAATTGTGCTATTGATTAATTTCAACTAAACTGAGTCGCGACTGTGTCAAAATCGAACCAGCGTTAACCTGACCTTTACCAAGATTACCGAAACTAGAATCTACATGCAGTCCCGACCAAATCAGGCGCGGATCGGTTCGAGCTTCGGGTCACTACGGATTTGAGATGAGAAGAGCGACTCCATGGACCATACAAAGCGTCCATCCTGACATGCAGGATGCAGCGAGAAGCGCTGCGCTGCGTGAAGGCCTGGCTCTGCGCCAATGGATTCAACAGGCCATCGAAGCACACGCCGCCAATAAAGGCCTTGATACGGACGAACTCGATAGTGACGAACGAGACGAGGCGATCGCTGACCGGCTGGCGCTCCAGTCTGGCGTCGAGCCCACCCGCCTTTTCGCCGTTGACACCGCGTCAACCGTTGCAGGCCCCGGCGCTAACAAAGTCGATGGCATGCTGAAAGATCTCGCCGCGCGTCTTCGCGATGGCGCCCGATCCCCAGCGTCGACTCCAAGGATTCAAGCTTCAGCGCAATCGCGCCTGACCCAACATTCGGCGCTGCGTGACGCCTTGCAGGAAGCGCTGCGCGCCGCCCGTCCTGAGCAAGAGCCGACCGAAGCGCTTCAACACGTCTCGACAAGAACCGCGCCGTCGTCTTTCCGCGAAAGCACAGCGCTGCGTCAGCAGATTGGCCAACTCGCCCGCAGCGTCGCAGATCTGCCGCGCAGGCAAATGCAGGAACGAGAAAACCTCGACCGTCGAGCTGCCGCAGATGAATTCGCCTTGCGCAAACTGACTGCCAAGACCGACGAGATCCGCGAGCTTCTCTCCAGCGTCATCGCACGTCCCGCGCAGTCCCACCGCCTTGAACGCCAACTTGACGCCTTGGGCGCACGCATTGATGCGATTGCAGCCAGCACGCCCAGCGCAGCCCAATGTAATGAGCTCTCGCGAGGCCTTGGCGAAATCCGCAGTCTTCTTAGCCATGGCAAGAATCCCGATCTGCTCGCAACGCTCGATCAAAAGCTCGATCAGCTTTCGCGCAAAATGGAGACGATGGCCGGGCGCGACGATTCCCCTAAGTTCGACGATCTCGCTCGCCGCATCGACAGTGTGCGCGACAAGGTAGAGACCGATCTGACGCCAAAAACAGACACCTTCCAGCGGATGATCGAGGACCTGAAGCACAAACTCAATGAGCCCGCGCCCAAGGTCGAAATTCCCACGCTCGACTTCTCACCTATGGAAAGAGAAATCCGGCGTCTCTCCGAAAAGATCGACGCAGCCGGCGCGGGCGTCGAAAATCTAGCGATCGAAAGCCTGCGCGGCGACGTCGCCAATCTGTCCGCGCGCGTCGACGCCGTATCCGCCACGGTTCACAGTTCTTCAGCCCTCGCCACACAGACGAATGCGCAATCGCTTGAGAGCCTGCGCAAAGATATAAACGCGCTTTGTTCACGCATCGAGGGCATCGCCTCCACCGCGCCTGAAGTAGCCGTGCTCGATGTCTTGCAATCGCAGATGGGTGCTCTGGTGAACCGGATCGAGGCGCTGCCCGCACGCAACCCTCCGGGCGTGCATGCGCTTGAAGCACTCATCATCAAGCTCGCCGACAAGATAGACGCCATGGCGGGACCGTCGCGCGAAGAAACCATGCTCGCCCAATTGCACACGGAAATTGGGCGACTGGCTCAGCGGCTAGAAACGGCGCCCGATGAAACCGTCGCGCCCGCGCTCGCCATGCTCGAACAGGTGCAATTTCACCTCTCGCAGCAGCGCATGGCGCCGGCTTCAGCTAATCCGCTCGACAAATCCATTTCCGATATGTTTCAGCAGATTCAGGCGCTGCGTGAAGCCGCAGTGGATGTGGCCGAAACTGGCGAGCGCCATGCGTTGCACGAAGCGATTCTTGCAAAGGCTCCACCACACTTCGCAAACGAAGCCTTGCAGCGCGAATTGTCAGATTTGCGCGCGCAACAGCAGAGCGCCGATCAGCGTACAGCACAGACACTGAACGCGGTTCATGAAACGCTGAACAGGCTGGTCAGCCGTCTGAACGATCTTGAAGACGACCTGTGCGAGGTTCGTCCCGAGCCTGTCTTCACACCGCCCTCGCTAAAAAGGCAGAAGCAGGAACAAGCGCCCGAAGTGCAGCCGGACGCTCACAACGAAACGCCACGCATGAACGCGCCGCGCCTCGATCTGAAGCCGCAGCCCGTCAGCGGACCAGCTAAAGAGCCTGTCATGCCGCGTGTGCGCGAGCTTGGGCCAAGCGCCGTCCTGTCCAATCAGGCGAGCTTCATCGCCGCCGCAAGGCGCGCCGCCCATGCCGCCGAAAACGAGGCGCCGGAGCCCGCAAGGCCCAAAGCCTTGCCGCGGATCGAGCTCACGTCGATCACTCCTAATGATCTGGATCAGCAAAAGGAGCCAGGCAAGGAAGGCGCGCTCAGCGCCATTCGCCGCGTCATCAGCGCGCGGCGGCGCCCCATGCTTATCGCGCTGGCGGGGCTGCTCGCCATTCTGGGCTCGCTTCAGACGTTACGGACCCTGAACGAGGAACAGGCGCAAAACTCGGCCCGTCAAGCCGCCTCTCCCGCCTCGGCGCCCACCGCCCAGGCTGCGCTCGTCCCTCAACCCGAGGCTGCTGAACCTGTGGCGCCGGTTGCGCCCGAGGCTAGCGTCACCCTCACCAGCCCCCTGACGCTTCCCACTCCAGGCTTCGCGCCCCCGCTCTCCGCCAATAGTTTCGGCGCCTTGACCAGAAGCGCGCCGCCACAGCCGGTCAGTCTGGCGGACGCGGCCGCAAATGGTCAGGCTGACGCACAATACGAACTGGGCGTTCGCCTCGCAGACGGACGCGGCTTGACGCAGGATAGTCAGGCCGCCCAGCAATGGCTAGACAAAGCCGCCAAGCAAAACCTTGCGCCAGCTCAGTACCGTCTAGCGGCCATGCTGGAGCGCGGTATTGGCGGTGCCAAGGATCTCAAGCGAGCGCAGGATCTTTATGGCAAGGCCGCAGCGCAGGGCCATGTGCGCGCCATCCACAATATGGGCGTGCTGAGCGCTGAAGGCCTCGACGGCAAACCCGATTACGCCGTCGCCGCAAGCTGGTTCCGCAAGGCCGCAGATTTCGGCCTGCGCGACAGCCAGTTTAATCTGGCTATCCTTTTTGCGCGCGGCATGGGCGTCGAGAAGAACCTGCCCGCCGCCTATGCCTGGTTTAACGCCGCCGCAGCGCAGAACGATGTTGATTCAGCGCAGAAGCGCGATGAAATCGCAGTGCGCCTAACGGCGACACAGATGGCCTCGGCCAAGGCCATGGTTGAGGCCTTTAAAGCGCGCATCCCCGATCCCGCCATCAACGAAGTGACGCAGCCAGCAGGCGGCTGGGATACGCTGACAGTATCAAGCATTACGCCGAAGCCGGCGGCCCCTGCCCCCAAGGCGAGGGTCTCCAAGCTCTGAGGTTCAATCGGTCAGGCAACGAGCAAAGGGCACCGCGAACACCTTCTGGCGACCAAGGACATGGGCGAGCGGAGGCGCTGCGGGAAATAGCGGCGCAAAGACCGGATCTCGCAGGTTCAGCCCCCCCGCAAAGGCGCCGAACGCGGGCAGGATGCAACGCGATCCATCGCTGGCGAAACAGCGGCGCCGCAGACTGCCGGCCGGCGAAGAGACCCGCGCAGCAGGATGCAGATGCCCCGCGATCTCGCCCGGCGAAAAACCCGCCTGCGGCTCATGGCGGAGGGTCAATGGTCCAAGACCAAACTGCGCCGCGCAGGAACCATCGAGGTCGCGAGGCGGCTCGGGGTCATGATTGCCCGAAATCCATATCCAGTCGCGTCCGGACTGAAGAGCGCCCAACGCCGCGCGATCCGCTTCGCCCATACGTGCGCCGCCAGTTCGATCATGAAAGGAATCGCCAAGCGCGATGATCACCTTTGGCGCATAGCGTGCGACCACCCCTGCAAGGCGGGCCAACGTCGCCGCAGTGTCGTAGGGCGGCAGCATGACGCCGCGCATGGCGTAAGATGAGCCCTTCTCGAAATGAAGGTCGGCGATCACCAGCGCGCCATGGTCCATGAGCCAGAGCGCGCCCGAAACGTCTGGCAGAACCGCCACGCCATGCAGCATGAAGGCGCCCGGCGCGACGGCCGCTGCTGGCTCGACCTCTATCATTCCGGCGGTCATTCGATCACCTATCACCCATCGCTTCATCGACCAGCACGCCTGCAGCATGGGCGAGGATCTCATCCTGAGCCTCGCCATAAACCGGCTCGCGACCGATTTCCAGCATGATGGGGACAGCGAGGGGCGAGATGCGCTCGAGATGTTTGTGAACGATGCGCCCCTGCACCCGCGCAAGCATCTGCGCGAGGCGTTCAAGATCCAGCAGTCCCGTCATGGCGTCATCGCGCGCGGCGCGCAGGAGGATGTGATCGGGTTGATGGCGGCGCAGCACGTCATAGACGAGGTCGGTGGAGATGGTGACTTGCCGCCCTGTTTTCTGCTTGCCCGGAAAGCGCCGTTCGATAAGCCCAGAGATGATGGCGCAAGCGCGGAAGGTGCGCTTCATCAGGGCCGATTCCTGCAACCATTCCTCAAGATCATCGCCGAGCAGGTCCTGTGCGAAAAGGTCGTCCATGGAGAAGAGCGCCTTTTGCGCGCGCGTCCCCACATCCGCGATGCTCCAGACCGCCAGCGCATATTCGCTCGCCACGAAGCCCAGCGGCTTGAGCCCCATGCGCTCCATACGCCGCGTCAGCAACATGCCGAGCGTCTGATGGACGAGCCGTCCCTCGAATGGATAGGCGACGAGATAATGGCGCTCGCCACGCGGAAAGGTCTCCACCAATAGCTTGCCGGACGGCGGCAGCAGTGACTTTTCCTTCTGCAGGCGCAGCCAATCAGACACCTGCTCCGGCAGCGCGCCCCAGGCCTTGGGCGAGGCCAGCAATTTGCGCACGCGCGCAGCCAGATAAGTCGAGAGCGGAAACTTTCCCCCCGCGTAAGAGGGCACTTTGGGCGTATCCGAACGAGCGCGCGACACATGGGCTTCATTCTCGACAATGCCCTGCAGCGCCAGCACCTCACCGCCAAACAGGAATGTATCGCCGGGCGCCAAAGTCTCCAGAAAATACTCTTCGATCTCGCCAAGGACACGCCCTCCGCGAGACACGCGACCCGTGTAGGGCGCAGGCGAAGCGCTTGACGATGGCTTGGGCGCGCCGCGTACGAGGCGCACCTTTAGCATGTCGGATTCCACGATGGAGCCGACATTCATGCGATAGGACTGGGCGATCTTGGCGTTGGCGATGCGCCAACGCCCGTCCTGCATGCGTTTGATCTTTGCGAAGCGATCATAGCTTTGCAGCGCATAGCCCCCCGTGGCGACGAAGCTCACGGCGTCATCGAAATCTTCACGTCGCAGCTGCGCATAGGGCTCGGCCGAGACGATCTCTTCATAGAGCTCATCGGCGAGAAAAGGCGCGGCGCAAGCCATGCCGAGAATGTGCTGGCACAAGACGTCGAGCGAACCGGTGCGCGCGGGTGGCGTATCCTGCGCGCCTTCGGCAGCCGCTTCGATCGCCGCTGTGCATTCCAGCGCTTCAAAGCGATTGGCGGGCACGAGCAAAGCGCGCGAAGATTCATCCAGCCTATGGTTGGCGCGGCCGATGCGTTGCAGCAGGCGGCTCGCGCCCTTGGGCGCGCCTATATTCACGACGAGATCGACATCGCCCCAGTCAACGCCAAGATCGAGCGTGGAGGTGCAAACCACGGCCTTCAACCGCCCCGCCGCCATAGCCTCCTCGACGCGGCGACGCTGGCCCGCGTCTAACGAGCCGTGATGCAGCGCGATTGGCAGCGCGTCCTCGTTGACATGCCAGAGCTGCTGAAAGGTCGCCTCGGCCTGCGCGCGGGTGTTCACGAAAACGAGCGTCAAACGCGCCGCCTTGATGCGCTCGTAAATCTCGCCGATGGCATGGCTCGCCCCGTGCCCCGACCATGGGAGCCGTTCGCGCGTGTCGAGCATGGCGATGGCGGGAGGCGCGCCGGGCGCGGCGACCACCAGCTCCGCCCTTTCACCATGGCCCCGCTGTGGCGCGATCCAGCGGCGCAGCTCATCAAGATCGCGCACCGTGGCCGAGAGGCCCACCATG
>CANBVC010000164.1 GCA_947372795.1 Beijerinckiaceae bacterium
CGGCGCGGTCCCGAGACCGTCAAGCCATTGTAAAAGAAGGCGACGATAGGAAAGAGCGGCGGCAGGAAGAACCAGAGCAAGCCGAGCGACAGAAAACCCAGCGCCAGCCAAATGGCGGCGCTCATCAGCGCCACGATGAACAGGTCGACGAGCACCGCCGTCATGCGCCTCGTGCGCACGCCCGCAAGGGCTGCCGCCGGCAGGCGCGGCGCATAGGGGATGGCGCTGCTCCAGGGTTGGCCGCCGAGGCGTGGATCGGTCATGGTGTTCTCCAGTCGCATACACGCGATATTCAATATCTGGTTGTTCCCGCGCCATTCTCAAGAGCCGGCGCCGCTTTGGACAGAGCTTTCCCGGACGAGCCTGAGCCCTATGTTTGGAACAGCAGCAAGGATGATCCCATGCCATGGTCTGTCACCATCGGACGCGTCGCAGGTACGGCGGTGCGCATCCACATCACTTTCATACTCTTTCTGGTCTGGATCGGCGCCAGCGCGCTGCGCCATGACGGAGCCGATGCGGCGCTTAGAAATTTGCTGTTCATCGTGCTGCTCTTCGCCTGCGTGCTTCTGCATGAGTTCGGTCATATCCTGACCGCGCGGCGCTACGGCATCAATACGCCCGAGGTTACGCTGCTGCCCATCGGGGGTGTCGCCAGTCTTGAGCGCATCCCCGAAAAACCCTCCCAGGAACTTGCGGTGGCTCTGGCGGGACCTGCGGTCAATATCGTCATCGCGTTCGTACTGATTTTGGTGGCGGGCGCCGTCATTCCCGAGGAGATGCAGAAGATCGACGATCCCCGCATCAGCCTCGTGGCGCGGCTCGCGGGGGCAAATCTGTTTCTGGCGATCTTCAACCTCATTCCCGCCTTTCCCATGGATGGCGGGCGTGTGCTTCATGCAATTCTCTCCATGAAAATGGGGCCGCAGCGCGCAACCTCCATCGCGGCCCGCATAGGGCAGGGCTTCGCCTTCGTACTTGGCTTCGCCGGGCTCTTCGGCAATCCCATGCTCCTCTTTATCGCCATATTCGTCTACGTGGCGGCGGCGGGGGAGGCGCAGGACAGCGCGCTGCGTTCAGCTGTGACTGGACTGCGCGTGATGGACGCGATGGAGACTGGCGTCGTTCCCATTCCCGTCGAGGCCAGCCTTGCTGACGCGGTGGATGTGCTGCTGGCCACCGCGCAGCATCAGTTCCCGGTCATCGACGGCCACCGCAAACCTGTGGGGCTATTGGTGCGGGAGGATTTGATCGTAGCGCTGGGGACGCGTCCGCGCGAGGCTCCGCTGGCGGACGTCATGCGCGCACCGACCCCCGTCGTTCGCTCGGGACTGGATCTCGGCGAGGCGCTGACCATGCTGGGGGCAGGCGGGGCGCCGGCCCTATGCGTCGTGGATGAGATGGGCGCGTTGGCGGGCATGCTGACGCGCGAGAACATGGCGGAAATGATGATGATCAAATCCGCCCAGCCGGACTGGACCTTCAAGCAGCGGAGGTAAGGCTCAGAGCCCCTTGGCCAGCTTCTGCGCCACCATGGGGGCGAAATAGGTCAGGACGCCGTCGGCGCCTGCGCGCTTGAAGCCGACGAGGCTTTCCACCATGGCGCGATCAGCGTCGAGCCAGCCATTGTTGGCGGCGGCCATGATCATCGCATATTCGCCAGACACCTGATAGGCGAAGGTCGGGCAGCCGAATTCATCCTTCACGCGGCGCACCACGTCGAGATAGGGCATACCAGGCTTCACCATCACCATGTCCGCGCCCTGTTCGAGGTCGAGCGCCACTTCGCGCAGGGCCTCGTCGGAGTTGTGCGGGTCCATCTGATAGGTGCGCTTGTCGCCCTTGAGCAGGCCGCCCGAGCCCACCGCATCGCGGAAGGGGCCGTAAAAGGCCGAGGCGTATTTCGCCGCATAGCTCATGATCTGCACATGTTCGAACTGTTCGGCGTCAAGCGCCCGGCGGATCTCGCCGATGCGCCCGTCCATCATGTCGGACGGGGCGATGACGTCGGCGCCGGCGCGGGCCTGATTGAGCGACTGGACCACAAGCGCGCGCACGGAGAGATCGTTGACGATCTCCTCGCCCTGCATGAGTCCGTCCTGTCCGTGGCTGGTGTAGGGGTCGAGCGCCACATCGGTGACGACGCCAATCTGCGGAACCTCTTTCTTGATGGCGCGCACGGCGCGGCAGACAAGGTTGTCGGGATTATAAGCCTGCGTGGCGTCAAGATCGCGCAGCGCGGGGTCGGTGTTTGGGAAAAGGGCGAGGGCGGGAATGCCGAGCTTTGCTCCAAGCTCTGCCGCGCGCACCGCCTCGTCGATGGTAAGCCGGTCGACGCCGGGCATGGAGGGGACGGGTTCTCGGCGCTTTTCACCGTCGATGATGAAAATGGGCCAGATGAGGTCGTTCACCGTCAGCGCCGTTTCCTGCACGAGCCGCCGCCCCCAGTCCGTGCGTCGGTTGCGGCGGGGCCTGTGTGAGAGGCCAAGCCGGGCTGCGGCAGGATCAGCGAAGGGCTTGAAGGGCGAGGTCATGGTGGTCTCCAACATACCCTCCCCAGGGGGAGAGTCGGCCGCGTCATATTAGCACTAGTTCATTTTCCCTATAGCACGATGGACCTTCTTGCAGAAGGCGAACCCGCAAAGCCGGAACTCTCCGCCACGGTCCGCGTTGTCTGTGGCTTGTCGCATAATGGTCTCAACCAAAGGTTCGCTCTACAATGGCGCTCTATTCGTTCGAGGTCTCTTCCGGCCCGTTGATCGTCGCCCGGCAAAATGGTGTCGAGCTGGCCGACCGTAGCGCTTTGTGGGACCACGTGGCGGAGCTTGCCCGTCAAACGAAAGAGCCCGGCGCGCGCTTGATCGTGCGCGATGAGGCTGGCGAGACGATCGTCTCCATCGGTCTGTGGACCGTCCGTAATCTGGTGCGCAAGCCAGAGCGCGCCGCCTGATCCGTTCTGATCGCACAACGGTTCAAGCGTCGCTACATCGCTACGTTTTGATCGGATGGTCGGTCCATGTGTTCCGCATTAGCCGGACGTGCTCATTGCATCATGCGTGACCTCTGCGCGCGCAGGAGTTTCGACGCGCCCGTCGCGCTGGTCGTGGCCCATCCTGATGATGAAACCATTGGCCTTGGCCCCCTGTTGAAACTGTTGCGCGGCGCTCATGCGGTCCACCTCACCGATGGCGCGCGGCGCGATGTTCGCTGCGTGCGCGCTGCGGGCTTTCGTAACAGTGAGGATCATGCGAAGGCGCGCGCCACGGAGCTCGCGCGGGTGCTGGACCTTGTGAATATTCGCGCCGAGCGGCGTCATTCCTTTCCCATCGGCGATCAGGACGCGTTTCGCCACATGCCCACCATCGCGGCGGCCCTTGGCGCTTACTTTGAAACGCAGCGTATCGAGGCCGTCTTCACTCATCCCTATGAGGGTGGCCATCTCGATCACGACGCCTGCGCCTGCGCGGTCGCCATGGCTTGCGCTCGTATGGAGCATCGTGGTCTGCACCCGCCAGTCGTGATGGAGATGGCTTTTTACTACGAAAGCGAACATGGACTTGTGACGCAGCGTTTCGCAGAGCAGGGCGATGACGATGTCGAGATCGCTTTCAATCAGGCCGAGGCGCTGATACGCGACCAGATGTTGGCCGCTCATGCTTCGCAGACAGCGATTTTGGGCCTGTTTCGCGAGCCGGTGGCGCGTCTTCGACCAGCTCCGCAATATGACTTCCGGCGCCCGCCCAATCGAGGGCATATATTTTACCAACGCTTTATCGAGGATGTGACTCCTGCCGACTGGCTCAAGGCGGCCCATGACGCCTATGGCTGGCTGCACAATCCGCAAGAGCATTGAGCCACCGCTTTAGCCTCAGTTGACAGTCGGCGCCTCGCCGGTCACCCTGCGCTTCAAACTTGGGAGGCGCGGATGGTCGCTCGTCAATTCAGTGTGGCGCTGGCCGCAATCATCGCTTTCAGCGCGTCCTGTCTGGCGCAGACCGTCACCATCAGCACCGTGCAGAGCGTGCCCTCCGCCTCCAATTATATCGCGCTTGAGAAGGGCTATTTTCGCGAGGCTGGCGTTGACGTGCGCATCGAGGCCATCGACTCTCTCAGCCGCGCCATGGCGATCCTCGCCACCAATCAGATCCAGATTGCGCAGGGCGGGATGAACGCCGGTTATTTCAACGCGGTCGCGCAGGGCCTGCCAGTGATCCTTGCGCTCGAGAGCGGCTCGACGCCGGTCTATCATAATTTCGTGGTGCGCCCTGACCTGAAGGACAAGATAAAGACGCCCGCTGATTTGAAGGGGCGCAATGTGGCGGTGAGCGGCGCGGGCTCCCTGTCCACTTATGAACTCTCATCGATGCTGGAAAGCGCGGGGCTGCGGCTTGCCGACGTTAACGTGAAGACGCTGGCCTTTCCGCAGATGATACCCACGCTCGCCAATGGCGGTCTCGATGTGGCGCTGATGGTTGCTCCCTTCACCGACATGGCCATTCAACAGGGCGTCGCCGCCCCGTGGATCGATCCTGAAAAGGGTTATGTGAAAGAACTGCCCATGACGAGCCTCGCCTATATGGCGAACGCCGATTGGCTCAGGGATCATCGCGATGTCGCGCGCAAGGTCTTCATCGCCATTGCGCGCGGCGCGCGTGATTATTGTCAGGCCTATCACCATGGGCCGAACAGGGCCGAGGTGATCAATATTCTGCTGAAGGCGGGCATTGGAAAAGATTTTAAACAGCTCGATGAGATGGATTGGCAGGCGCGTGACCCCAATGGCCGCGTCAACGCCGCCAGCATCGCCGATCTGCTGCGCGTCTTTAAAAAGGACGGCATGATCGAAAAGGATCCGCCGCTCGACAGGCTTGTCGACGGTGGTTTTTCATCCGAGATCGAAAAGGCGCTTGGGCCTTTCGAGCTCATCAACAAGGCGAGCAAGCTTGAAGGCTGCCGCTAATTTCACGAGGATATAATGGCGTTAAGTGAAGAAGTGCGGCGCGTCGTCACCACGGTCGATGCAAGCGGCAAAGCGGTTGTGTTGTTTGATGGCGACAACCCCAATAAGGTTGTGCGCGAGGGTCGCAAGACCGTGTCGCGTCTGCTCTGGACGACGCAGGAATCGCCCGCCGATATCGCCGGTCCGGCTGACCGCGCTGCAGTGAAGGTTGGCGTCGCGCCTCCCGCTGGTGGCTCGATCTTCCGCATCGTTGATATTCCCCCGACGCCGAAAGAGGTCGACGATCTGCCGCTGGATTATCATCACTCCCAGCACGGCGCCTCGACGCCCAAGCGCCATCTCCCCCCGCGCCATCCGCTTATGCATGCGACACGCACCGTCGATTACGCCATCATCATGGAAGGCGAGATCGACATGCTCCTGGACGATACGGAAATCCACATGAAGGCGGGCGACGTGCTGGTGCAGCAGGGCACGAACCATGCGTGGATCAACCGGGGGACGCAGCCCTGCCGGATCGCGTTCGTGCTGATTGACGCGCAGGAGCCGTGAGGGGTTCTGCATTTTGTGCCGAAGGCTCGGTTGCGGGTTGCCATGCGCCTCCCGCAACCGGGCGCCAGATTTAAATAAAATATTTTTAAATCCATGTGTGGGACGCCGTTGGTGGCGTTTCTTGACGCGTAGTAAATTATCCGAGGAGATAGATATGAACTTCTTAGATGGCGACTTTGATCAAAAGAAAGTCGATGCAGTTGCGGGTGTGCTGCACATACTTTTCGACGATCTCAATCAGGATGAACGTAAGGCCGTGATATTCCAGGCGCTAAAGTGCGACGTTGTCGTCTTGCACAATGGAATTGAGGCTGTGATACAGGGCGGCATTGAAACTTTGATTGAAAAAAGCAGAAAAGCACAGGAATTAATTGTCGAACATTATGCTGAAAGCGGTTTCAATGCAGCTGATTTAAGATTCACTGATTATCAATTCGAGCATATACATTTAGGTGCTCCCAATAAAACAGAGAGACGTCTGCGTAATATCATGCTAATTTTCGATAGTATTGTCTGGTACGCAAACGAGCTCAAAAAACGCCTTGAAATGGGTGGCAAGACGAGCGCCGCCGCCTGACTTTGAACCAGGCGCCATCTCGAAATGCATTGAAAGGAAGGGGCGTCTAAACCCGCCCCTTCGGCTCCAGCCCCAGCAGCACCTGGCCGATGATTTCGAAATTGGATTGCGCGGCCTGGCCCTGTTGCGAGGCGCAGTTGATGTCGCGGAAGCGGCGCTCGAAGCTGTTCTTCTGGAAGATCGCCGTGCCGCCCGCCGCATTGTAAAGCACCGCGACGACCTCGCGGCCCTCGTTCATGGCGAAGGTGGAGGCGAGGCGCATGTCGGCCTTGTCGCGCAGGGTGAAGGGGCGACCCTGCAGGGCCTGATCCCAGAGCCTGCCATAGATGTCCGCCACCATGCCCCGCGCGGCCATGAGGCGCGCCTCGGCGATGGCGACTTTCGATTGCACCACCGCGTTGTCGCGCAGCACCCAGGCGCCTTGCGCGGCCATGGGCGACTTCTGCGAAGCCAGGGTCACGAAATCGCGCATCATGCCCCGCGCCACGCCCAGCGACAGCGCCGAGAAGCTCAGGCCGAAGATGTTGAAGCCCGTGAAATTGGAATGGAGCGGCGTATGGGCGCGCCGGTCGGCGGGGTTGTCGCGGGTATAGGTATGCTCCTCCGGCACGAAGAGGTCCGTGACCTCGTAGCTGTCGCTGCCGGTGCCGCGCAGGCCCATCACCTGCCAGTCGTCGAAGATGGTCGCCTTCGATTTTTCGAAGAGCATGGTGCGGTCCACGGGCCGCCCCTCCGGGGTCTTGGCGGGCTCGCCATTCTCCTCGAAGACGGCGGTATGGCCGCCCAGCCATTGGGCGTGGCGGCTGCCGCTGGCATAATTCCAGCGGGCGGTGACCCGGTAGCCGCCAGCGGTCTTCACCGCGCGGGCGCCGCGCGTATTGGGGCCGGAGGCGACGACCGAGCGGGGTCCGCCGAAGATCTCGCGGGATACTTCGGGGTCGAGATAGGCCGAGGCCATGGCGACGCCGCAGGCCTGGCCCACGCACCATGCTGTGCTGGCGTCAGCCGAGGCGATGGCCTCGATGGC
>CANBVC010000165.1 GCA_947372795.1 Beijerinckiaceae bacterium
GGAGAGCCCTTTCATGATCGCCATCATGCAGGCGAAGACGAAGGTGGATGCGATCTTGTAGGCGACGCCAGCCAGCATCCGCTTTAAAAGGCGCCCGGGAAGGTCCCGCCGTCGATCAGGAAATTCTGCCCGGTGATATAGCCCGCCTGCTTGCTGGCGAGATAGGCGCACAATTGGCCGAACTCCTCGGGGTCGCCGAGGCGGCCAGCCGGAATGGTCTTGGTGCGCGCTGCCAGCACCTCGTCAGCGGTCGTCCCCTGCGCCTTTGCGGCGCCCGCCGCGATGGTGCGCAGGCGGTCGGTCAAGAAGGCGCCCGGCAGGATGCCGTTGATGGTGACATTCGAGCCCGCCACCTGCCGCGCCACGCCCGCCACGAAGGCCGTGAGGCCCGCGCGTGCGCCAGACGACAGGTCGAGCATGGGCAAGGGCATTTTCACCGAGCCAGAGGTGATGTTGATGATGCGGCCGAATTTGCGCGCCACCATGCCGTCGATGACACCCTGAATGAGTTCGATGGGCGTGATCATATTGCCTTCAACGCCCGCCACCATGTCGGCGTGAGAGAGTTGGCGGAAGTCCTTCGTGGGCGGACCGCCATTGTTGTTCACGAGAATGTCGACTTCGGGCAAGGCCGAGAGCAGGGCCTTGCGGCCCTCGGGCGTGCCGACGTCTGCGGCGATGGGGATCACCCGCGCGCCCGTCGCCTCCGCGATCTCTTTCGCCGTAGCCTCCAGCGTGGCGACATTGCGCCCGTTGATGACGACCTCGCAGCCAGCTTGCGCGAGCGCCGTAGCGCAAGCCCGTCCAAGCCCCTTGCTCGACGCGCAGACGATGGCGCGCTTGCCCTTCAATCCAAGATCCATGTCGTCCTCACTTCAGCCGGTCAGAACGTCTTCGCCCGCACCCGTCCATTCCAGCATGCCGCCGGTGAAATGGGCGCGAATGTCCATGCGGCCAAATTCCTGCGCAAGGCCCAGCGCAGTGATCGAGCGCTTGCCTGAACGACAATGGAGCACAATGCGCTGGCCGGGCTTGGCCGCAGGCAAAGCCGCCGTATCGAAGACCGAGAGGGCGTTCAGGGTAGCGCCGGGAATGCGGCCCGCCTCCCATTCATAGGCCTCGCGCACGTCGACGAGGGCGATGGAGCCATCAGCGAGGCCCGATTTGAGTGCTGCGAGGCTGACGTCCTCGACGATGATCTTGTCCATGGCCGCTCCGATGGGTTGTGCGTGGCGATTGGATACCCCAGCGCGAGCCACGGGGGAAGCTCAGGGCGCAGCGATAGGCCAGAAGCCCGCGATCTCCGCCCCAACGAAAAGCACGACGCCCGCAAACAGCACGACGAAGGGGTGCATCTTGGGCCGCAGGGTCAGCGCCAGCCCCGCGCCCACCGCCGCCGCCCAGGTGAGCATGCCGTTGCCGGACAGGCGAATAATGGAAATGGCGCCCGCGAAGATGAGCCCCACCGCCAAGGGCGCCAGTCCCACTTCCAGCGCCGTATGCCACTCACGGCCCCGGTAGCGATCATAAACCCGCGCAACCATGAGGGTGAGGATGGAGGCGGGCAGGAACAGCGCGAGGGTGGCCACGATGGCGCCCGTCCAGCCGGCGACCTTCCAGCCGATGAGCGTGGTGAGCATGGCCCCTGGCCCCGGCGCCACGCGGGCGATGGAGAAGAGATCGATGAATTCGCGCGCCGTGACCCAGTGCATGACATCAACCACCTCGCGCTGTAGGGGCGCGAAAATGCTGGGCCCGCCGCCGATGGATAGAAGCGAGAAGGGGACGAGGATGACCGTCAGGCCGAGAAGCGGATTGTCACGCATCCTGCCCCCCTCGGCTGCGCCGCGGCCAGGCCAGCGCCACGCTGATCGGGGCCGCCACCAGCGCCACGGGCGCCAAAGGCCATTGCAGGACGCCAATCGCTATGAACACGGCAAAAGCGATGACGCTGGGGGCTACCTTCCGGCAGCCGTGTAGCGCGCCCATGGTTCCCATGCGCAGCACCATCCCCACCGCCGCTGCGGCGATGCCGTCCATAGCCGAGTGGAACCCGGGAATCTTGATGGCGGTGTCGTAGACCGTCGCAGCGCCAATGACGAGAAAGAAGGGCCCCGCCAGCACCGCCAGCAGCGCCACGAGCGCGCCCGGCGCGCCGCGCAGAACTTGCCCGATATAAACAGCCATATTGGAGACATTGGCGCCCGGCAGCACCTGCCCCAGCGCAAGGCCGGACAGGAACTTATCATTGGTGAGCCAGCCCCGCTGGGTCACGGTGATGCGGTGCATCCAGCCGGTGACGCCCCCGCCGAAGCTCGAGGCCCCGATGGTGAAAAACACGCGAAAAATGTCGCGCAGCGGGACCTTCGGGGGCGTCTCAGACATGGCGTTTCCGGTGCGGCGACCGAATCGCGGTCGCCTTCTGAGCAGTCTAGCCGATTATCGCGCCGGGAAATGCGCCTGCCAGTGACGCGCCACGTCAAGCCGCGTCGCCACCCAGACCTTGTCATGGCCCTGCACGTAATCAAGGAAGCGCGCCAGCGCCGCCGCCCGTCCCGGCCTGCCCACCAGACGACAGTGCAGCCCCACCGACATCATCTTGGCCGCGCCATCCTGCCCCTCGCGATAGAGATAGTCGAAGGAATCCTTCAGATAGGCGAAGAACTGATCGCCGGAGTTAAAGCCCTGCGGGGTGGCGAAGCGCATGTCGTTGGCGTCGAGCGTATAGGGCACGACGAGCTGGTCCTTACCGTCCTTGTGGGTCCAGTAGGGGAGCTCGTCAGCATAAGAATCCGCGCAATAGAGGAAGCCGCCTTCCTCCGTCACGAGATCGAGCGTGTGGATCGACGTGCGGCCCGTGTACCAGCCAAGCGGCCGCTCGCCGACGACCTGCGTATGCAGCGCGATGGCCTCTTGCATATGGGCGCGCTCGGCTTCGGAGGTGAAGTCCTTGTATTCGATCCACTTCAGCCCGTGGCTGGCGATTTCCCAGTCGGCTTCCTTCATGGCGGCGAGCTGTTCGGGGCTGCGCGCCAGCGCGCTCGCCACGCCGAACACCGTGACCGGCATCTTTCGCTGGGTGAACATGCGCCACAGCCGCCAGAAGCCAGAGCGGGCGCCATATTCGTAGATGCTCTCCATGTTCCAGTGGCGCTGGCCCGGCCAGGCGGCGGCGCCGACGATCTCGGAGAGGAAGGCTTCGGAGGCGGCGTCCCCATGCAGGATATTGTTTTCGCCACCCTCTTCGTAATTCACAACGAACTGAACGCAGACATTCGCCCCGCCCGGCCATTTGGGGTCAGGCGTGGTGCGGCCATAGCCGTGCATGTCACGGGGATATTGGGTCATTGGAGTCGCCTGTTGGGAAGGGATGAATGGGCTGGGGGCAGGTTAGCCCAGGTTGGCCGCAGGACAATAGTGCTTCAGGTTGAAATCCAACCAGACCACCCTTGCGCCCCGCCCCTTCGCCATGGGACTTTGCCCCATGCTCGATCTCGACACACTCGACCTCAAGCGCCTGCGCGCCTTCCAGCTCGTCGCCCGGCAGGGCAGTTTGCGGGTGGCGGCGGAGCATTTGCGGCTGACCGTTCCGGCCGTCTCCGGCCAGCTGCGCAAGCTAGAGTCGGATCTCGGCCTCGCTCTCTTCGATCGTATGCCCAACAAGCTGATGCTAACGCAGGCGGGGGAGCGGTTTCTGCGCGAAGCTGAGGGCGTCATCGCGCGCGCAGAGCAAGCGCTGACGAGCATTCAGCAGAGCGCGCCGGAAGGGCGGCTTTCGGTGTCGGTCGGCAGCGATCACGCGTGGTATTTCGCCCCGCGCATCCGCACCTTCTTCGACCGCTATCCGCGCGTGGCGCTGAGCCTGCGAGTCTATAAATCCGCCGACGCCATCGCGGCGCTGGAGAGCGGCGAGCTGGATGTCAGCTTCGGCATTTTTCGCGAACCGCCCGCAAAGCTTGAGCGGCAGGTGATCGCCGAGACGACCCTTTCCATCGCATGGAACCCGCAGGAGCTTGGCCCCCGCAAGCGCCCCACCGGCCCCGCCGACCTCGCCAACCAGCGGGTTATGACGCCCCCTAGCTCCACCGTGACCCGCGCGCTGATCGAAAAGACGCTCGCGCCCGCGCTGGCGAAAGCGCAGACCATCATTGAGGCGCCCACATGCGAGACCGCGGCCACCTTCGTGGAAATGGGCGTGGGCATGGCGCTGGTGCATACGCTGTGCATCGAGCGGCGCCTCTCGCCAAAGGTCCACAGCCTCGATCTTGGCCCCCGCGCAGGCAAGGTGGCCTTTTGCGCCCTTTACCGACGCGACGCCCTGCGCCAACCCCTCGTGCGCGCCCTCGTCGAGCAGATGACGCCGCCTGCGGCGAGGTAAAGCAAAACTTTAGGTGGGATACAGAAAGACTGAAGTTTACTGGCGCCCTCGCCTCTGCTCAACTCTGTCCGCTCCGTCAGGCGGAGACGCAAGCGCAGACTTGCGAAATAATGCGGGCAGGAAGCGGCGGGCAATGGCGCAATATCGTTTGACCGTGGATACGGGCGGCACGTTTTCTGATTTCGTCTATGTGAACGACGAGACCCGCGAAGTCTCGGTCGCCAAGATTCCTTCAACCCCTGACGATCCTTCGCGAGCCATTTTGGCGGGCGTCGAAGAGCTGATCGCGCGCGGCGTGGCGCCGGAAGACATTCGCTATTTCTGCCATGGCACCACTGTGGGCACCAATGCGCTGCTTGAAGGCAAGGGCGTGCGCACGGGCCTCATCGTCACCAAGGGCTTTCGCGGCATCTATGAAGTCGCCGAACAATCGCGCCCGCATGGCCCCGCCATTTTCGACATCATGTATGACCGCCCGCCCATGCTCGCGCCGCAAAGCCGCACCGGAGAGGCCGCAGAGCGCGTCTCCTTCGAGGGCGAAATTATCGAGCCGCTCGATGAAGAGGCGTTGCGCGAAACGGCGCGCGCGTTACGCGAAACGGATGTGCAGTCCATCGCCGTGTGCTTGCTGTTCTCCTTCCTTGCGCCCCAGCATGAGCAGCGCGTGCGCGAAATTCTGGCTGAAGAAATTCCCGGTTGCAGCGTCTCTCTCTCAAGCGAGATCGTGCCGCAGATCCGTGAATATTATCGGCTCTCGACGACCGTCATCAACGCTTATCTCCAGCCCATTCTCGCGCATTACATCGCCAATCTCGATGCGCGCTTGAAGTCCGCTGGCGTCACCACGCCGCAGAAATATATCATGCAGTCAAACGGCGGCATGGCGACTTTTGAGGCGACCGCAAAGAAGGCTGTTGCGACCGTTCTGTCAGGACCTGCGGGCGGCATCACCGCCAGCGTCCACGCCTGCCGCACCACCGGCGTGCAGAACCTCATCACCTTCGACATGGGCGGCACCTCCTGCGACGTAGCGCTGATCAAGGATGGCGAGCCATCCATCTCCAATCGCGGCAAGGTGGAAGGGCGCGACGTCGCCCTGCCGATGATCGACATCAACACCGTGAGCGCCGGCGGCGGCACGCTCGCCCATGTGGACCGTTTCGGCGAATTGGTGGTCGGCCCGCAAAGCGCCGGCGCCATGCCCGGCCCAGCCTGCTACATGCGCGGCGGCACACAGCCCACCATCACTGATTGCAACCTGGTGCTCGGCTATCTCAGCCCCGGCAATTTTCTGGGCGGCAAGATGACGCTCGATGCGCAGGCCTCGCGCGACGCGATCGCCAACGCCGTGGCGAAGCCGCTCGGCGTCAGCGTGGAGGATGCGGCCGAAGGCATCGTGCGCATCATCAATGTGAAGATGCAGGAAGCGATCAAGGCTATCTCCACCATGCGCGGACATGATCTGCGCGACTTCATGCTTCTGGCCTTTGGCGGCGCGGGCCCGCTCCATTCAGGGCGCATCGCGCAGGACCTTGGCATGGCGGGCGTGATCGTGCCGCTCTACCCCGGCGTTTACTCCGCCATGGGCCTTGTGATGTCGGATGTGAAACACGACTATATCCGCTCGCGCCTCACCGCCCTGAGCAATGTCAGCGAAGCGCAGGTCAACGATGTCTTCGCGCAGCTTGAAGGGCAGGCGCGTGAGGATCTGGCGCAGGAACATTTCGCGCCAGCGCAAACCGACATCGAATATGCGCTTGATCTGCGCTACGCAGGACAGGGCTATGAAATAACCCTTCCCTGCCCGGCGCCGCTCGCGCCCGGCGATCTCAAGACGCTGCGCGCCGGCTTTGATGAAGAACATCGCAAGATGTTCGGCCATACCGCGCCCAACGAGCCCGTGGAGATCGTCTCCTATCGCCTGCGCGGCATAGGCCGCGTGCCGCCGGTTGAACTGCCCGAGTTCAAGCCGACCGGCGCGCCGCTGTCGGAAGCGCTGCGTGAGATGCGCCCGGCGCGCTTTGATGGCCGCATGGTGGATTGCCCCGTGTATCAGCGCGAGCGGCTGGACGTTGGCGCGAGCTTCGAAGGCCCGGCCATCATCGACCAGCTCGATTGCACCACCGTCGTGCCGCCCGGACAAAAGGTGCGCATCGACTCCTATCGCAACATGATCATCACCATCGGAACCTGACATGAGCAGCGCAACCGAATACAAGCTCGACGCAGTCGAACTCGAAATCATCAAGGCGAGCCTCGATGGCATCGTGCAGGAAATGCAGAACTCGCTGTTCCGCACTGGTTATTCGACCATCGTGCGTGAAAGTCAGGACGCATCCTGCGCGATCATGAACATCGAGGGCGATGTGGTGGCGCAGCATGTGGTGCTGCCGCTGCATATCGGCTCCTTTCCAGCCTGCTGTCAGGCGGTGATCCGCGAATATGACGACATTGAGGAAGGCGACGCCTTTCTGATCAACCACCCCTATGAGGGCGGCAGCCCCCATGCGCCAGATATGTGCGTGATCACGCCTGTCTTCGCGCAGGGAAGCCTGATCGCATTCACCGGCTCCATCGCCCACAAGAGCGATATTGGCGGGCCGGTGCCGGGCTCTTGCTCGGGACAGGCAAAGGAGACCTTCAACGAGGGGCTTCATCTGCCCGC
>CANBVC010000166.1 GCA_947372795.1 Beijerinckiaceae bacterium
GCGATCATCACGCCGCCGCGATTTTCTCCAGCCCGCCCATATAGGGCCGCAGCGCCTCTGGCACTGTCACCCCGCCGTCGGCGGTCTGGTAGTTCTCCAGCACGGCGATGAGGGCGCGACCGACGGCGACGCCAGAACCGTTGAGCGTATGGACGAAGCGGTTCGTCTTGCTTTCGGATGCGCGATAGCGTGCGTTCATGCGGCGTGCCTGAAAATCGCCGCAGACCGAGCAGGAGGAAATTTCGCGGAAGCGATCCTGACCGGGAAGCCAGACCTCGATGTCATAGGTCTTGCGAGAGGCGAAGCCCATGTCTCCGGTGCAGAGCGTCATTACGCGATAATGCAGGCCAAGGCGTTTGAGGATTTCTTCCGCGCAGGCGGTCATGCGCTCGTGTTCGGCGAGCGACTGCTCCGGCGTGGTGATGGAGACCATCTCCACCTTGGCGAACTGATGCTGGCGGATCATGCCACGCGTGTCGCGCCCCGCAGCGCCAGCCTCGGCGCGGAAGCAGTTGGTCAGCGCGGTGACACGGATGGGAAGGCTCTTTTCGTCAAGGATCTCTTCGCGCACGAGATTGGTGAGCGGCACTTCAGCGGTGGGGATCAGCCAGAAGTCTTCGCCCGCGCGAAACTGGTCATCGCGGAACTTCGGCAATTGCGCTGTGCCATACATCGCTTCATCCCGCACCAGTACGGGCGGGTTCACTTCTTGATAGCCATGATCGCCGGTGTGGACGTCGAGCATGAACTGGCCCAGCGCCCGCTCCAGCCGCGCCAGCGCGCCGCGCAGGATGACGAAACGCGCGCCAGACATTTTCGCCGCCCGCTCGAAATCCATGAGGCCGAGCGCCTCGCCGATCTCGAAATGCTCTTTGGGCTGGAATCCATTTTCGAAGACGGGTTTCGTTCCGATGACCCGTGCTTCCACATTGTCATGCTCGTCGGCGCCCTCAGGCACCTCATCGAGGGGCAGATTGGGCAGTTCGAGCAAGGCGGTGTCGAGGGCGCGCACGGCTGCGGTCTCGGCGGCGGCTGCGCCTTCGGTCTCGCTCTTGATTTCGGCGACCCGGGCTTTCAGTTCTTCGGCGCGGGCAAGGTCCTTCTTGCCCATGGCCTGGCCGATTTCCTTGGACAGGCGGTTCCGCTCTTCCTGAGCACGCTGCGTCACCGCGATGATGTCGCGGCGCTCATCGTCGAGCCGGAACAGCTCCGCCACCGTCTCCTCGATCTTCAGTCCATCCCAGCCCCGCCGACGCAGCCCCTCCTTGAGGGCTTCGGCGTTATCGCGGATCCAGCGGATATCATGCATGGGAGTGGCTTTCGTGCGTGCGGCGGCGAGGCCGGGGAATCATCTGTACGCAGATAACAGATGGGGCGGCTTTCGCTCAATGGTGGGCCGACTTAAGCCTTCACGCGCACATATTCCCCCGGCGCGTCGCAAAGGGGTTTGAGCGCGCCATCGCCCGGGTGGCGGGCAGGGACCATTTCGGGCGCATGATCTTTCATCCATGCGATCCAGTCGACCCACCAGCTGCCGGGATGCTCGACTGTCTGCGTCACCCAATTCTCGAATTCACCAGTTGGGCTGGGCCCGGTCCAGTATTGATATTTTGGCTTGTCCGCAGGGTTCACCACGCCTGCGATATGGCCCGAGCCCGACAGCACATAGCGCATGTCGCCGCCGAAATATTTTGCGCCGTTGAAGACGGATTTCGCGGGGGCGATATGGTCTTCCTTCGCGGCGAGATTGTAGATGGGTATCGACACTTTTTTCAGGTCGAGCCGGATATTGGACAGCGTGATCTTGCCTTTGGTCAGATTGTTCTCAAGGTAGCAGTTGCGCAGATAAAAAGAGTGGTTCGCCTTGGGCATGCGGGTGGAATCGGAGTTCCATACCAATAGATCGAAGGGCGGGGGCTCTTTGCCCTTCAGGTAGTTGTTGACGAAATAGGTCCAGATCAGCTCGTTGGGCCGCAGCATGTTGAAGGCGGAGGCCATGCGGGCGCCTTCGAGGAAGCCTGCCTCGTCCATCTTCTCCTCGATGGATTTGATGCGCTGCTCGTCCACGAAATGCTTGAGGTCGCCGGGATCGGTGAAATCCACTTGCGTCGTCAAAAGGGTGGCGCTGGCGATGCGGTCGTCCTTCACCGCGGCCATCCAGGCCAGGGTCATGGAGAGTAGCGTGCCGCCCACACAATAACCCATTGCCGAAACCTGATGCTCGCCTGTCGCGCGCCTTATGGCGTCAACGGCGGTGAGAATGCCTTCGTGCATATAGTCTTCGAAGCTCTTCTCAGCCTGCCGCTCATCTGGATTGACCCAGGACATGATGAAGACTGTCAGGCCCTGCGCCACAGCCCAGCGCACGAAGCTTTTCTCGACGTTGAGGTCGAGCACATAGAATTTGTTGATCCAGGGCGGCACGATCAGCAGCGGGCGCTTGTAGACCATCTCGGTGGTGGGCGCGTATTGGATCAATTCGAACAGGTCGTTGCGAAAGACGACCTTGCCCGGGGTCGTCGCCATGTTGACGCCGAGCTCGAATTTCGAGGGGTCGCTCTGGCGGATCTTCAGCTGGCCCTTGCCCGCCTCCACATCCTCCGCGAACATCTGCATGCCCCGCACGAGGTTATCGCCGCTCTCGCGAAGCGTCTCGCGGATCAGTTCGGGGTTGGTGGCGATGAAATTCGAGGGGGAAACGGCGCCGGCGATCTGGCGCAGGTAAAAATGGGCGCGATCGCGCGTCGCTTGATCGACGCTGTCGGCGTGATTAACCAGATCATTGGCCCAGTTGTTGGTGAGCGAATAGGCCTGTCGCAGGAAATTGAAGACGGGATTGTCTTGCCACTGCGGATCAGAGAAGCGCTTGTCGCCGGGATCAGTGGGCACGAGGTCCTTGGCCTCCTCGCCGCCAAGCCGGCGCAGCGTGTTGGACCACAGGTCGATGAAGCCGGTCGTGATGCCGCTCTGAGCCTGGAGGCTACGCTGGGGATCAGCCAACCAGTATTCGGCGACCTTGCCGAAGGTCTTTACGGCATCGCCGACGCTGTCGGCGAGATCAGCGTTGGTGCGGCCTTCTTCCATCGGCTTCAAATAAGCAGCTAGCGCCTTGCCGCCGACCTCCACAAGACGAGCGGCATTCATCGAAAGGGCCTCGAAGTCGGGCAGGGGCGTGGCTTGCCCATCCGCTGGAGGAGCGGATTTAGGCGCAGAGGGCTTCGTCGCCAGAGGGGGGTGGGGGAGGGATGGGGATATGGCGGGCGCCTTGATCTTGGACGTCGCCGCCTTTGTCGCTTTGGTCGTCCTGACTGAGGGATCCTTGACGGCTTTTTGTCGAGGCTTCGCCGTAGACGGTTTTTTGACGCGGCTTTTGGGTGCTGGCTCCGTCGTGCTCGTGCTCATGACCCGTCCCCTTACGGCCTACGCCTGTCATTTAATGAAACCCTTATTTGAATAAGTCGCAAGACGCCCTCGTGTCATTGCGCCTTTCGCATGAGAGACGCAGTCGCGCGGGCCGTGCCGCTACCAGGTCTCCATAGTTAATATTTGGTTAATATATTTTACCAAACAGGAGCCCAATCTGCCGCTACGGTAAGGAATTGATTCGTAAGTGGCGGATACAGCCTTGCAATCCAGTGTCGTCAGCCTCCCCAGCAAGCAAAGTCCCTATGAGGCATCCCACCTCATGGCGCTTCGCAGTCTCTTCGGCTCAATCGAGAATATCCGCTCAACACTGAACCTCGACGTTGAAGAACTGCTACTTTATCTGAGCATAGGCTATTTGAATACTGAGCGAATTCAGCAGGTTGGGAGCAACGGCTATATTTCGTCGACGAATATCTCTTCTGTCGCTGATTTCATGAAAATCCCCAAGGAAACCGCGCGCCGCAAGATCAAGCGGCTGATCGCGATGGGGCTTGTGGAAAACAACCACGGCGTGGTCGTTAGCGATGCCGAACGCTGGTTCGCAATATCGCGACAATTGCCACTCGCCATGGACAAGACGCGCTAAAACGCGGCGGAACGGACGCGCAGCAGACGCTTTTGATATTAACGCGCCAGAACGGCTACTTTTTTTTCTCTTCCGGCTTGGGGAAGAGAAGAGAGAAGATTGGTTCGAACTCGATCTCGTCGTTGGGCGTCCAGCTATCGGGGCTCAGGGGCGCGTGGCCCTGGCCAACAGCGGTGGCATAGGATCGGAAGTTGGTGATCATCGTGTAGACGCGGGCGAGCAGCCGTGGCTTCCCCTTGAGAGGGTTGCCAAACAGGAACTTCTTCTTGCGTTCGACGCGAAGGCTCTCGAAATTCGCGCAGAACCACATGTAGGAGAGAAGAAGCCGGTCCACATCGCTGATCTCGACCGACTGGATGAAGCCGAAGAGCCGTTCCAGCCCGTCGATCATATCCGTTTCAAGAGCATCGCTGCTGTAAAGCTCGTCAAAGGCTGTGACTATTTCAGCCACGATCTGCTCGGCTGGGTTGTCTTCGACGAGAAAACGGCTGGCGGCCTGCGCCACCATGATCTCGAAGACGAACTGCGGGGGACAATTGTCCTTGTTCTGCGCGCTCACTGGCGATCCTCGATCAACTTTGGGCCTTGCGCCAACGCTTAAACCAATCATTGGCACGTTGCTGCGCTTTTATGATGTCGCTCTGGTTCATACCCGACACGATTGCATCGCGCTGGCGCTTGGCCTCTGCTTTACCGGTTGAGACGGAAAGTGCGGCCCAGAAATAAGCTTCTGCTGGATTCGGCGCGCCGAAGGCGGGGAGATAGCTGGTGGATAGCGGCATCAGCGCTGTGTCGTCGCCGGCCTCCGCGTCTTTTGTGAGGCGTGTCCGCACCCAGTCCATCGCCTTCTTGACGACCTGAGGGTCAATCGAGTCAAGCATGGCCTTCCGGGCGGCCACCGCCTTTTTATGTCCGCGGACGGCAGCCATCGTGCTCCAGCGGATGGCCTCGTCGAAATTCTGGGTGGATCCCACACCGTGCCAGTAGAATAACGAGAGATTGTGCTGGGCTTCTAGTTCGTTGACTTCGGCGAGGCTCTGCATCTGCCGAAATGCGCCATTCAGGTCGCCACTGCGAAGCGCCTCGTCGAGCCCTTGAGACACCGAACGTTCCTCGGCGGCACGCGGCTGTGCGGTCGGGCTGGCGAGCCATACGCAGGCGGCTGACGCTGCGACGAGAAGTGGGCGAGAAAAGCGCAAGGCGAGCTTTCTGATGAGTCCGACTCGTAGGCGGAATGGTTTAGTATGCCACTGGCTGAGCTAATGGCAATCTGAGCATGGCGCAGAGGTTTTACTTTTCCGTGAAGGCCGAATAACCAAAATGGGTTATTTCCATCAAAATGATGACCGACATGGTTAAAGAATTCTTTCTTGAGTCCGTTTTCAACAGAACGGCCCCCTATGTATGGATAACAGCCATGCTTGAACGCATTCAATCCGATGCCACCCTACCCAAGTCCGCTTCCGGAGCGGCGATGGCGAATCGCGCCGATCTGGTGGTGACTCCTGCGCCGGTGTCGGCGGAGCTTCGCGATAAAGCAGTCGCCCCCGCGGGGCAGGCTCAGCGAACAACTGCGGAACCTGATGTCGTAACCGTGTCCCTTCACGCACTTAATAAGGTGCGCGACGGGTTTCAGAAAATTCAGCGTACTGAAGCCGACCTGAAAGAGCTTGAGCATTTCTATGAAAGGCTGCTTCCGGGTTACAAGGCTCTGAAGAACAAGATGGATGCCCCAGAGGCGATCCATGAATCCGCAGCCGCCGCCCAGGAGGTGGACGCCTTCCTGATGAGGAAGACTACGGATGTCGCGCAGAAGGCGGACGCACCGGTGATGGAGCTGCAGGCGAGCTCTGATCGCGAGCATACGATGGCGAGAATCGAGGCGGCGCTGCTCAAGGTCAGCGCGCTCCGAAACAAGTTATCAGATGATCGAACCGCGTCTCACGAGGCGCTGTTGAACATCAATGCTTCCGTATCTGGATTAAATATGGCCCGCATGCAGGTCGGAGACGACAAGGTGATGGCAAGCCTGGCCTCATCCGCTTGCGAGGCCATTATGTCTAATGTGCGCAGCGTGGTGGTGGCCCACGGGAATGTATCCCCTGACCTCGTCAGGCTGATTCTGAACTGAGGGGAATTCGCACAGCCTTGGCGACCTTATAAAAGAGCGCACTTCGGGTGCGCTTTTTTCTTGTCTCGATATGCGTCGCGTAGAGGAAATCTCCGCGCGCGGCTAAAGCGCGCCGTCGCGCCACCGTTATTTCAACCATCAAATACTTGCGGTCAAAGAATACCAACAGTAACTTGACTGTAATGTATCGTTAATAATTAATATTATATTCCTTTTTTGGTTCCGGCGCCCGCAACGTCAAGGCGTCATTAACCTTTCTGGTCCACAAATTGAAACATGTTGGGACAGACTCAACAGAAACGAGTGGCTTATCTTCTTAGTTGTCGGAGAGTGACATGACTGTCATCAACACGAACACAGGCTCGCTTTATGCCCAGCAAGCGATGAACACCAACTCGCGCGGGTTGGCGACAGTCATGCAGCAGCTGTCGACGGGCAAGCGTATCAATAATGCAGTGGACGATGTCGCGGGCCTTGCGATCAGCACGCGTCTTACTTCACAGATTAAGGGCCTCAACCAGGCTGTCCGCAACGCAAATGATGCGATCTCGCTCATTCAGACGGCGGAAGGCGCGACCGAGCAGGTCACGAACATGCTTCAGCGCATGCGTGAACTGTCAATTCAGGCCTCGAACGACACGAACAATGATAAGGACCGAGGCTTTCTGGATCTTGAATTCCAGCAGCTCAAGAACGAAATCGACCGTATCGGCATGAACACCCAGTGGAACGGCAAGAACATTCTTGACGGCACCGCAGGTAAGCTCAACGATGGTAACTTCACCTTCCAGATCGGCGCAAACGCTAATCAGACGATTGGTTTGCAGCTTCC
>CANBVC010000167.1 GCA_947372795.1 Beijerinckiaceae bacterium
ACGCGGTTGATGCCGCGCACCTCGTTGATGATGCGCGTCGCCGTGCGGCCGAGCACATTCATGTCGAAGGGGAAGAAGTCGGCCGTCATGCCATCGACAGAGGTCACGGCGCGCAGGGCGCAGACGCTGTCATAAGTGCGGCCATCGCCCATCACGCCGACGGTGCGCACCGGCAGAAGCACCGCGAATGCCTGCCAGATGTCGTTATAGAGGCCCGCCTTGCGGATCTCATCGAGATAGATCACATCCGCCTGCCGCAGAATGTCTAGCTTCTCCGGGGTGATAGCGCCGGGAATGCGGATCGCAAGGCCGGGACCGGGGAAAGGATGGCGGCCGACGAACGCTTCGGGCAGCCCAAGCTCGCGGCCAAGCGCGCGCACCTCGTCCTTGAACAGTTCGCGCAGCGGCTCCACGAGCTTCATGTTCATGCGCTCGGGCAAGCCGCCCACATTGTGATGGCTCTTGATGGTGACGGAGGGGCCACCGGTGAAGGAGACGCTCTCGATAACGTCCGGGTAAAGCGTGCCCTGCGCGAGGAAGGCTGGCGCGCCGCGCCCGTCGGCGGCGATCTTCTTCGCCTCAGCCTCGAACACTTCTATGAAAAGCTTGCCGATCGTCTTGCGCTTGGTCTCGGGGTCGCTCACGCCGTCAAGGGCGCCGATGAACATGGCGCTGGCGTCGACATGCACGAGCGGAATGTTGAACGTGTCGCGGAAAAGGGTCACGACCTCGGTCGCCTCGCCATGACGCATCAGGCCGTGGTCGACGAAGACGCAGGTCAGTCGCTCGCCTATGGCCTCATGAATGAGCACGGCCGCCACGGCGGAATCCACGCCGCCAGACAGACCGCAGAGCACCCGACCCTCCTCGCCCACCTGCGCGCGGATGGTCTTGATGGCCTCGCCCCGGAAGGCGGCCATGGTCCAATCGCGCTTAAGGCCGGCGACCTTGTGGACGAAATTCGAGATCAGCTTCGCCCCATCAGGCGTATGCACGACTTCGAGGTGGAACTGCACGGCATAGTAGCGGCGCGCCTCATCGGCGATGGCCGCCATCGGTGCATTCTCGGACATGGCGATGCGGCGGAAACCGGCGGGAAGCTCCGTCACCCGGTCGCCATGGCTCATCCAGACGGGATAGCGCTGGCCTGGCTCCCAGACGCCATCGAACAAAGCGGAGGGCTCCGCCACTTCCAGCTCGGCGCGGCCGAATTCACGGTGGTGTCCCGCCTCGACCTTGCCGCCGAGCTGCACAGCCATGACCTGCTCGCCGTAGCAGATGCCAAGCACGGGAACGCCCGCGTCGAAGATCGCCTGCGGGGCGCGGGGCGAGCCCTCGTCCGTCACGGAGCAAGGGCCGCCGGACAGAATGACCGCCTTGGGCTTCAGTTCGGCGAAGGCGCGCTCGGCTGACTGGAAGGGCGCGATCTCGCAATAGACCCCCGCCTCGCGGACCCGGCGCGCGATAAGCTGGGTGACCTGCGAGCCAAAATCGACGATCAGCACCTTGTCGTGATGCTTGATGATCTCATCGTGGAGAAGATCAACGGGGGTTGAAGTCTGGCCGGCCATGGTCTCGTCCTTCCGCAAAGCGTCGGATTAGAGGATGCGGCGCGACTTCGCAATCGCACTGCGCGCAAAAGGCGGGAGTTCTATGCCGTTTTGTTGAAGCTTGCGGCTTAGCGTCGACCGCAGTAAATTGTGAAGATTATGTTGACCGGCATTGGGGTATGCGGTACGAAATCGTCACTCCCCCGAGGGCTTCGGTCAGCGGGCGCGCGGCGGCTCTAGGGCCGCCGTTGCACTTTCTGGAGCAACTTTATTGAAAACAAACGTCTACATCGATGGGTTTAACTTATATTATGGCCTCCTAAAGGGTTCACCGTTCAAGTGGCTAAACCTACAGCGCTTTTGCGATACGCTTCTGGCGAAAAATCAGGTCAACAGAATCCTCTATTTCACCGCGAAGGTTGACGTCCGCCCCAGCGACCCGGACCAACCCGCGCGTCAGATGGCCTATTTGCGCGCGCTGAAAACCCAGCCAAAGATCGAGATCTATTTCGGCAATTTTCTCAGTTCAGTCGTGCGCCAACCGCTCGTCCAGCTCGACCCGGAGACCGGAAGCTGGCTGAGAAGTTCTGATGGACGTCCAATGCTGAAGACAGATCCAACCGGCAAAGTGATGAGCGCCTTCGTGCTCAAAACCGAAGAAAAAGGTTCCGACGTAAATCTCGCAGCGCATTTGCTCATGGACGCTCACGGGCGCGATTGCGAATGCGCCGTCGTGGTTTCCAATGACTCGGATCTCTTGACGCCAATTCGTCTGGCGAAGCAGGAGTGCGGCTTGAAAATCGGGTTGATGCCGCCACGCAAAAAAGGAAGCCATGAACTGAAGCGGCTTGCCGATTTCGTGATGGAACCACGCCGCCATTATCTGGAGGCGGCGCAGTTTCCAGCGTCAATGCCCGATGCGCACGGGATCATTCAAAAACCGCAGGAGTGGTGAGGCGAAGAACGCTCCTGCGTCCCCTCACCCCTTCACCAGCACAGCAATATAGAACCCATCCGTACCCGTGGTGCGGGGGCTGAGGCGGATGCCGGGGCCGAAGGGCGAGGCATGGGCGCCAAGCTCGGGCAGCGCAGCCATGCGGGCCATATGGGCCGCGTCGCGGGGCAGCCAACCGTCGTTGTGTTCGAGGAAGGCGGCGACCCGCTCCTCGTTCTCCGACCGCAAGACAGAACAGGTGATATAGACCAGCGCGCCGCCGGTCTTCACGTAGCGCGCGGCGCGGATCAGAACCTCGTCCTGATCCTTGATGCGCTGCTCAAGAGCGCCGGGCCGCATGCGCCACTTGGCGTCAGGATTGCGCCGCCAGGCGCCTGTGCCGGTGCAGGGGGCGTCAACCAGCACGACATCGCAACGCTCCTCAAGGCCCGCGAGGACGTCCTTGGGGCCACGCGGAGCGCGGACCTGCACATTGCGGGCTCCGGCCCGCTCCAGCCGCGGGAAGATCGGCATAAGGCGACGGCCATCGCTGTCGGTGGCGAAGATCTGGCCGCGGTTCTCCATGAGGGCTGCGAGCGCGAGGGTCTTGCCGCCGCCGCCGGCGCAAAGGTCCAGCACCTGCTGGCCGGGCTGTACGCCCGCCAGAAGAGCCATGAGCTGGGAGCCCTCGTCCTGCACTTCCACGAGGCCCTTCACATAAGCCGGCTCGGCGGCGAGCGCGGGCCCACGGCCGTCAGCGCCGATGTTGATCCGCAGGCCCAAGCGCGACAGGGGCGTCGCGACCGGCGCGAGATGGGATATCTGCTTCAGCGCCTTCTCACGGTCCCCTTTGAGGCCATTGACGCGCAAATCCACCGGGGCGCGTTCGGCGAGGGCCCTGCCCTCTTCAACCGCATGGTCGCCAAAGGCGTCTTCGAAACCCTGCGCAAGCCACTCAGGATAATCGCCGCGCACATGCGCGGGCGCGCCATCGAGGGAGCCCGTCGTAAGACGCTCACGCTCGGCGTCGCTCAAGGCGGCGGGGGCGTATTGGTCGCCCGTGAAGAGGCCAGCGATGGCGTCGACATCAAGGCCACCGACCTGACGCAGGGCGCCGAGGATGACGGCGCGGGGATCGGACGCGCCCAACAGGTAAGCGCTGGAGGCCTTGTGGCGCAGGGCGTCGAAAACCAGCGTGCCGATGGCGGAGCGATCCTTGGAGCCCGCAAAACGGTGGGATTGACCCCATTCCTTCAAGGCGTCGGCTGCGGGGCGGTGGCGCGTCTCGATGATCTCGAGCACTTCGATCGCGGCGGAAATACGGGCTGCGGGAGTCATCCGGGCTGGGCCATGTTCTGCAAGAGGGACGGCTCGCATGGGAGCCCCTCGCTGCGTCACACAGTCCGGCCTCACATGCAAATGAAGAATTGCGCTTAGAACCCGCCGATGATCCGCAAAGCGAAGATCGCCCACATGGTCACGAGTACGGAAACGCCCGCTAAAAAGGCCTGAAACCGTCGCATCACATGGTTGTCCGTCACATGGACATAGGCATGGAGGAGACGGGCGACCACGAAGGCCCAGGACAGGCCCACAAACAGCAGATCCGCCTTTTGCGTGACGATCGCCAGCCCCACCAGCACATAGAAAAGCACCGGCAGTTCAAGCTGGTTCTGAAACGCGCGGCCGATCTGGGTCTGGCGCTGGGGCCAGGCGGACTGCCCGAGCGCTATATCCCCCAGCTTCGTCTCCCCCTTGGCGATCGCCTCACGCCGCGTCGCGCCCGTCCAGAACAAAAGTCCGAAGGTGAGCGCGATCAGCGTGAAGACCGGCAGTAGGACGGCCGCAAGCGGCATGTCAGACGCCCGTCGGATAGTTCGGGCTTTCCCGAACGATGGCCACGTCATGCACGTGGCTTTCGCGCAGGCCAGCGCCGGTGATGCGCACGAACTTCGCCTTCTGCTGTAGGTCCGGGATCGTATGGGCGCCACAGTAGCCCATGGCGGCGCGTAGGCCACCGGTGAGCTGGTGCAGCACCGCCCCGACCGGTCCCTTATAGGGCACCTGCCCCTCGATGCCTTCGGGCACGAGCTTGAGCGAGTCCTTGATATCCTGCTGGAAGTAGCGGTCGGCCGAGCCACGCGCCATGGCGCTGACAGAGCCCATGCCACGGTAAGTCTTGAAGGAACGACCCTGATAGAGGAACACCTCGCCGGGGCTCTCGTCGGTGCCCGCCAAAAGCGAGCCGATCATGACGCAATCAGCGCCCGCCGCGATGGCCTTGGCGAGATCGCCCGAGAATTTGATGCCGCCATCGGCGATGACCGGGATGCCCTGTGCGCGCGCTGCGGCGGCGGCTTCAAGGATCGCCGTCAACTGCGGCACGCCCACGCCCGCCACGATGCGGGTGGTGCAGATCGAGCCCGGGCCAATGCCCACCTTGATGGCGTCAGCGCCAGCGTCAATCAGCGCGCGCGTCGCCTCGCCCGTGGCGACATTACCCGCGATGAGCTGCACATTGCCGAATTGGCGCCTGATGCGGGCGACCTGATCGAGAACCATTTGGGAATGGCCGTGGGCGGTGTCGACGATGATGCAGTCGACGCCGGCGTCGATGAGCATCATCGCGCGCTCATAACCCTTGTCGCCCACGGTCGAGGCGGCGGCGACGCGCAGGCGGCCGTCCGCATCCTTGCAGGCGTGAGGATGCAGCGTCGCCTTCTCCATGTCCTTCACGGTGATGAGGCCGACGCAGCGGTGGTCCTCATCGACCACCAGCAACTTCTCGATGCGATGCTGATGCAGGAGCCGACGGGCTTCGTCCTTATCGACGCCCTCACGCACGGTGACGAGTTTCTTCGTCATCAGTTCGGAAACGGGCTGAAGCGGGTTGTCGGCGAAACGCACGTCGCGGTTTGTGACGATGCCGCAGAGCCTCGCGGGCTTGCCACTTGGGCCGCGCTCGACCACCGGAACGCCGGAAATGCCATGATGGCGCATGAGGGCCAGCGCATCGGCCAGCGTCTCGTCAGGGAAAATGGTGATGGGGTTGACCACCATGCCGCTTTCGTAACGCTTCACCTTGCGAACTTCCTCGGCCTGTTCTTCGGCTTCGAGGTTACGGTGAATGACGCCGATGCCGCCCGCCTGCGCCATGGCGATGGCGAGCCGCGCCTCCGTCACCGTATCCATGGCGGAGGAAATGATCGGCATGTTGAGGCTGATGGAGCGGGTGAGGCGCGAGCGCACGTCAACCTGACTGGGCACAACCTCCGAATGGCCAGGGCGCAGCAGCACATCATCAAAGGTGAGCGCTTCAGGGATCGAGGCTATATCGAAGGTCATGGCCAACTCCATTCTGTTGAGCGCGGGATGAGCTCGCAGAGCGCGGACAGCGCGCGATCTGGCGAAACTCAAGTCGAGCCACCGGGTTGACGGTGGCTCATATCACGCTGATGACAGCTGGCAAACAAAACTCATCATAAAGTTGGCTCAACCCACAAAGATCAAGCGTCGTGTGGCTCGCCATCGACCTCGACGACGCCCCGGAAGCCCGTCGCCAGCACATAAAGCTCCGCCGACCCGGCCCGACTCGCCTTGGGCTTCACATGGCGCACCACGGCGAAGTCTTTCTTGAGCATAGCAAGCAATTCACCCTCGGTGCCGCCCTGAAACACCTTGGCGACGAAAAAGCCGCCGGGGGCGAGCACTTCGCACGCGAAATGAATGGCGAGCTCTGCCAGTCCCATGATCTTGAGATGGTCGGTTTTCTTGTGGCCGGTGGTGTTGGCCGCCATATCGGACATCACACCATCGGCAAGGCCACCCAGCATGGCCTTGAGGCGCTCAGGCGCGTCATGGTCATTGAAATCCATGACAGTGAATTCAACGCCCGCGATCGGATCGATCTTTAGCAGGTCGATTCCGACCACTTTGCCCCTGCCTTGCTCAACGCCCACTTTCTTGGCGGCGAGCTGCGCCCATCCGCCGGGCGCCGCGCCAAGATCGACGATCCGCTGACCGGGCTTGAGGAGCTTGTAGCGCTCGTCCATCTCGATGAGCTTGTAGGCGGCGCGCGAACGCCAGCCCTCTCGCTTGGCCTGAGCCACGTAAGGGTCGTTGAGCTGGCGCTCCAGCCAGAGTTTGGAGGAAAGCGTGCGCTTGCCTGCGGTTTTCACCCGCACCTTGATCGAGCGGCCGCCTTCGCGCCCACCCCCACCCGTCGCTGATCCGCTCATTTCGTCCTTTTAGTTAAAGCCGCAGATGGCTCCATACACGATCGGCGCTCATCATCTGCATCAAAATGCCTTCCCGCAGTCCGCGATCGGCGATTCTAACGCGATCAGCCGGGAAAGCCCGGCGGATTGCGTCAAAAATCGCACAGCCCGCGAGCACGAGATCCGCCCGCTCGGGCCCGATACAGCCGTTGGCGACGCGGTCGGCGTAGCTCATGGCCTGCAATCGCCCAATGGCTTGCGATACTTCTG
>CANBVC010000168.1 GCA_947372795.1 Beijerinckiaceae bacterium
GGCAGGCGAGGATCTGGCGGGCCTTGATCTCGACGCTCTGCTAGGCGGCGCCGATGAGGAGGCGCTGGGCCGGCGCCTTGCTGAAGACATGGCCATGTTGGCCTCGAAATCTGGTGGCGCATCGCTTGGCCTCGATATGCTGGAAGCCCCCGCGCTCATGGCGCAAGCGCGCGCTCTGCTGCTTGATCGGGCCGCGCGCGGGGAGGATCGCTGATGCGCCTCACCCGTCTTGATCTCATCAAATACGGCGCCTTCTCCGACCGCAGCATGGCGCTGCGCGACGGCGCCAAGCTGCATGTGGTGCTGGGGCCGAACGAGGCCGGCAAATCGTCGATGCTGGCGGCGGTCGGCGATCTACTATTCGGCTTTCCGCTTCGCACGCCCTATGATTTCCGCTTTAAGACGAACGAGCTGCGGCTTGGCGGCGAAGTCACGTCGCGCGCGGGCGCAAGGCTCGCCTTCGTCCGGCGCAAGGGCACGAAGAACACGCTGCTCGATCCCGGCGACAAGGCGCTCGATGATGGCGCGCTCGGGCCATATCTTGGCCAACTGACCCGCGATATTTTCACAAGCGCCTTTGGGCTCAACGCCGATGCTCTGCGCAAGGGCGCCGAAGAGCTTTTGCAGGCGCGTGGCGAAGTCGGGTCGAGCCTCATGGCGGCGGCCTCGGGCGTCAGGGGGCTCACGCGCATTCGCAAGGACATCGAGGCGAAGGCGGATGGAATCTTCACGCCCAACAAATCGCAGTCTCGCAGCTTCTATCAGGCCCGCGATCGTTATGAGGCCGCGAAAAAGGCGGTGGCGGAGCATGAGCTGCGCGCCAGCGGGCTGAAGAAGCTCAACGAGACCATAGCGCAGGGGCAGGCGCGGCAGGAGGCGCTCTCTGAATCGGCTCAGCGCCGCCGCATCGCCCGCGCCCGGACCGAGCGGTTGAGCCGCCTCGCGCCCTTGCTGCGCAAGATCGAGGCGCAGGAGCAGGCTTTGGCCGCCCAGGTCGATCTGCCGCAGACATCGCCGGGCCTGCCCGAACGGTTGGGGCAGGCGCTCGCAGGCGTTGACCATGCGCAAGAGGCATTGCGCAAGGCTGAGGGCGACCGCGCCGAGGCGCAGCTCGCGCTTGAAGGCGTGAGCGTCGATGCGGCGCTGATCGAACGCGCTAGCGAGATCGAGGCGCTGGTGCAGCGCATCGGTAAGGCCGCAAAAGACATGCAGGATTTACCGCGCGTGGAGGCCGAGCAGGACGCCGCCAGCGCTGACATCGACGCCAAGGCGCGCGCCCTTGGCCTTCGCGCGGGCCAGAGCCTGGAGCCATTGCAGCCGAGCGATGGCGATCTCGCCCTGCTGCGCAAGCTCGCCGAAGAAGAGCGCCAATCCGGGCAGCGTCGCGCCGCTTTTGAGCAGACGCTTGGCGAAGAGCGCGATGGTCTCGCCCGCCTTGATTCGCTTGGCGAAACCCGCGCCCATCTTGCCGATCCCGCTCCTTTGCGCGAGCAATGGCGTGCGCTTGGCGTGACGAGGGCCGTCACCGACCACGAGCAGAAGGCGACGAGCCTGCGGCGAGAGGAAGAGGCGCTGCGCCGCGACGCTTTGCGTCTTCAGCCGCCCGTGACCGATCTGCCGCGCTTCGCCGCAGTGGCCTTGCCCGCCGCCGAGACCATAGCTGATTTCGGCAGGCGCTTTGACGAGGGCGAGGCTGCGCGGCGCGACGGCGAGCGCGTGATCGCCGAGGTGGAGGCGCGCATCCGGTCGCTTCGCGCCAGCCTTGATTTGCTGGCCGCGGGGGGCGATGTGCCAACGCCCGCCCTGATCGCAGCGACTCGCGCGGCGCGTGAGGCCGAATGGGCCCTGTTGCGCGCCACCTTGTTCAGCGAGGTCGGCGCCCTTACAGGCGCTGCTCTGGCCGCGAGCGTTACGCGCTTTGAGCGCGCCAGCGAGGGCGCGGATCGTCTGGCGGACGCGGCGGCGTTGGATGCTGGCCGCGTGGCGCAATTCGCTTCGCAGAGCCGTGAGCTGGCGGCCGAAGAAGACAATCTTATTCGCATGGAGGCCCGCCACGCGGCGCAGGTCGCAGCGCAAGAAGCGCTCTTGCGCGAATGGTCCAGCCTGTGGGCGCAGCTCGACGTCACGCCGCTCACGCCCCGCGATATGGGCGTCTGGCGCAAGGCGCTCGATGGCCTTATCGACCGCCACGCCCGGCAGGAGGATCTGCGCCACGACACTCAGCAGGCGCAGGCTCGCCTCACCGCCCTCATGTCGCCGCTGGTTGCGCTGGCGCAGGCTTGCGGCTTGCCTGATATCGTCAGCCTTGATGCCGAGCGGCAGGCGCAGCGGGTCGATGCGCGGCTTGCGGAGCTTGCGAGCGCCTGGGATGACGCCCGCGCGCAGGCCCGCCAGCGCGAGGATATCGCCCAGCGTATCGCCAAGCTCGAAGGGGATCTTGTCGCCCATGGCGCGCGCGAGGCTGACTTGGCGCAGCGCTGGCGCGCCGCCCTGCCCGCAATCGGCTTGTCGTCCGACGCCGACAGCACGCAGGCCCTGGCCGCGCTCGATGTTTGGCGCCTCACTCCCGCCGCCCTCGAAAAGCGGGATCAATTGAAGCGCCGCGTGGACGGCATGCGTCGTGACCTCGCGCGGTTTGACGAAGACGCGCGCGCGCTCCTCGCCGTTCTGGCGCCCGATCTTGAGGCGCTCGCGCCGGGTCTTGGGGTCGAGCGATTGAGCGAACGACTGGCGATATCGCGCCGGGCCGCAGCGCAACGTGAGGTGATGAACACCCGCATGAGCGCCTGCGAGGCCGCCTTGCGCAAGGCGCAAAGCGTCATGGTTGAGGCGCTGGCCGCCCGCGACGACATCGCCGCAACGCTGCCTCACGCCGATGACCTTGGCGCCCTTCAAAAACGGCTCCTGGAGCGCGACGAAACTGCAGCGGATCTGACCCGGCTGCGCGCCCAGTTCGCCGAACAGGCGGACGGCTTTGGGGAGGCGCAGGCGCGCGCGGACCTCAGTGATTTTGATCCTGACCGCGCCAAAGCTGATCTTTCGGCGCTCGATCACGAAGATGAGAGGTCGCAACAGGAGGCCAGAGTCGCCTATTCCGAGCTTAGGGAGGCCGAGCGCAAGATCGAGGAATGGACGCAGGGGCTTGGTTCGGAAGCTGCGAGCCAGCAACGCGTCAACGCTGAGGCGGAAATGCAGGAGGCGGGCCGTGCCTGGCTCGTGCTGCGTCTGGCGGGCGCCATGCTCGACGATGCGCTGGAGCGCCATCGCGCCACGCGGCAGGATCCATTGATGCTGCGCGCCAGCGGACTTTTCGCGGCCCTCACCGGCGGCGCCTTTTCAGGCATTGGCCAATCCTTCGGCGAGGATGATGCGCAGGTCCTGCACGGCCAGCGCGCCAATGGCGAGGAGGTTCCCGTCGCGGGCCTCAGCGAAGGCGCGCGCGATCAGCTCTATCTCGCCCTGCGTCTGGCCTATGTCGAGGACTATGCCGCCCGCGCCGAGCCCGCGCCCTTCATCGCGGATGATCTGTTCTCAAGTTTCGACGATGCGCGCACCGCGCATGGGTTGCGGGTCTTGGCGGAGGTCGGCGCCCAGGCGCAATGCGTGCTCTTCACCCATCATCGTCATGTCGCCGAAATAGCCCGCGCAGAGCTTGGCGCCGATCTCGACCTGATAGAGATTTGAAGGCGCTTTGACGAAGCGCATCTCCTGCTCTTTAATCAGAAAAAACGACGGGAGGAGTGACGTGGCGCAGATCAAGACCTGGACTACGACCTGCGCCGGAGGCCTGCCCGCCTTCATCGCAGCGCCTGACACGGCGCAGAAGGTCCCCGTCATCGTGCTGCTGCATGAACGCTACGGGCTCGTTCCCCATACGATGGATCTGGCGTGCCGCCATGCGCGCGAAGGCTATGTCTGCATCGCCGCGGACTACTTTTTTAGGCATCCCGATCAGGACGCGCTGCACCGGGGCGACGCTGGCTATGACATGACGGACGCCGAGTCGCTCGACTATATGGAAGCGGCCATCGCAGCGCTGGTGGATACGCAGCAGGCTGACCTCACCCGCATCGCGGCCATGGGCGTGTGCCAGACGGGGCGCCACCCGATCGTTCTGGCCGCCCACCGCAAAATTTCGGCGGCGTTGGTCTGGTATGGCGCGGCGCAGGATCGCGAGTGGCAGGTGAACGCGCGCTTCCCCGTTGGCCTCGATACGCTGATCGAGCGGGCCGATTGCCCGGTGCTTGGTTTATACGGCGAGGGCGACCACATCATCTCCATCGAGCATGTGCGGCGTTTCCGCAGCGCGCTTGAGCGGACCAACAAGGCCTTTCATGTCGAGATGTTCGGCGGCGCGCCTCATGGCTGGCTCAACGACACAATGCCCGGCCGCTATCGCCGCGAACAGGCCGAGGCCGCATGGCGCACCCAGCGCGAGTTCCTCGCCCGCGCTTTTGCGACAAAATCGGAAGGCGACTTCATTCAGCAGAGCTTCAAGGCCTCGCTTTCGCCGAACTACGACTTCACGAAAAACGTCCGCTACGAATAATCATCGCAACAGGGAAGACCATGACAGACAAATTCGAAGACTATTGCTGGAAAGACATCGTCAACGCTGAGCTTCTGGAAATCTACAGCGCCTATCGCCGTGATCTCTATGTTGGCCCGCGCCCCGCGATCCTCGCCATCGACCTATATAACAAGGCCTATCAGGGCGGGAACCGGCCGGTTCTCGAAGTGAACCGCGAATTCTCCGGCTCCTGCGGCGAGAATGCTTGGAAGGCCATTGAACCCACGCAGATGCTCTTCGCCGCCGCGCGCAAGGCGGGCATCCCGGTCATCTATTCGACGCGCCACGCCGACACGGCGGGGGTTCATTCAACCAACCGGCGCATGGGCCGCGAGGTCGAGGATGTCTATGGGATCAAAGAAGAGTTCGCTCCCCATCCCGGCGATCTCGTCATTTATAAAGAGCGCGCCTCCGCCTTCTTCGGCACCCCGCTGATCGCTCATTTGCGCAGGCTCGGGGTCGAGAGCCTGATCATATGCGGCGAAAGCACGTCAGGCTGCGTGCGCGCCTCGACCGTGGACGCCTATTCCTATGGCTTCCACAATGTGCTGGTCGAGGAATGCACCTATGATCGTTCGATGCTGAGCCACAAGGTCAACCTGTTCGATCTCCATCATAAATACGCTGACGTGATGCATGTGGCCGATGTCGTCGCCCATCTCGATGGCATGGCTTCTTCGAAGTGATCGCGAGGGGTCGGCGCTTGCGTCGGCCCCTATCGCCAGTAAACGCGCCTTAACCGGCCCTTAATCGGCCCGATTTACAGTCTCATAAACTGCATTCCCGGGGATTGGGCATGCGGCGAGGCGACGAGGATGAAGCGGGCGCCATGGGCAGCGAAAGCTGGTTCGGCAAAAAGCGCGAGCCTAAACTGGCGGCGCCCCGCAAGGCACGCGCTGATGAACTGCGCATAGAGCCCGACGACCTTCCCGACCATATCCGCAGACGCAAGGGCGGCGTCCGCATCGAGCCTTTCTTCGAACAGGGCGGTAGCCCCGCGCCGGGCCTTGACCCTGCGCCGTCCAAGCGCGCGCGCAAGGGCGCTCCTGTCGCGGATGACGAGCGGGAGGAAGAGCCCGCTCACCCCCGCAAGAAAAAAGCGAAACCCGCGCAGCCCCGACGCCGCTCCATCCTTGGCGCGCTGGTCTATTACTCAGTGGTGCTGTGCGTATGGGGAGTCATTGGACTGGGCGCGCTTGTCGCCTGGCATGCGGGGCAATTGCCTGCCATCGACCAACTGGCCGTGCCCAAGCGCCCGCCCAATATCGCGATCCTCGCCGAGGACGGCACGCTGCTCGCCAATCGCGGCGACACCGGGGGCGCTGCGGTTCGCATCGCGGATCTGCCGCCCTATCTGCCAAAGGCCTTCATCGCCATCGAGGATCGGCGCTTTTATTCGCACTTTGGCATCGATCCCATGGGCATCAGCCGCGCGGTGCTGCGCAATGTCTTGCGGCGCGGGGGGATGGAGGGCGGCTCCACCATCACCCAGCAGCTCGCCAAGAACCTGTTCCTGACACAGGAGCGCACGCTTTCGCGCAAGGTTCAGGAGGCGATCCTCGCCCTCTGGCTGGAGCATCGCTATTCGAAGGATCAGATCCTCGAACTCTATCTTAATCGGGTCTATTTCGGCTCAGGCGCTTACGGCGTCGAGGCGGCGGCGCGCAAATATTTCGGCCATGGCGCCGGCGAGACGACTTTGCAGGAAGCGGCCATCCTTGCGGGGCTGATGAAGGCGCCGACCAAGCTCGCGCCCAACCGTAACCCCAATGGCGCGGCTGATCGCGCCACGCAGGTCATTCTCGCCATGGTGCGCGAGGGCTTCATTACGGACAATATGGGTCAGCTGGCGCTCGCCAGTCCCGGGCAGGCGGCGCAGCCGCGCGGCGCGGGTTCTGTCAACTACGCCGCTGACTATGTGATGGACGTGCTCAACGATACGCTGGGCGCGATCGACGAGGACATCGTCGTCACCACCACGCTGAGCAGCGCCATGCAGAGCGCGGGTGAACTCGCGCTCACCGATGAGCTGACCAAGAAGGGCCCGCGCTTTGGCGTGACGCAGGGCGCGCTGGTGGCGGTCGACATGACCGGCCAGATCAAGGCGCTGATCGGCGGGCGCAATTACGCCGAGAGCCAGTTCAATCGCGCTGTCGCCGCGCGTCGACAGCCCGGCTCCTCATTCAAGCCCTTCGTTTATCTCAGCGCGCTCGAGAAGGGCCTGACCCCTGCGACCCTGCGCGAGGACGCCCCGATCAATCTGAAGGGCTGGAAGCCGGAGAATTCGACCCATGAATATCAGGGGCCTGTGACGCTGACGCGCGCCCTTTCCATGTCGCTCAACACGGTGGCGGTGCGTCTTGCTCTGGAGGTGAGCCCCAAGACGGTGATCGCC
>CANBVC010000169.1 GCA_947372795.1 Beijerinckiaceae bacterium
TCGGTCGATCCGTTCGCGCCATTGTTCATCAGGCAGACCAGCGTGGAGACGCCGATCGTGTCGGAGAAGAGCACCGCCTCGTTATGGGTGTCCGTGGTCTGCTTGCCGATCCGGTTCAGGAAATCGATGCCATATTCCCATTCCTTCTCGGTCAGCTTCACCTCACGCACGAAGGCGTGCATGTGCTTGACGAAGGACTCGGCGATTTCGCGGATACGGGCGTCGGGCGCGCCGGACATGGCCTGCAGGACGGCTGGCGTGACGTCACTCTCATTGTCGATGATCATAGGGCGTTCCTCGTGCCTTGAGTTGCCGAACTATCTGGCATGGCCTGTCGGGGGTCAAGATGAGGGGGGCGGATCGATACCCCTGTTCCTGAAGCCCAGTGGACGCTAGACTCTGTTTTATGCGCCATACCTTCACCCTCACCGCCAACATTTCCATGCTCTTCACCGACCTGCCCTTTGCGGCGCGGATCGGGGCTGCGGCGGCGGCGGGATTCCGTGCCGTGGAATGTCAGTTTCCCTATGCCACCGCCGCCAGCGACGTGGCGGCCGAGCTTGCCCGCCACGATCTCATCATGAACGGCCTCAACACGCCGCAGGGCGATCCGGCGAAGGGCGAATTTGGCATGGCGGCCAAGCCGGGGATGCAGAGCCGCTTCCGCGAGGAATTCGAACAGGCTTTGGCCTATGCGGGAACCGTCGGCGCGCAGATGATCCATGTCATGTCCGGCATGACCGGCGGACAGACCAAGGAGGCGCAGGACGCCTTCTTTGAGAATTTCGCCTGGGCTTCGGCCAAGGCGCGGACGGCTGGCGTCACCCTTCTCATCGAGCCGCTCAATGCTGTCGACCGGCCGGGCTACTTTGTGTCTCGCTCGGACGATGTGGTGGCGCTGCTGAACGAGCTTGGCTGCGATAATGTCAAGCTGCTGTTCGACGTCTACCATATTCAGATCATGGAGGGTGACCTGCTGCGTCGGCTCGATCGCCACTGGCCCCATGTGGGACATGTGCAGCTCGCCTCGGTCCCGCGCCGTCATGAGCCGGACGAGGGCGAGGTAGCCTTCGGCGCCATTCTCAATGAGCTGAACGCGCGCGGCTATGCAGGCTTCGTCGGCGCCGAATACAACCCGCGCAGCAAAACGCAAGACGGGCTCGGCTGGGCTGCGCCCTGGCTCGCCCCATGAGCATCCCGGACAAAAACGCATTCATCAAAGAACAGACGCGGCTCGCGCCCGTTCCCCATACCCCCGAGATCAGCCTCCATATCGCCGATGTGGCGACGGACCTCTGGAGCAAGACCGAGGAGGAACTCGGCGAGATCGGCCTGCCGCCGCCCTTCTGGGCCTTCGCCTGGGCGGGCGGGCAGGCGCTGGCGCGCTATATTCTCGACCATCAGGACGCCGTGCGCGGACGGCGGGTGCTCGATTTTGCGGCGGGCTCGGGCCTTGTGGGGATCGCCGCCGCCAAAGCGGGGGCGGCTGAGGTGACATGCGTCGACATCGACGCCTTCGCTCTCGCCGCCATGGCCCTCAATGCGCAGGCCAACAATGTGCGCCTGACGCCCCGGCTCGGCGATATCGTGGGGCTCGATGAGGGCTGGGATGTCGTTCTGGCGGGAGACGTTTCTTATGAGCGGGACATGGCGACGCGGGTGACGGACTGGCTGGAGGGTCTAGCCCGGCGCGGCGCTCTGGTGCTGATCGGCGACCCCGGCCGCAGCTATCTCGCCCGCGAGCGGCTGGACCCCATCGCGGAATATCAGGTGCCCGTGACCCGAGACATCGAGGATTCCGAAGTGAAGAAAACCAGCGTCTGGCGTTTTCGGTCACAACCTGCGCCATAAACGCGAAAAAGGCCGGGGAGCGCCCGGCCTTTTCAGTCCGCCGAAAAAGGCGGGATCAATCCTTGGACTTGACCTTCATGACCTGACGGCCGTTGTACATGCCGGTCTTCAGATCAACGTGGTGCGGACGGCGCAGCTCGCCCGAGTCCTTGTCCTCGACATAGGTCGGGGCGGCGAGGGCGTCAGCAGAGCGGCGGAAGCCGCGCTTCATCGGGGAAGTCTTTCGTCTCGGAACTGCCATGTCACTCTCCAGATAGGCGCGTACCGAGGCATTTAGCCGGCGCGCATCGAATTAGCTGCCGCGCAGATACACCCAAACCGCCCGGATTGCCAGTGAAGATTCCGCTTTTTCCGCGCGGGAACCTCTTTCTACCTCTCAATCGCCCGGCTTGAGGCAATCCGCAAGCCCTTTCGTACGCTCCATTCGGCGCAAGATGGCGGCTGCAATGCGCCTTTGCTGGGCGTTTGGCCGGGCGGGATCACGCCGCAAGGGGCTGGGCAGGGCGGCGACGAGGAGGGCCGCCTCGCGCGCATTGAGCTGCGCGGCGGACTTGTGGAAATAAAGCCGCGCCGCCGCCTCCGCGCCGAACAGCCCCTCTCCCCATTCGGCTATGTTCAGATAGGCTTCCATAACGCGGCGCTTGCCCCACATCCTATCGATGACAAGCGCAGCGGGAATCTCCAGCCCCTTGCGCAGCGCCGAACGGGAGGGCCAGAGAAAAAGATTTTTTGCGCTCTGCATGGCGATCGTGGAGGCGCCTCTTGTGGGGCCATCCTCACCAGCCGCATCGATCACCTCACGCAAGGCGGCCCAGTCGACGCCCCCGTGGCGGCAGAAACGCCCATCCTCGGCGGCGATGACGGCCAGCGGCAGAAGGGGCCCGATGCGCTCCAGCGGCGTCCAGACCCGCTCGACGGGCCGGAATGTGACCCAACGCGCCAGCATGAGGGTCGATACCGGCGGCGCGTAGGCCCATAGCGCCACGAGCGCCGCAAAGAGGACGAGCAAGATCAGGGTGGCCCACAGCAGCCATCGGAAGATTGCGCGGAAAAACGCCATTGTCGCGCAGCCCAACCCTTGCGAAACACATCCCAGCCTTGACCCAAGGACGAGGCTGAGGCAAGCGGAACCCATTCCGGAGGCTTCATTGTCCGATACATCAGCCCCTCAGACGACCTTTGAAACCCGGCTTCAGGCCGTCGCTCGCGATGTCGCGGCGATGCTGGGCGAACTACTCGATGAGAAACCCCTGCCCGGCGAGATCGCCCGGCCGGCGAGATTGGTCGCGGCCATGCGCCATGGCGCGCTCAATGGCGGCAAGCGACTGCGACCCTTTCTGACGGTGGAGACCGCCCGCCTCTTCGGCGTCGAGGGGCGGGGCGTGCTGCGCGCGGCCTGCGCAGTGGAGTTGGTGCACTGCTATTCCCTCGTCCATGACGACCTGCCCGCCATGGATGACGACGACCTGCGCCGGGGCCAGCCGACAGTTCACCGCGCCTTCGACGAAGCGACCGCGATTCTGGCTGGCGATTCCCTGCTGACCCTCGCCTTCGACGTGATGGCCGATGAAGCCACCCACCCCGACCCGTGCGTGCGCGCTGCGCTTGTGGTCGGCCTCGCCAGAGCCTCGGGCCTTGGCGGCATGGCGGGCGGCCAAATGTTCGACCTAGCCGCAGAAGCCTCGGCGGAGCCGCATAGGGTTGAAGACATCATCCGCCTGCAGGCGATGAAGACAGGCGCCCTCCTGCGCTTCGCTGTCGAAGCAGGCGCCATCATCGCGGGGGCGAGCACCGAACAAACCATGCAGCTTGTGGCCTATGGCAGGGCGCTGGGCGCCGCCTTTCAGGTCGCTGACGATATTCTCGACGCGGAGAGCAACGAAGAGGCGCTGGGAAAGAAGGTTGGCAAGGACGCGGACCGCAACAAGGCGACGCTCATCAATGCAATCGGGCTCGAGGCGGCGAAGGCCAGGCGCGATGATCTCGCCGCCGAAGCGCAGCAGGCGCTGGCGGGTTTTGGCGAGGGGGCGTACATCCTTGCGCAAGCAGCCCGCTTCACCGCCGCCCGGCGCAACTAGGCGAACACATGACGACGAACACCTTTCTGCATAGCCATCGGTTTCTGCGCCATGTCATCGGACGCCAGCGCCTTCTTGCTTGCGTGGCCATCGGTCTGATCGCTCTGGCGTTGCTGCCCTGGGACTGGAGAACGCCGACGCGGCTGCTGGTGGCGTGGAACCTGGGCGTGGTGGCCTATATCGCAAGCGCGGTGCATCTGATGGCCACAGCGGATCCCGCCAAGATGCGCCGCCTTGCGCAACTGACGGATGAAAGCCGATTCGTGGTGCTGACGCTCGCCATTTTGGCCGCGATCGCGAGCATCGTGGCCATCGTCGCGTTGCTGGCGCAGGTCAAGGATTTCGCCGGTTGGGACAAGTCGCTGCATCTGGAGCTCGCCGGACTGACCATCGTGAGTTCATGGACCTTCATCCATCTCATCTTCGCCCAGCATTACGCCCACGAATATTATGTGGAGCGCGCTGCGGCGCTGCAGGCCCCCGACGCCCTGCGCGGCGGCCTCGCCTTTCCCGACACGCAGAGCCCTGATTTCATGGACTTTCTGTATTTTTCCTTCGTGATCGGCGTCGCCTCGCAAACCGCCGATGTAGCGATCTCCTCAAAGCCCATGCGCCGCGTGGCCCTGATCCATTGCGTGCTCGCCTTCTTCTTCAACACCACGGTGCTGGCGCTAACGATCAACATCGCTGCGGGGCTGATCTGAGGCTCAGGCGCCCGCCCCGAACCTCTTCTCGATATAATTCGTAACAAGCGTCTTGAACTCTCCGGCTATGCCGGGGCCACGCAGGGTCAAGGCCTTCTGGCCGTCGATGAAGACGGGGGCGGCGGGAGTTTCGCCTGTGCCGGGCAGGGAAATGCCGATGTCGGCATGTTTGGATTCGCCGGGGCCATTCACGATGCAGCCCATGACCGCGACATTGAGCGCCTCAACGCCGGGATAGCGCGCCTTCCAGTTTGGCATCTCATCGCGGATATAGCTCTGAATCTCTTGCGCGAGCTCCTGGAAGACCGTCGATGTCGTACGCCCGCAGCCGGGGCATGCGGCCACCAGCGGCACGAAGGTGCGAAAGCCCATGGTCTGCAGCAGCTCCTGCGCCACACGCACCTCGAGCGTGCGATCGCCGCCGGGCTCTGGAGTGAGAGAGACGCGGATCGTATCGCCAATGCCTTCCTGCAGCAGCACACCCATGGCGGCGGAGGAGGCCACGACACCCTTCGAGCCCATGCCAGCTTCCGTCAGCCCCAGATGGATCGCGTAATCGGAGCGGGACGCCAGCATGCGGTAAACGGTGATCAGATCCTGCACCGCCGAGACCTTGGCCGAGAGAATGATCCGGTCACGCCCAAGCCCGATCTCCTCCGCCCGTTCGGCTGAATAGAGCGCCGAGCGGACCATGGCCTCACGGGTGACGGCGCGCGCCTCGATGGGATGGGACGAACGGGCGTTGGCGTCCATCATGCCCGTCAGCAATTCCTGATCGAGCGAGCCCCAGTTGGCGCCGATGCGTACGGCCTTGCCGTGGCGGATGGCCTGTTCGACGATGGCGCCGAACTGGCGGTCCTTCTTGTCCTTGAAGCCTACATTGCCCGGATTGATTCGGTATTTATCGAGCGCCTCAGCACAAGCCGGATGATCGGCGAGAAGCTTGTGGCCGATGTAATGAAAATCCCCGACCAGCGGCACGCCCACGCCCATTTTCGCGAGCCGATCGCGGATGTGAGGCACGGCGGCGGCGGCCTCGTCGCGATCCACCGTGATGCGCACCAGTTCCGAGCCCGCGCGGGCGAGCGCTTCGATCTGCCGGACGGTGCCGTCGATATCGGCAGTGTCGGTATTCGTCATGGACTGCACCACGATCGGCGCGCCGCCACCCACGAGCGCCGCATTGGCGCCCTCGCCAACCCTGACCTGAACGGTACGATGGCGCGGCGCGGGACCGCTTTGGATGGCGCTCAGCGGATCGAGAGGCATAGATGAGGTCTCCAGTTGGTTCTGCACGGCGGTCAGCGCGGCTCCGCTCCATGGCACCGGGCGCACAGGCCCGCAAGTTCGACCACCTGCGCGCGCGGCGCGAAGCAGACAGATTGCGCAACCTGACGAAGGCTCTGCGTCGCAGCCTGCGAGGTCACTTCACTCACCGACCCGCAACCATCGCAAATAAGGAAAATCGCTGGTTCATGCACCCCATGGCCATGATCGCAGGCCATGAAGGCGTTGCGCGAGGCGAGCCGGTGGACCAGCCCATTCTCGACCAGAAAATCGAGAGCCCGATAGACCGAGATGGGCGCTGGACGCTTGCCCGTGCCTGCGGCCAGACGGTCGATCATCTCATAGGCGCCGAGCGGGCTGCCGGCGGCGCATAGCTCATCCAGCACCCGCCGGCGGGCGGGCGTGAGATCGACACCGTGGCCATGGGCGCGGGCCGGATCATGCGCGCAATGCGAATGATCCCGGTGGCCTGCGCCTTCAGGCGGGGCGAAAGAGGGCGGGCGAAGCGGCTTCACAAACCCATTATAGGCCGCAATCGCGCCGGGATCGACTCCCGCTTTGCGGGTAAACCATCCCCCGTGACAAACGCGGCGAGAGCCCCTAGAAAAAGTCAAACAGGGGGAAACATGACCGAAGGCAAACTCGAACTCAGCATCGCGCTATCCGATAATGAGCGCACCCGTCCTCTCATTGACGGCCTCGTTCAACCGCAGGGCGTCAAGCTGCACACGACGGTGGTTCATCCTTCAGAAATGTTCTGGCGGCAGCTGAAATACGCAGACTTCGACGTCTCCGAAATGTCGGTGTCATCCCTGCTGATCGCGGCGTCGCGGGGCGATTACACCTGGGCGGCGATTCCGGTCTTCACCTTCCGCATGTTCTTCCATACCCGCATTCTCGTGCGCTCTGATCGCGGCATCAAGACGCCGCAGGACCTGCGCGGCAAGCGCGTGGCGGTGCCAGAATACCAGCAGACCTCGGCCATCTGGTCCCGCGGCATCCTGCA
>CANBVC010000170.1 GCA_947372795.1 Beijerinckiaceae bacterium
AGCAGCGGATGACAGAGCGGGATCAGTTCATGGGTGCGCTTGGCGGCCATGATGCCCGCTATGCGCGCCGCGCCCAGCACGTCCCCTTTTTTGGCGTTGCCGGAGACGATGAGGTCAAGCGTTTCGGGCAGCATGACCACGCAGCCTTCCGCCACCGCAGTGCGCGAGGTGACGTCCTTCTCCGACACGTCCACCATACTCGCCTCGCCGGAGGCGGAGATATGGGTGAGTTCGCCGCTCATGAGTGCCTCGGCCCGTGCAAGAGGTCGTGGGTGGCTTTGGTAACATCGGCCTGACGCATCAGGCTTTCGCCAACGAGATAGGTGAAGATGTCCGCGCGCGCGAGCCGCAGCACATCCTCGCGCGAGCCGATGCCGCTTTCGGAGACGATGATGCGGTTGTTAGGCACGAGCTTCGCCAGCCGCTCGGTCACTTCAAGCGTCGTGACGAATGTGTGGAGGTCGCGATTGTTGATGCCGATGAGGCGGGTTTCCAGCGCCAGCGAGCGCTTCAGCTCCGCCTCGTTGTGAACCTCGACGAGAACGTCCATGCGAAGGTCATGAGCGGCCTTGTTGAGGTCGGCGGCCTCCTGGTCGGTCACAGCAGCCATGATGATGAGGATGCAGTCCCCGCCCCAGGCTCGCGCCTCATAGACCTGATAGGGATCGAAGAGAAAATCCTTGCGCAGTACGGGCAGCGACACGGCGCCACGCGCCTGCGTCAGAAATTCCGGCTTGCCCTGAAAGGAGGGGCCGTCGGTGAGGACTGAAAGGCAGGCGGCGCCGCCCTTCTCATAGGCCTTCGCCAGCGCCGGGGGATCGAAATCGGGGCGGATCAGACCCTTCGATGGGCTGGCTTTCTTGATCTCCGCGATGAGCGCGTATTGACCAGCGGACAGCTTGTTCTCAATGGCGTGAACGAAGCCGCGCGGGGGGGATTGGGTCTCGATCTGCCGCTCCAGCGCATGCAGGGGCATGCGGACCTTCGCCTCGGCGATTTCCCGGCGTTTGTAGGCCTCGATGGTTTGCAGAATGTCAGTCATGACTCAGCCCCTGTTCGAGACGTCTACGAGCCGTTCAAGAACCGCCCGTGCGCGACCACTGTCGATCGCCTCGCTCGCCATTGCGGCGCCGTCCTTGAGACCGAGCGCCTTGTCGGCGACGACGAGGGCGGCGGCGGCGTTGAGCACCGCAATGTCGCGATAAGCGGATTTGACGCCATCGAGCGCCGCGCGCAAAGCGGCGGCGTTGTAGGCGGGGTCGCCGCCTTTGAGATCAGCCGGGTTGGCGCGCGCCAAGCCTGCTTCCTCTGGCGACACCTCGAAGCTGCGAACCTTGCCGTCTTCCAGCGCGCTCACATAGGTCACGCCGGTCGTGGTCATTTCGTCGAGACCATCCGAGCCATGCACGAGCCAGACCTTTTCGGAGCCGAGGTTCTGGAACACATGAGCGAGGGGCTCGAGCAGGGAGCGGGAGAATACACCCACGAGCTGGCGCTTCACATTGGCCGGGTTCGACAGGGGCCCAAGGATGTTGAAGATCGTGCGCGTGCCAAGCTCGACGCGCACGGGACCCACATGGCGGGTCGCTGCGTGATGGGTTGGCGCCGCCATGAAGCCGATGCCGGCGTCGCGGATGCAGGCTTCCACCCGCGCGGGCGTTACGCCCACAGCCACGCCGAGCGCGCTCAGGACGTCGCTGGCGCCGGATTTCGAGGAGGCGGCGCGGTTGCCGTGTTTAGCGATGGGAACGCCGCAGGCGGCGGTGATGATGGAGGCGAGGGTCGAGACGTTGTAGGACCCCGAACTGTCGCCGCCCGTGCCCACGATATCGATCGCGCCAATTGGCGCCTGCACCGCCAGCATCTTGGCGCGCATGGCCCGCACGGCCCCGGTGATCTCGTCCACGGTCTCGCCGCGCACCCGCAGCGCCATCAGAAAGGCGCCCATCTGGGCGGGCGTCACCTCGCCGCTGAGCATATGCTCGAAAGCCATCTCGGCCTCGGCGCGCGAAAGGCTGGCGCCGGTGGCGGCCTTGCCGAGAAGCGGTTTGAACGAGTCCATTTACGTCTCCCTAAGCCCGCGCCCGGCGCGGACCCTCGTTCCAGGCCTTGGCCAGGTCGAGGAAGTTCTTAAGCATGAGATGGCCGTGTTCGGAGAGGATGCTCTCCGGGTGAAACTGGACGCCATGAACAGGGCGGCTGCGATGGGAGAGGCCCATAATGAGCCCATCTGATGTCTGCGCCGTCACCATGAGGTCGGCGGGCAGGGTGGCGCGCTCAACCACCAGCGAATGATAACGGGTCGCCTTGAAGGGGCCGTTGATGCCCCTGAAAATCGTCTCGCCCTGATGCTCGATCTGCGCCAGCTTGCCATGGATCGGCTCTGGCGCGCGGATGACATTGCCGCCATAGGCGTCGCCAATGGCCTGATGGCCAAGGCACACGCCGAACAGAGGCGTTTCGTCGCCTGCCGCGTGGATCAGATCAAGGCAGATGCCAGCTTCCTTGGGCGTGCACGGGCCAGGAGAGAGCACGATAGCGTCCGGCTTAGCAGCCATGACCTCGGCCACCGTGATCTTGTCATTGCGGTGGACGGTCACATCCGCGCCCAGAGAACCCAGATAATGCACCAGGTTCCAAGTGAAGCTGTCGTAATTGTCGATGAACGTGACGCGAGCCATACCGGATCCATAGGCCGCCACCGGGCGGTTGTTTCCTTTTCCGATGGCGGGGGCCGTGCGTCAAGGCGTCTGGCCTCGTGCCGGGCCGGGGACTATTGGCCCCGACGCGCGCTGGTGGCGAAACGGACGGCCTCTTCGGCCGCGCGGAACAGGGCCTGCGCCTTGTTCACACATTCGCGGTGTTCCGATGCGGCAACCGAATCATAGACGATGCCAGCGCCCGCCTGCGCGTGCATCTGGCTATCCTTGATGATGGCGGTGCGCAGCACGATGCAGGTGTCCATTTCACCGGAGGCGCCGAAATAGCCGATGCAGCCGCCATAGATGCCGCGCCGGTCCGTTTCGAGCTCGTCGATGATCTCCATGGCGCGCACTTTCGGAGCGCCCGAAACAGTGCCTGCTGGAAAGCCCGCGCAAAGCGCGTCGATCTCATCATGGGCGGGATCAAGCTGGCCCACCACATTCGACACGATATGCATCACATGGCTGTAGCGCTCGATGAAGAATTTCGCGGTCACGTCGACCGTTCCGATCTTCGACACGCGGCCCACGTCGTTGCGGCCGAGATCAAGCAACATGAGATGCTCGGCGCGCTCCTTGGGGTCGGCCATAAGTTCTGCGGCCAGGGCCTCGTCCTCGACCGGCGTAGCGCCGCGCCAGCGCGTGCCTGCGATGGGGCGAATGGTGACTTCGCCATCGCGCACCCGCACCAGAATCTCGGGGCTAGAGGTGACGATCTGGAAGCCGCCGAAATCGAGATAGCACAGATAGGGCGAGGGATTGACGCGCCGTAACGCTCGATAGAGCGAGAAGGCGGGCAGGGCGAAGGGCGCGGTGAAACGCTGCGAGAGCACGACCTGAAAGATGTCGCCCGCGCGGATATAATCCTTGGCGCGGTCCACCATTTCGAGGAACCGGGACTCGGAGGTGTTCGACACCGAGGCGCCAGCTTGCAAATGCGGGTCGGCCGCAGGCGTCGCGTGGGAGAGGGGGCCTTCCAGCACCTGCACCACCATATCGAGCCGCGCGCAGGCGCTCTCCCATGCGGCGCGTGCCGAGATGCCGGCGGCTGGCCGCACGGGGGATACGATGCTCAGTTCATCCTTCACGGAATCGAACACCGCCATGATGGTCGGGCGGATCATCACGGCGTCAGGCACGCCGATGAGATCGGGCTTTGCGGGCGCGAGCCGTTCCATTTCGCGCACCATTTCATAGCCGAGATAGCCGAACACGCCCGCCGCCATGGGCGGCAGCTTGCCATCGGAGGGGATGGCGCTTTCGGCGATCAGGCTGCGAAGCGAATCGAGCGGACGCTGCGGGCAGGGCTCGAAAGCGCTGGGATCGCGCAGGGCGTTGCGGTTGATCTCGGCCTGTCCGTTCCGGGTCCGCCAGATAATGTCGGGGTCTAGCCCGATCATGGAATAGCGCCCACGCGTGGCGCCGCCCTCAACCGATTCCAACAAGAAGGTGTTGCCGTGCCGCCCGCCTGACAGTTTCAGGAAAGCCGATACCGGGGTCTCAAGATCCGCCACAAGGCGCGTCGAGACAAGGCAGGGCTTGCCTGCGTCATGCAGGGCGGCGAAATCCTCGAAGGCGGGCTCGAACATCGTCACCCTCAGAACGAGCCGGTATCGCCACCAACGATGGCGCGAACCGCAGCCTCGTTGATGCGCACGCCCGTGTGGCTCTGCAGGGCGGCGAGATATTGGGTGACGAGGTCTTCGGTGAGCGCGGTGCGCAATTGGTCGCCGAGGCTCTTCATCACATCGCTGTCGGCTTCCATAGGCGGGGTGACGCTGTCGAGGATCTTGAAGACGATGCGCGACTGACCCTCGCCCGCAGCCGAAGCGATGTCACCGACCGGCAGGCCGAAGATTCGCACCACAGCGCCTTGCGGCAGGCTGGAGGGCTCGGAGCGGCGCACCTTGTCATCGCGCTTGAGTTCGACGCCAGCAGCTTTCGCTGCGTCTTCCATGCTCTGACCCGCCTTGATCATGGCGACGATTTCGACCGCCTTGTCGGTCAGGCGCTTCGCGATCTCGTCATCTTTCCAGGTGGCGATGACCTGATCCTTCACTTCGTCGAGACGGCGCTCGCGGGCGGGATCGATGGACAGGATTTCGAACCAGACGAAACCGCCCTCGCGGGAAGACAGAACATCATTGTCGGCGCCAATGTCGGAGGCGAAGACCGCCCGGAGCAACGCATCGCGCTCGGGCATGTCGACCGTGGCGCCCGAGGGGTTGCGACCTGTGGCGTCCACTGACTCAATCAGGTTGGTGGAGAGGTCGAGGCTCTTCGCCGCGTCGGCGAGCGCCTTGCCGGAGGTGCGTTCATCCTCGATCTTGTCGCGCAGTTCCATGGCGGTCTTACGCGCGCGCTCGGTGGCGATATCGCGTTTGAGATCGGCTGCGACCTCCTCGAAGGGCTTCACGCTCTCGGGCGAGATAGAGCCGACGCGCACCAGCGCCCAGCCGAACTGGCCCTTGACGGGCTCGCTCACGCCGCCTTGCGTGAGAGAAAAGCCGGCGTCCGCGATGGCCTTGTCGAAAAGATCAGTCTTGGCGACCGTGCCGAGAGCGGCGACCTCGAGATTGGCTTCCTTCGCCACATCGGCAAGGCTGGTCCCCGCCTTGACCTTGGCGAGCGCATCGGCGGCGGCTTTCTCATCCGCGAAAACGACCTGTTCCAGCTCGCGCTTTTCCGCAGCGCCGAAACGCTGGCCTTTTACGCGCTCATAAAGCGCCTTGGCGTCGGCGTCGGAAACATTTTCGGGCTTTGCGAGGGCTGCGGGCGTGACGGCGAGATAAACGACCTTGCGATATTCAGGCGCGCGGAACGAGGCCTTGCGGGCCTCAAAGAGGGTCTGAATGTCCTGTTCAGAGGGCGCGGGAATCTCGCCCGCCGCGCTCGCGCCAAAGTCGAAATACTCAACTGCGCGCGTTTCGGCGCGGTAGCGATGCACCGCTTCGAGAAGCGCCGTGGGCGTGTTCAGCTTGCCAACCAAGGCCTCGACGATTTCCTGACGCAGGGCGGAGCGCGACTGTTCGCGCGCGAAGGTCTGCTCGGTGTAGCCATTGTCGCGCAGGAGATCGCGGAAGCGCGTCACATCGAACTTGCCGTTGGGACCTGCGAAGGCCGGATCGTTGATGATGGACTTGCCGACTTCCTGCTCGGAGAGAGCGAGACCCAGCTCCCGTGCGCGGTCGTCGAGAATGGCTTCTGAAATCAGGCGGTTCAGCACCTGTCGGTCGAGGCCCATGGCGCGGGCCTGATCGTTGGTGATGCTGCGCCGCGCCTGCCGCTGCAGGGCCTGCAGCTGGGTCTGATAGGCGGCGCGGAAGGCGTCACTCGAGATCTCGGTCTTGCCGACCTCAGCCACCTTGCCGCTGCCAAAGCCGCGGAAAATGTCGCCCACGCCCCAGACGAGGAAGCTCAGGCTGATGAACAGCATGATGAGCCCCATGAAGATACGTCCGGCCCAACCCTGGGAGACTTTACGCATGCCTTCGAGCATGACGACCCTTCCGCGATAGCGGCCTCTCGGCCCTGAAAACGCGCGGACTATAGGGAGAGGCGGCGCGGTGCGCAACGCATCGCAGCCAAGGACCTACTAGGCAGTCTCGCGGCAGGGTGATAACGCAGGCGAAACTGAGGATGTCTCATGACCAATCGCCCCCATCCCCTCGTCGCCGGCAACTGGAAGATGAATGGCCTGCGCGCCGCGCTGACCGAAATCGCCGATATGGCGAAGGTCTACGATTCCGCGCTCAAGTCGAAGGTAGATCTTCTGATTTGCCCGCCCGTGACCCTTGTGCAGGCCGCCTCAAGCGTCGCCGTGGGGACCGGGATCGGAATCGGCGCGCAGGATTGCCACGCCAAGGCGTCAGGCGCTCATACGGGCGATATCTCCGCCGAGATGCTGGCCGACGCAGGCGCCACCTTCGTCATCGTGGGCCATTCGGAGCGCCGCGCCGATCATGGCGAGAGCGACGCCGAGGTGCGGGCCAAGGCTGAGGCGGCGATTCGCGCGGGCCTCGTGGCCATCGTTTGCGTAGGCGAGACCGAGGCGCAGCGGCGCGGCGGTCAGGCGCTTGATGTGGTTGGCGGCCAGCTCGATGGCTCCATCCCTCCTGGCCTCACCGGCGCGCAACTCGTCGTCGCCTATGAGCCAGTCTGGGCCATCGGCACAGGCCTGACCCCGACCGCCGACGATGTGGCGGACGTGCATGCCTT
>CANBVC010000171.1 GCA_947372795.1 Beijerinckiaceae bacterium
CGCGAAATGGCGGACCTGCTCAAGAAAGAGGGCGTGGAGGTCAAATACGCCATTCACCCGGTCGCGGGCCGCATGCCCGGCCATATGAACGTGCTGCTGGCGGAAGCCAATGTGCCCTATGACGAAGTCTTCGAACTCGAGGACATCAATTCGGAGTTCGGTCAGGCCGACGTCGCCTTCGTGATCGGCGCCAATGACGTGACCAATCCTGCCGCTAAGACCGATCCGAAATCGGCCATTTATGGCATGCCCATCCTCGATGTGGAGAAGGCGAAGACAGTGCTCTTCATCAAGCGCGGCATGGGCTCTGGCTATGCCGGCGTCGAGAACGAACTGTTCTTCCGGGACAATACGATGATGCTCTTCGCCGACGCCAAAAAGATGGTCGACGACATCGTCAAGGCGCTGGGGCACTGAGGCGCCTCATGCCCGCAAGCTGACGAAGGGCTAGACGCCCTTCGCCTTCAATGAATCTCTGATCTCGTCGAGGATCGCGGGGTCGTCGATCGTGGCGGGCGCGGTCCATTCATCGCCATCGGCGATCTTCTTCATAGTGCCGCGCAGGATCTTGCCCGAACGGGTCTTGGGCAGGCGCGCCACCGTCACCGCGATCTTGAAGGCGGCCACGGGGCCGATCTTGTCGCGCACAAGCGAGACCAGCTCTTTCTCGATGATGGCGGGATCGCGCATCACGCCTGACTTCAGCACCGCGAAGCCGCAGGGCTGCTCGCCCTTCAGCGCATCCTTGATGCCTATGACTGCGCATTCGGCGACATCGGGATGAGAGGCCAGAACCTCCTCCATGCCGCCTGTCGAGAGGCGATGGCCCGCGACGTTGATGATGTCGTCGGTCCGGCCCATGATGTAGAGATAGCCGTCCTCATCCCTAAAGCCGGCGTCTGCGGTCTTATAGAAGCCCGGAAATTCCGCGAGATAGCTTTCGTGCATCCGCTCATCATTGCGCCAGAGCGTCGGCAGGGCTCCGGGCGGCAGCGGCAGCTTGATGACGATGGAGCCCATCTTGCCATCTGGCACGGGATGGGCGGCTTCATCGACGATCTGCACATCGTAACCGGGCATGGGCACAGTCGGCGAGCCGTGTTTGACGGGCAACATGCCGAGGCCGACGGGATTGCCGACGATGCACCAGCCAGTCTCCGTCTGCCACCAATGGTCGATCACCGGCACGCCCAGAATGCGTTCGGCCCATTGCACCGTATCGGGGTCCGCGCGCTCGCCCGCAAGAAACAGGGTTCGAAGGCTCTTCAGATCATAGCGCTTGATGTGTTCGGCGTTCGGATCTTCCTTCTTGATCGCGCGGAAGGCCGTCGGCGCCGTGAAGAGCGCTGCGATCTTATATTCCTCGATCATGCGCCAGAAGGCGCCTGCGTCCGGCGTGCCGACGGGCTTGCCCTCATAAACGACGGTCGTCGCGCCATGGAGCAGGGGGGCGTAGACGATGTAGCTGTGGCCGACCACCCAGCCCACGTCCGAAGCCGCCCAGAAGACCTCGCCCGGCTTGATCCCGTAGAGATTTTCCATCGTCCATTTGAGGGCGACCATATGGCCGCCATTGTCGCGCACGACGCCCTTGGGGATGCCCGTCGTGCCGGAGGTGTAGAGAATATAGAGCGGGTCGGTCGCGTTCAGCGTGACGCAATAAGCGCGTCGACCGGCGTCGCGTGCGCTCTGCATCGCCTGCGCCCAGTCGTGATCGCGCCCCTCAATCATGGAGGCGACGACCTGCGGGCGCTGTAAGAGCAGCACGGATTCCGGCTTGGCGCTGGCGAGGCTGATCGCCTCGTCGAGCAGCGGCTTATAGGTCACCAGACGCCCGGGCTCGATGCCGCAGGAGGCCGTGAGCACAGCTTTCGGCGTGGCGTCGTCGATGCGCGTCGCCAGTTCCTTGGCGGCGAAACCGCCAAAGACAACGGAGTGAACAGCGCCGATACGCGCGCAAGCGAGCATGGCGAAGAGCGCCTCGGGAATCATCGGCATATAGACGATGACCCGGTCGCCCTTGCCGACGCCCATATCCTGCAACACGGCGGCGAGGGTGCTCACCTCGTCGAGCAGTTGCGCATAGGTGAAGCGGGCCTTCGCGTCTGCGAGCGGGCTGTCGTAGATGATCGCGTCCTGCGCGCCGCGGCCCTCAGCCACATGGCGGTCGACGGCGTTCCAGCACACGTTGCATTGCGCGTCGGGAAACCAGCGGCCGTAGACGCCAGCCTTAGCGTCGAAAATTTGGTCCGGCGGAGTGGTCCAGTCGATGTCGCGCGCGGCCTCAGCCCAAAAAGCTTCGGGATTTTTTTGCCATCCAGCATATACTTCGCGATAACGGCTCGTCATCGAGGCCTCCGACGTTTCCCTGCGCCTGTTTTTGAGGGGTCGAAGGCGTCATGGCAACAGCGCCGGCCTTAGCTCTTAGACCAAGCTTCCCCCCGCAAAAGCGGGAGAAATACGCGGGATCAGACGAACGTATGATTACAGATTGGCATTTCTACCTCGCCGCAATACCGGCTGTTATGTTGCAAGGAATGGCGAAGGGGGGCTTTTCGGGTATCGGCGGCCTCGCCCTGCCGCTCATGTGCCTCGTGATCTCGCCAATTCAGGCGGCCGCGATCCAGTTGCCGATCCTGATCGCGCAGGATGTGGTCAGCGTCTGGGCCTATCGGCGCAATCTCCATAAGACGAATTTCTTTTACTGCCTGCCCGGAACCATGGTCGGGATCGCCATTGGCGCCTTTCTGGCGACCAGCGTAACCCCCAGCGCCGTTCAGCTGATGGTCGGGCTCATCGCCGCGAGCTTTGTGCTGATGAGCCTGCCCCGTAAGGGTCAGGAGCAAAAGCCCACGCAACCCGCGCTCGGGAAAGCAAGCCTTTGGAGCACCATCGCGGGCTTCACCAGCTTCATCGCTAACGCCGGTGGCCCTCCCATGCAGGTCTATCTCATGCCGCAGAAGCTGGCGCCGGCGGTTTTCGCGGGCACCATGTCGGTGCTTTTCGGCATCGTGAATTGGGTGAAGATGGGCGTGTTTTTCACACTCGGTCAGCTCTCCGCCCCTAATCTGGCCACCTCCGCCGTCCTGCTGCCCGTCGCCGTGGGGGCGACTTTTCTGGGCGTCTTCATGGTGCGCCGCCTGTCGGGCGCGAAGTTCTATCCGATCATCCGCGCGACGACCTTTCTGGTGGGGCTGAAGCTGATTTACGATGGTGCGAGCGGATTGCTTTTACTATAGCTTGGCTATTTTGCTATGGTGAGTGCTCATGTTGTTGCTGCTGGAAACAGGCGCCTGGATCACTCGTGAGCGCATCAAGGGCTATTCGATCCTCCTGATATCTTCCTATGTCGTTGGGTTCACGGTCCTGTCCCTGACGCTGCAGGGAAACCTCGACTGGATGGGCCGGCCCTTCGGTACTGATTTCGCGGGCTTCTATACGGCAGGCATCATGGTCGCAGAAGGAGCGCCAGCCGCGCCATACGATCTTGGCGCCTTCATCGCTCGCCAAGAGGCGCTGTTTGGGGCGCAGGCCGCCGTTTTTTCCTGGAATTATCCACCTTACTTTCTGGCGATCACCCGCGTCCTGGCGAGCCTGTCTTACCTGCCCGCCCTGCTTCTTTGGCAGGGCGTCACCCTCGCGCTTTATCTCCTCATGTTGCACGGGTGGCTGAAGCCGCCTTTCGCGCTGTTGGGGGGCGCCGCCTTTCCAGCAGTCTTCGTCACGCTTGGCCATGGCCAGATGGGCTTTCTGATTGCGGCGCTGTTTGGCGCCGCCCTGCTGGCTCTGGAGCGTCGACCACTTCTGGCGGGAGCGCTCTTCGGGCTCATTGCGGTCAAGCCGCATTTTGGCCTGCTGATACCCTTCGCTCTTATGGCTAGTGGGCGCTGGCGCGCTTTAGCAGCGGCGAGTCTCATGGTCGCCGCCATGACAGCTGCTGCGCTCGCGGCCTTTGGCGCAGAGACCTTCGCCGCCTTCTTGGACAGCCTGACCTTTTCGCGGGTCCACGGCATCGAATATTCCAATACCGGCTTTCACAAGCTGCAAAGCGCTTTCACGGCAGTTCGTCTGCTGGGCGGATCGGTTGGTCTCGCCTATGCCCTGCATGGCCTGCTGCTGGCGATGGTCGTGGCGACGACCTTTTGGACCTGGCGCAGTCCAATCGATGCAAGGATCAAGGCGGCGAGCCTCATGACGGGTGCGTTTCTGGCGACCCCCTATGTTTTCGACTACGACATGATGCTACTTGCTCCGGCCATGGCGGCGCTGGTCGACTATGGGATCGAACGGGGTTTCCTGCGTTTCGAGAAGTCTTTTCTGGCGCTGGTCTTCGTTATGCCAATTCTGGCGCGATCGATCGCCATGACGGGATTTGTACCCGCAGGCTTTCTAACCAGCCTGCTCCTCTTCGTGCTGATTGTCGTCAAGGCCCGCCAGAACGCCGGAAGCGCCGCCGCCGCCTTCGCCTAATAGCGAACTGCGCGTTTCCCGGGCTTGCGCTATCTTTTGCGCAAATCTCCGGGAGCGCGCCCTATGTCTGTCGCCTATGATATTGACCTTGATCGTAACGCCGCCAATTTCCAGCCGCTGACGCCGCTCGGCTTTCTCGAGCGCTCAGCCGCCGTCTTTCCCGACAAGTTGGCCGTGGTGCATGGTCCGCTGCGCCGCAACTATCGCGACCTCTATGCAAGAGCCCGGCGCCTCGCCAGCGCGCTCGCCGCCCATGGGGTCGGCAAGAACGATACGGTCACAGTGATGCTGGCCAATACGCCAGCCATGCTGGAGTGCCATTTCGGCGTGCCCATGGCGGGGGCGGTGCTCAATACGCTGAACACGCGGCTCGACGCCGCCATCATCGCCTTCACCCTCGATCATGCTGAAACGAAAGTGCTTATCACCGACCGCGAATTTTCCGGCGTGATGAAACAGGCCCTCGCGCTGGCAAAGGTGAAGCCACTCGTCATCGATTACGACGATCCCGAATATAAGGGCGCGGGCGAGCGGCTTGGTTCCATGGAATATGAAGAGCTGGTGGCGGGCGGCGATCCCGATTTCCAATGGATCATGCCCGGCGACGAATGGGACGCCATCGCGCTCAACTACACATCCGGCACAACGGGCGATCCCAAGGGCGTCGTCTATCACCATCGCGGCGCCTATCTGCTGGCCATTGGCAATCTGCTGACGGGGGCTCTCAGCCGCGCCCCGGTCTATTTGTGGACGCTGCCCATGTTCCACTGCAACGGCTGGTGCTTCCCCTGGTCGATCGTGCTGGCGGGCGGCGTGCAGGTCTGTCTGCGGCAGGTGCGCGCGTCGCAGATGTTCGATCTCATCGCCAGCGAGAAAGTGACGCATCTGTGCGGGGCGCCGGTCGTCATGTCGACGCTGCTGAACGCGCCCGAAAGCGAGAAGAAGCCTCTGCCCCATACGGTCGAGTTCTTCACCGCCGCCGCGCCTCCGCCCGAAGCGGTGCTGGCGGCCATGCGCGAAGCTGGTTTCAACGTCACACATCTCTATGGCCTTACGGAAGTCTATGGCCCCGCCGTCGTCAACGAATGGGACAGCGCATGGGACGCGCTCCCTGCCAATGAACAGGCCATGAAAAAGGCGCGGCAGGGCGTGCGCTATCCGGTCCTCGAAGCTCTCGACGTGCTCAATCCCGACACGATGGAAAGCGTGCCTGCTGATGGCGAGACCCTCGGCGAGGTCATGTTCCGGGGCAATGTCGTGATGAAGGGATATCTCAAGAATCCCGCCAGCACCAAGGCCGCTTTTGCTGGCGGCTGGTTCCATTCGGGCGATCTTGGCGTGAAACATCAAGATGGCTACGTGCAGCTCAAGGACCGCTCGAAGGACATCATCATTTCTGGCGGCGAGAACATCTCCTCGATCGAGGTCGAGGACGCGCTTTATAAACATCCCGCCGTGCAGGTGGCCGCCGTAGTGGCGCGCCCCGATGAGAAATGGGGCGAGACGCCCTGCGCTTTCATTGAGTTGCGGCCGGGCGCAAGCGCCTCAGCTGAGGAGCTGATCGAATGGTGCCGCCAGCATCTGGCGCGCTTCAAGGCGCCCCGCCACATCGTCTTCGCCGAGGTGCCGAAGACCTCGACCGGAAAGATCCAGAAGTTTCGGCTGCGGGATATGGCGAAGAACGTCTGAAAAGGGTCTGAACAAGCGGTGCCGTGGCTCCCGGCGACTGGCCGGGGGCCACGTTCGCGGGGGGGTGGAATTCAGTGAAGCGACGGCGCTTTGACGCTGCCCTGCAGTTTTTCTATTTCGTCTTTTAGGTGCAGTTTTTTTCGTTTCAATTCGAGGAGCTTTAGGTCGCTCGTAGCGGGATGGAGCAGTTCCGTCTCTATTTGCCTTTCGAGTGTCTTGTGGCGACGCACGAGTTCCGCGAGATGGTTGTTCAACGACATCCGTCAACTCCATTTGTTGCTGACCTAATCAATGTGACACAAAAATGAAGGGCCGCAAGCGAAATGGGCGTGAGCTGGATCAAGTCTGACGACAATAGGCGAGGGCTTCGCAAACCCGCTTGCAGCCCGGCCTTCGCAGGATCATACTTGCCGCAATCTTAGACCGCCGGTTCAAGTAATGTCTGACATGACCACCAATGAACGAAGCGCGCTGGAGGACGAGTTCGTGCGTCTTCGCGAGGAGCATCGCGACCTCGACGCCGTGATCGAGGCCTTGATGGCTGGCGGATCAATCGATCAATTGCAGCTTCAGCGGCTCAAGAAGCGCAAACTCCTGCTGCGCGACCGCATCACTTTCCTCGAAGATCAGCTCACCCCGGACATCATCGCCTGATCGCTGAGCTTGCGGCGGGCCATGGCATGGTCTATGTGCCCTTTTTGCCCGAACAGACCGGGACTTGCCGTGGAAATGAAGTCTTCCCC
>CANBVC010000172.1 GCA_947372795.1 Beijerinckiaceae bacterium
ACGGGCCATATCGCGGGCGGCCATCTGGCAGGCATTCACGCCGAAATGGCCAAGGCGCAGATCTTCGCCATCGCCGGCATGCTGGTCGGCGCCGGCGGCATGGTGGCGACTGCGCGCAGCAATCGGCCCGGCTCGCAGGTGGGGTCGGACGCGGCGGGCCAGATGGGCATGGTTCTTGGGCCGCAAGAGCTGGCGCGCCGGTCGATCCTCTCCTATGTGCGCTCGCAAGAAGAAGCCGCAGACCGCGCCGCCGTGAAATATCTTGAAAGCACCGGGCAATCCGCCCGAGGGCTTTTGGCGACTCTGGAGCGGTTCGAAAACGAATCCCTCTTCAAGACCTCGTCCATCGATCCCTATACGATCTCCCCTCCCCTGCCCCGTGAGCGGCTTTCGAACCTTGAAACCGCCGCCAAGGCGAGCCCCGCCTTCAAGGCTGGCGAGCAACCGGCCTTGCAGGCCCGGCACGATCTTGTGCGCGCCAAGCTCGTCGGCTTCATGGGGACGCCTGCCGAAATCGGCAGGCGCTATCCCCTGTCGGACCAGTCGCTCGCGGCCAAATACGCCCGAGCCGTTTCCGCCTATCGCTTCGGGCGGATCGCCGACGCGCAGACGCAGGTTGATGCGCTGATCGGCGCCCAGCCGAACAATCCCTATTTCCACGAGCTGAAGGGTCAGGCTTTGTTGGAATCAGGCAAGGCTCGGGAATCGCTGGCGCCCTTGCGCAAGGCTGTGAGCCTCGCCCCGAACGGCCTGCCTATTCGGGTGCTTCTGGGCCATGCGCTCGTCGCCGCCGATCAGGCCGATGAAGCCGTCAAGACGCTGACGCAGGTCACCCAGACCGACCCGGAAGACGGCGAGGCCTTTCAGTACCTCGCCATGGCATATGACAAGAAGGGCAATGTGCCTCAGGCCCAGCTCGCCGCGGCACAGGGATTTTTCCTGAACGGGCGCTATATTGAGGCTAGAACACAGGCCGACCGGGCCAAACGCCAGTTCCCTGAAGGCTCTCCCGGCTGGCTGAAGGCGGATGATATATTGAACTATCGGCCGCCCAAATTTTGAAGACGCAACCTATCCCGTTTCCTTTTTCGTGGAGCTACAGCATGCCCTTCGCCTCATTCCGCCAGCGCCTGCAGGGCCTCGTAATGGCGCTCGCGCTTGGCCTTGGCGCGCTGGTCAGCCTCGCGGCGGGCCCTGCAAGGGCCGAACTCAGCGCCGCCCAGCGCACGGAGATCGAGGCCGTCATCAAGGATTACCTGATGAAGAACCCGGACGTGATCCGGGACGTGCTGAGTGAAATGGAGCATCGGCAGAAAGCAGACGAAGAGGCCGCACGCACCAAGGCCGTCACTGACCTTGCGCCGCAACTCTTTGATTCGCCCCGTCAGGCGGTGCTGGGCAATCCCAACGGCAAAATCACGCTGGTCGAATTCTTCGATTACAACTGCGGCTATTGCAAAAAGGCGCTCGATGACGTGGCGCGGCTGGTGAAATCAGAACCCGATCTGCGCCTTGTCATCAAGGATTTCCCGGTTCTGGGACCGGGCTCAGTCGAGGCTGCGGAAATAGCCACCGCCATGCGTAATCAGGCCAAGGGCGATAAATACTGGCAATACCACACGAAACTGCTGATGACGCGAGGTCAGATCGGCAAGGCGCAGGCCTTGGCCACCGCCAAGGAGTTCGGCGCTGACATGGACCGCCTGTCCAAGGACGCAGCAAGCCCGGACACACGCGCCAGCCTGCAGGAAGTGATGCTGATTGCGGACCGGCTGCAACTCACTGGCACGCCGACCTTCATTCTGGGCGACGAGGTGATCGTGGGCGCCGTGGGGCAGGATGAGTTGCGCGCAAAGATTGGGAATATGCGCAAATGCGGAAAAACCTCCTGCGCTTGAGCGCTTAGCCACAAGGCAATTGCCCGGCATGGCTTCCCTCTCGCGAGCAATCGCGATATTACGACGATCCTGCGCTTGCTGGCGCTGCGTGAGTCCTCCTCCCACCAGAGCGAAATGCCAGTCATCCACGTCCTGAATGGTCCGAATCTGAATCTGCTCGGGACGCGAGAGCCAGCGACCTATGGCTCTTGCACGTTAGCGGACATCGAAACTCGCCTACGCGAGATCGCGGACGCGCGCGGCGTGACGATCGACTTCCGCCAGTCCAACCACGAGGGTGACCTCGTCACCTGGATTCAGGAAGCGGGCGCAGCTGGCGAACCAGTGATTTTGAACGCGGGCGCCTATACCCATACATCCATCGCCATTCACGACGCGATCAGGGGGGCAAAAGCCCATGTGATCGAGGTACATCTGTCAAATGTACATGCGCGTGAGAGTTTCCGTCACCAATCTTTCATCGCTCCAGTGGCCGCAGGCGTGATCCTCGGCTTTGGGGCTTTGTCCTATGAACTCGCGCTGGAGGCCGTTCTGGCGGACGCGCAGCAGAAGAAGAGCTGACCTATGAAGAAACCCCAGCCCAAGGCGGCCGCCGCCAAACAAGCACCTTTGAAGAGCGTATCCGCCAAGAAGGCGCCGGCGAAGGTCGCCGCCAAGGATGCTGCAAAGGGAGCGTCCAAGGGAGCCGCCAAGGGCGGGGCAAAGAGCGCACTGGCGAAAAAGGCCGCGCCCGCCAAACCGGCGCCGACAAGCGGCGTCGACACTGCCCTCGTGGAGCAACTCGCCGTCATTGTCGCCCAGCATGACCTCTCCGAAATCGAGATCGAATTTGAGGGGCTGCATGTGCGCGTCGCCCGCCAGGCCGCTATCGCCTCGCCCATGATGCAGCACGCGCCTGCGCAGCCCATGGCCTATGCGCCGACAGCCGCTCCCGCTGCGCCTGCGCAGCCCACAGTGCACGCCGTTCCCACGTCCATCGCCGAAAACGCGGGCGCGGTGAAGTCGCCAATGGTCGGCACCGCCTATCTGCGCCCCTCACCCGATGCAAAGGCCTTCATTGAGATCGGCGCGCAGGTGAAGGCCGGCGACAAGATCCTGTTGATTGAGGCCATGAAGACCTTCAACGAAATCGTGGCTCCGCGCGGCGGCACCGTCACCGCCATTCTCGTCGAGGACGGCCAGCCCGTCGAATACGGCGAACCCTTGCTCGTGATCGAGTGAGCCTAGCTCACCGGAAGGCCGTCATGTTCGACAAGATCCTTATCGCGAACCGGGGCGAAATCGCGCTGCGCATCCTGCGCGCTGCGAAGGAGCTCGGGATTCAGACAGTCGCCGTCCATTCCACCGTGGACCGCGACGCCATGCATGTGAAACTGGCCGATGAGTCGGTTTGCATCGGCCCGCCAGCCGCGCGCGACAGCTATCTCAACATCCCCGCCCTGCTCGCCGCTTGCGAGATCACAGGGGCGGAGGCGATCCATCCGGGTTACGGCTTCTTGTCAGAAAACGCCCGCTTCGCCGAAATCCTCGCGGATCACAACATCGCCTTCATCGGCCCCAAGGCGGAGCATATCCGCATCATGGGCGACAAGATCGAGGCCAAGCGCACCGCCAAGCGGCTCGGCATCCCCTGTGTACCCGGCTCCGAAGGCGGCGTGACAGACGATGACGAGGCCATGCGAATCGCCAAGGACATCGGCTTTCCCGTGCTGGTGAAGGCGGCGGCGGGCGGCGGCGGGCGCGGCATGAAGGTGGCGCGCACAGCGGCGGACCTTTCGACGGCGCTCTCGACGGCCCGCACAGAAGCCAAAGCCGCCTTTGGCGATGATGCGGTCTACCTTGAGAAATACCTCGAAAAGCCCCGCCACATCGAAATTCAGGTGCTGGGCGATGGACGCGGCAACGCCATCCATCTGGGCGAGCGCGACTGCTCGTTGCAGCGCCGCCACCAGAAGGTGCTTGAAGAGAGCCCATCCCCTGCCCTGAACGACGAACAGCGCGGCAGGATCGGCGAAATCGTGGCGCAGGCAATGCGCGACATGTCCTATTCCGGCGCTGGCACGGTCGAGTTCCTCTATGAGGACGGTGAATTCTATTTCATCGAGATGAACACCCGCATTCAGGTCGAGCATCCCGTGACCGAGATGATCACGGGCATCGATCTGGTCGTGGAGCAGATCAAGATTGCGGCGGGCTCCCCGCTCACGCTCACGCAGGCTGATGTGAACTTTTCTGGCCACGCGATCGAATGCCGCGTTAATGCCGAGCACCCCTCGACCTTCCGCCCTTCGCCCGGCAAGGTCACGTATTTTCACCCGCCTGGCGGTCTTGGCGTGCGCGTCGATTCCGCCGTCTATCAGGGCTATACGATCCCGCCGAATTACGACTCGCTCGTGGGCAAGCTGATCGTCCACGGCCGCACGCGCAACGAGGCCATGATGCGCCTGCGCCGCTCGCTCGATGAGTTCATCGTCGACGGCATCGAAACCACCATCCCCCTGTTTCGCACCCTCGTGCGCAACACAGACGTCCAAAACGGCGCCTATGACATCCATTGGCTAGAGAAGTTCCTGGCCACGGGCGGCATGGGCGAGGGTTGAGGCTTTATGGTCGGCCTTATTGCTTAAGGCCGACCATCAGGCTATGTGACTACAGCTGGCGCCTGGGCGCTGGTGTGGCCCTCGGGCCAAATGTCGGGGTATAGCGCAGTCTGGTAGCGCATCTGCTTTGGGAGCAGAGGGTCGCAGGTTCGAATCCTGCTGCCCCGACCATTCTAAGTTGTTGAATTTACAAAACTTTTCCTTGGGTCTCTTGAGAACAAAGATGGACCTAACTGGTCTGGTTTCCATCTTGGTTTCCAAAACTATTCGCCGAATGTTCTATTCAGCTTCGCGATTCCGTTTTCAGCGAGGGCCGGGTCACGGCTCAGATAATGGCTATCGAGGATCTGTCGGACGCTATTTCCTGACAGTCCGGTGATTGTTGCGATCTCGCTTTCTGTCGCCCCCGAAAGCGCCAGCCGGGTGACAGCCGTGCCACGCAGGTCATGGAAAGTGAGCCCTTCGATCCCGACCTTGGCGCAGCCGCGCCGCCAGACGGACTTAAACCCGTCGCTCGTCCAAGGCCGCCCATGGGCGTTCAGGACGATCTGGATCCCGTTGCGCGGCGTTGCGTCCAAAGCTTCCTTGAGTCGCCCGGCGACGGGAACGACGACACGGGCTCCGGTCTTGCCCTGCTGGAGCCTGATTGATTTCCCGTCATAGGCCGACCAGGGCATCCGCAGGATGTCTCCCTGGCGCTGGCCGGTCCAGATCGCAAAGAGAAAGGGCAGGATCAGGCTCGGCGGCGCATCCTTGATAAAGCGCGCTTCGTCGTCCCGGCTCCAGACCTTGTCCTTACGGTCGCTGGTGTAGAGCTTGCCGATCTTCTCGAGCGGGTTGTCGTTGGTGATTCCTCTGTGCTTCGACCAGGACAGGACACGCGCGAACACCATGAACTGATACTCAGCCGTTCGCGGAGATTTCTTCGCCAGGGCGTCGCGCCAAGCCAGAAAGTCCTGGCGGCACCGCCGATCCGCCAGCGCCTCGATCGGCATGGTGCCAAACTTCTCTTTCACCTTGTCGAGATACCGGACGTAATCTTTGCGGCTGCGCTCAGACAGGCTGTCGAATTCGGAGCTATCGCGGAAGCTATCCGCGAGATTGGTCAAGTTGGAGATCCCCTTTACAGTGGCCGGGGCCGAGGCGATCGCCTTGATGGCGTCACGAAAGGCGGGGTCTGTCGGATCGTCCGGCAGGCGCGTCATGGTCTCGCGGTGAAAATAGTAGATTTTAATTTCGCCTGATGCGAGGCGTTTATTGACCTTCTTGATCCCTTTGAACCGGGTGACGACTCTCATGTTCTGGATCCTTTCCACGCGTCGTAAGCGGATGCGGCGGCTTGTTTCTTCTCGCCGAGGGCGAGCTTAATCGTTCCGTCCCGCAAAATCTCGACGCCGTGGATCTCTACCCCTGCGTCTTTAGCGCCTTGGACCGCCCTGCGGACATCGGCCTGCCTAAATCTTGTTTGAGCGCGTGGCATGTTACTTGCACCCCCCCAGCGTCCCTACTTTCGCCTGAGCTCGGCGTTCCGAACAGTGGAGGCGAACCATTCGCCGCCTCGCGCGGTGGGGATGCCCATTTCGTTGAGCGCATTGGCGATCTCCCTATATGTCACCAGGCCTTTGCGGCGCAGATTGTCGATGACCGGCAACACCTTCTCGGCGAATCGGTCGGCTTTGAAAGACACCACCTCGCCGGATCGCTCCGTCGCGGCGGTGAGGTCGGGCGCGCCCAACTTGCGGCCTGCGGCTTTTAGCCGCTGCAACGACGCCTTGGTGCGCGCCGAAATCTTTTTACCCTCCTCCTCCGCGATGGAGGCGAGGACGCCGATTGACGTATAGTCAACATGTTGATTGTCGCAGGCAAGCAAATTGATTCGCGCGTCGCGCACCAGCGCCAAGAAATAAGCGTTGCGATACAAGCGATCGATGCAAGCGACGACCAGCGTCGCGTTCTTTTCTTGGCACAGCTTCAACGCGTCTTGTAAAACCGGACGCCACGTTGATCTTGCTCCTTCGATTTCCGTGTATTCTGCAATCAACTTCCACGTTCCGCCATTTAGATACGTTCGAACGACATCCTGTTGTTCTTCAACCGTTAGTTGCTTACCTACAACTCGATAATTGTTCACCCGATAATAGGCGACGAAATTGCCGGAATGTTTTTTGGAATTCATCTGACCAACTCCTAACTACTTTGTGATCACATTTTCGTGATTAACGCACTTGTGACTTGACGAATTACTGGTTACGCCAGCGCCGCGTACTTTTCGTCCCGCTCGGCGCGCAGCTCCCTAGCGAACCGCTTCACAAAGGTCTTGTTGAATTGCTGAAGGTTCACGGTCGCCAGGTCAAAGGCGTCTTTGTCCCTGCGCCATTGCGGCGTCGCTTTGATTGCGTCTGG
>CANBVC010000173.1 GCA_947372795.1 Beijerinckiaceae bacterium
TGCATCCAGGGCCCGCCGTCTCGCGCGGTGCGGGGAGGTAGTTGATCGTCGCGCGCGTTAAGTTCCCAGAGGGCGTTCAGCGCCGCCGTCTGCCTTGGGCTGTAGGTCTCCAGTTGCGTCATGAGCGAGGCTTCGCTCAAGTCCGCCGCTGAGTTACTGAGCCAGGTCAGCCCGCAACCGGGCCACGTCGGCGGCGGCGAAATCGTCTGGATTGGCGGCGTCTGCGGCTCCATCCTTCGCGCGCTCCCGTGGTTGGGGTTTAATGAGTTCGTTCAACCGCGCCGCATCAGCCTGCAGCTTCACCACAGCGCCCATTATCTTGGCGTGACGTTCGGGATCATTGGGCAGGCCCTCGTCATTCACATCGGCTTCAACCGCGCGCATGAGCCGTGCGATCTCCACCATCAGACGTCGATGAAGCGCCTTCGGCGACAGTTCGCTTTTTGCGATGGGTTTATGCTGAAGGGCGCGCGGCTGACGCGGCGCCTTGATGCGCGCCGCCTCCCGCAATGTGCGCCGGGCCTTGGTGGCGGCGAGGCGTTCAGGCACGCGCCAGAACCATTTATTGGCGATGCGCGAATTGAGTGTGGTTTTCGAAAACCCAAGCGCACGAGCCGCTTCAACAAGCGTCGCCTCCCCCGCCTCATATTGCGCGCGCACTTTCGCTAGCAGCGCCGCGTCAGGGTCAGGCAGGGGCGTGAAAGGTGGATGCGCGGGCATGGACGCTCCTTTAGTTGGGCGTTGAGGCAATAAAAAAGGCCCCATGGGAGCGGGGCCTTGGAACGATTTTAAGTTGCTGTCTATGGGCTAGCGGGGGAAGCCCCCTCGCCCCACACTTCTGGAGCATGTCCCAAACCTATAGGACCAGCGTCACGCTGTCAAGGATAATTTTCTTCATAGGAATTTAAAGCCCAACATCCTGTCTGGACAGGACTTTTCCCGCAGGGCAAAGCAGACTTCATGCAAATCATCTCCCTCGCCGCTCTCACCATTCTCGATTCCGGCCCGGCCGGTCAGGTCAGCGCCTGCGCGCAGGCGGGCTTCACCCATGCGGGTTTGCGGCTCAATCCGCTTCTTGCGACAGATCAGTCGGTTGCCGGCGATCACGCGAAAGAGGCCGAAGTCGAGGGGCTGATGGCCGAGACAGGCGTCAAGTTGCTTGAAGTCGGCGTCTTTCCTGTCACCGCCACAATGGATGTCGAGGCCCTGCGCCCCGTCCTTGCGCTTTCGCAAAGGCTTGGCGGCCATTTCATCGTCTGCCCCATTGAAGATCCTGATGAGGTCCGCCGGCTCGACACATTCTCGCGCCTCTGCGATCTCGCAGGCAGCTACGGCCTTGGCGCCCTTGTCGAATTCAACCCCTATAGCGGCTGCCGGTCGCTTGGCGAGGCGGTCGCTCTGGCCACCACCGTCAAGCGGCCCAACGCCGCGCTGGTTTTGGATGCGCTGCATCTGTCGCGCTCGGGCGGGCATCCGCGCGATCTTGCTGGGGTCGATCCCGCCCTGCTTCAGCTCGTCCATTTCTGCGACGCTCCCGCTTTCAAGGCGGATGGACGCAGCGCAGATGAGTTGCGGCGCGAGTCACGCACCGCTCGCTTGCTTCCCGGCGAGGGCGAGCTCTGGCTTGAGGAATTGCTGGAGGCCTTGCCCCGCGACATTCCCATCAGCATCGAGGCGCCCAGCGCCCGCCACGCCCATCTACCTGCGGCGGATCGGGCCAAGCTCGCGCTCGACGCCACAACGGCGTTTCTCCGGAAAATCGGCCGCGCCTAATCCTTGGGCCTGCGCCCGCGCGGATTGCGGCCCGGCCAATCTCTGATGTGGTTGGGCCATTCTTCGAAAACGACCTCTTCTTCGGAAAGATGGACCTTGCCGCGCACCGATATGCCGGCCTCATGCACCGTCTCGGGGCGACCTGACACCAGCGGATGCCACCACTTGAGGTCCCTGCCCTCCGCAACCAGCCGGTAGGCGCAGCTTGGCGGCAGCCAGGGCAGGCTCCGCACGGCCTGCGGCGTCAACTGTACGCAGTCCGGCACAAGTTTTTTCCGCTTGGGATAATTGGCGCAGCGGCAGGTTTGCGCGTCAAAGAGTTTGCAGGAAATATCGGTGAAATGGATTTCCCCCGTATCCTCATCCTCAAGCTTGACGAGACAGCAACGTCCGCAGCCGTCGCAAAGGCTCTCCCACTCGGTCTTGCTCATGTCCTCCAGCGGCTTTCGCCAGAAGGGTTCAATCGCATCCGTATTTTTGGGCTCGCTGGTCATGTCGGCTTTTATCCTGCCTTCACCTTATCAAGGAGGCCGCCACAGGCGCCTCAAAATGCTTAACGTCATCATCCATTCGGTCAGGGGCATCGACCGAATGGAGCTCGCCCCGCGCACTTGCGCCCGCGCAACAGCGTCGTCAAGTGCAAGGCGAAGTGCTATTGTGCATTGGCGAAGACAGCCCAAGCGGGAAAGGCCAAGAGAGTGTTCGAGGGGTCACGCATCGCCGCCTTCTTTCGCGCCGCGTCCCGGCGGCTGCTGGCCTTCGACGCGTGGATCAATTCATCCCTTTACGAAAGCGGACAATCAGCCCGGCGCATCTATGGCGATTTCTCAGACTATATGGATCGCTTCCACGTTTCGGGCGGCAAGCGGCTTGCGGTCGAACTCGCCTGCGAAGGCCTGACGCTTGGGCTTGGCGGCGCCTTGCTCATGCTGGGCCTCGCCCTGCCCGCCTTTCGGGATGTCTCCGATGAGGACTGGCTGAAAAAGCAGGACCTCGCGGTGACCTTTCTCGACCGCTATGGTCTCGAGGTGGGACGGCGCGGCATCAAGCACAATGACTCGGTGCCGCTGGAGCAAATTCCCGACATATTGATTCAGGCAGCGCTCGCCACCGAGGACCGGCGCTTTTACGAACATTTCGGCATCGACCCCATCGGGCTCTTCCGCGCCCTGAGCGTCAATGCGCGTTCTTCGGGCGTGGTGCAGGGCGGCTCATCCATCAGCCAGCAGCTCGCCAAGAATCTCTTCCTCACCAACGAGCGCACCCTCGAGCGCAAGATCAAGGAGGCCTTTCTCGCCCTTTGGCTCGAGTTTCGCCTTTCCAAGCGCGAGATCCTCAAGCTCTATCTCGACCGGGCCTATATGGGCGGCGGCGCCTTTGGCGTGCAGGCGGCTGCTGATTTTTATTTTGGCAAGAGCGTCCGCGACATCAATCTTGCGGAAGCTGCGATGCTCGCCGGGCTCTTCAAGGCGCCGACCAAATATGCGCCACACATCAACCTTCCAGCCGCCCGCGCCAGAGCCAATGACGTGCTCTCCAATATGGTCGATGCGGGCTATATGACCGAGGGGCAGGTCTATGCGGCGCGGCGCAATCCTGCGACCCCGGTTGATCGCAAGCGCGAAAGCTCACCCGACTGGTATCTTGATTGGGCCTTTGACGAGGTCAAGCAACTCGCCACCAAGGGCAAGCTCGGCCATGACAGGGTGCTGACCGTACGCACAGGCCTCGACGTCAATCTGCAACGCAAATCCGAATCAGCCATCGAAGACGCATTGCGTCAGTATGGGCGAGGGTTCCGTGCAAGCCAGGGCGCGACTGTCGTCATGGAGCCGCTGGGTCTGGTGCGCGCCATCGTCGGCGGGCGTGATTACGGGCAGACACAGTTCAACCGCGCCACCGACGCCGCACGACAGCCCGGCTCCTCCTTCAAACCCTTCGTCTATCTCACAGCCGTGATGACCGGCCGCTTCCATCGCGAGACCGCCGTCAATGGCGCCAGCCTTTGTATCGGCAATTGGTGCCCCAACAATTATGGCGGCGCCTCGGCAGGCATGATGCCCATGGTGATCGCGCTTCAAAAGTCGCTGAACACTGTAGCGGTCTGGCTGTCGGTCAAAATTGGCGAGACCTATTGGCCTCAGGGGCAGCCCTATCATCTGGGACGCATCGCCCAGCTCGGCCGCGAAAAGATCGTCGAGAACGCGCGCAAGATGGGCGTTGTGAATACGCCGCTCACAGATACGGTCTCGCTTCCATTGGGCGCCGGTGAAGTGAAGATGATCGATATGGCTGCCGCCTATTCGGTCTTCGCCAATGGCGGCAAACGCGCTCCACCCTACGCCGCCATCGAGATCCGCAATTCGCACGGCGAAGCCATCTATCGTCGCGACATTGATGGCCCAGCCTATGAGCAGGTCATTCCCGCCGACAAGATCGCCGAGATGAACAATCTCCTGAAAGAGGTTGTGAACGGCGGCACGGCCCGCGCCGCTCAGCTCGATGGCGTCGTCGCCGCCGGCAAAACGGGCACCACCAACGCCTATCGCGACGCATGGTTTGACGGCTTCACCGGCAATTATGTCTGCACGGTCTGGTTCGGCAACGACGATGACACCTCCATGAACAACATGACAGGCGGCTCCCTGCCTGCGCGAACCTGGCATGAGATCATGTCCTATGCCCACCAGGGCGTGGAGTTGAAGAACCCCTATGGCGTGACAGAAATTCCGCCCATATCAGCGAGCGCCGCGGCGAAGGCGAGTGACTCTGCAGGCAGCCGGCGCCCCGCCAGCCTCTCGCGCCGCACTGACGAGGCGATCCGAGAAATCGAAAGCCTCTTTCGCGACGCGACCAACAAAAGCCGGGCCCTCAGCGCCGTTCCCGGACGCGGCGCTTCGATCATTAATTTGCGCGACGGGCGCATCGAATAGGTCGCTCCTTGCTGCAAACGTTCAAACTGATCGTCATCGCGCTCATCGGTCTGGGGCTTGGCCTTGGATCGACCTACTACGCCGTGGAGCGCGGGCAGGATAAGGGCTTTGGAGCCGGCCTCATCTTCGGCGCCGTCAAGGCCGGTCCCTGGACTGGCTGGCCCAAAAGCGGATCACGCGACGCAGACCCCTATGCGCGCGCGCTGTTTGCGCGCAATGGCGAGACGCCGCTTGGGCTAACGGAAGGGCTTGGCTTTCTGGCGCGCGCGGACGCCAGCGGAAAGCCGCTCAGTCCCTCATGCGACTATGTGGTGAAGGGCTCAATTCCCGCCGCCCGTTTCTGGACCCTGAGCGCGCTGAGTTCGCAAGGCCGCCCGCTTCCTGCCATCAGCGCACGCAACGGCTTCACCTCATCGGAAATACTGCGTGATGTGGAAGGCGGCTTCGAAATAAAGGTCTCCGCCTCGGCGCAGCCGGGCAACTGGCTTGAAGTTCCGACCGACCAACCTCTGGTGCTGATGCTTCGGCTCTACGATACCGCCCTTAGCGCGAATCCATTCTCGGTCACAGCCAGCGCCATGCCCTCCATCACAAAGGAGGGTTGCCGATGAAACGCAAGGATCGACGGATCGACGACGGCGAATTTTCCGCCCTCCCTTTTCTCGCAGGCTGCCTCATCATCGCGGGGCTGGTGCATATCGCCACGATCTTCATCCTGCCGCGCCTTGCGCAAAAAGACGCCTTCGCGCGCATCAGCGCCATCGCAGCGCCGCATAAAGTAGTCATTCTGCCCGATGGCGCCGGCGGGCCTTTCGATGACCCGGCGCTGGCGCAGGGCGTGTGTCGGTTTGATTTGAGCCAGGGTCCCGTCCGCCTGCGCGCGACGCTGCCGCTCGATCCTCTGATGTTGTTTTCATTCCACACACGCCGTGGTCAAATCTTCTATTCCATGACCGACCGCAGCGCGACGCGCGGCAAACTCGATGTGCTGCTGTTGACGCGCGAGCAGCTCAACGCGGTCGAAGCCAACGACCCCGAGGACGAGCTACCGCAGGATCTACGCATCATCGCGCCGACGCTGGACGGATTCCTGCTGTTCCGGTCCCTCGCCGAATTTCCCGGAGAAATGGCGGAGGCGAAGGCGCGCATCGCGGCCCTGACATGCGGGCTAGACCAGGATCAGCGGCCCTGACCTGAGGCTCTGTCGTCCCTTGGTTAACCATCTGTAAACGAATTGGCCCTTAAGGTTCCGTTAACTCTCAAATCGGGACTCAAGCCACCCCATGACGTCAAGCAGCCTCCAGCACGTTGAACCTGACGCTCAGATCGCCGGCGCACCCGTGGACCCGCGCCCACAGCTCCTCAATACGCTCACAATGTTGTTTGTGGGGCAGATCCAGCATTCGGTTGAAGAGGTCCGCCAGTTCGAAGCAGCCGTCGAAGGCCTGCTCCCACACTCGCGCGAAGATGTGCGCCTTAGCGCCGCCGAAAAGCTCGCCGACTACGCCCATACGCCGCGCGGAGCGCTCAACGCCTTTCTGGCGCAGGGCGGCGTCGTGGCGGCTCCTTTCATAAAACGTTCGGTCTGCATGCCGCAGGACTTGCTTGAGCAAATGGCCAGAGATTGCGACGTGTCCGTCGCATGCTGCATCGCCAGCCGCATAGACCTCGCGCCGACTCTGATGGGACTTTTGTGCGCGCGACAGGAAATCGAAGTGCTTCGCACGCTCGCTCGCAATATGATGGCGCCTCTTGATCAGGAACATTTCGCAGAACTGGTGCGCAGCGCCCGTTCCGATCGCCCGCTGGCACGCAGCCTGAGCATGCGGACGCGCGATCCGCTAAAGATCGCCCCGCTTTTCATGTATGCCAACACTGCTCAACGCGACGCTATCATTCTCGCTGAGCGTCGAGCCAGTCTGGGCGAGGCGCCTGCGGATCTGGTTTCCGAAAGCGAACTTAACATCGCAGAAGAGCTCATTGACGCCGCCGAAGCGCGCAATCTCGATGAAGCTTCCCGGCTCATCGCCCGCGCCATCGGCTGCACGACGGTGATCGCGCGCGAGATCATCGCAGATGCATCAGGCGAACCGCTGGCGCTCGTGATGGCGCAGTTGCGCATCGATCCTGAAACAGGCATGCGGGTCCTCTGCATGTTCGATGCGCCCCCGCTTCG
>CANBVC010000174.1 GCA_947372795.1 Beijerinckiaceae bacterium
CGCCAGCTCGCGACCGTGGGCATTGGTCTGGTGGGTGGCTTGCTGCTCATGTCGCTGGGCATACCGGCGGGCGCCATGTCCGGCTCGCTGATCGCCGTTGCCGTCGTGGGATCGCTCAAGCCCGCCGCCATCGTGCCGCTGGGCCGGAACCTGCGGCTCGTGGCGATGCTGGTCTCGGGCGTCTCCATCGGGGCGGCGGTGACCCCTGAGACGCTGCACAATGTCGCCACCTATCCCGCCAGCGTGACCGCCATGATGATCTGCGTCTTCGTGATGACGGCGCTATCCACCTTCATGTGCCAGAAATTCGCGGGCTGGAACCGCTCCACCGCCCTGCTCGCCTCCATTCCCGGCGCGCTCGCCTATATCCTCTCGATCATCCCCACCACCAACGCCAACACGCCCCGCGTGGTCGCCGTGCAGATGGTGCGGGTGCTCTTCTTGATGGCGCTGGTGCCCGTGCTTGTCGCGGAATCGGGCGTTCAATTGGCGGTCGGATCAGTGCGGCCCGACGACAGCTGGCTCATGTTCGCGATGGAATGCGCCGCAGGCGCGTGCCTCGGCTTCGTATTGACGCGCTTCAAATTGGCGGGCGGAATGCTGCTGGGCGCCATGAGCATTTCGGCGCTGGCCCATGGTTTTGAATTCGCGCATGGCCGCGCCCCGCAGCTCGCGCTCATCAGCGGACAGATCCTGATCGGCGCCTGGTCGGGCTCGCGCTTTGCGGGTTTCGACTGGGGGCTGTTCCTGCGACAGTCGCCGATCATCGTGGGCTCGATTGGCCTGACCGTGCTGGTGGCTGCGGGTTTTGCGGGCACTGTCTCGACGGCCCTCGCCCTGCCCTTCGGCGCGACCTTCCTGGCCTTTTCGCCCGGCGGCTTCGAGGCCATGGCGATTCTGGCGCTGGCGCTGGGCTTCGACCCCTTCTACGTGGCCGCGCACCATCTGGCGCGCTTCTTCCTGCTGAACTTCGGCATGCCCGTGGTGGTGCGCCTGTTCCTGCAGAAGAAGCCCTGAGCGCGAGGCCTATTCGGCCGCGCGCTTCATTTCGGGATAGGTGCAGACAGCCTCAGTCTCGCGGCGCAGCGGAATGATCTGCGACGCCGTGAAGGGCAAGCCGAGCGTGGTCCAGACATCCACCAGCGCCTCGACGAGATCAGCCACATGGGCCTCTTCATGGCGAGGCGTGGGCGTGATGCGCAGGCGCTCCGTGCCGATGGCGACCGTGGGATAGTTGATCGGCTGGATGTAGATCCCATGCCGCTCGAGCAGAAGGTCGCTGGCCTTCTTGCAGGTCTCGGCGTCGCCCACCATCACCGGCACGATATGGGAGGAATTCTCCATCACCGGAAGGCCAGCGGCGCGCAAGGCGTGCTTGGTGAGGAGCGCCATGCGCTGATGACGCACGCGCTCGGCTGAGGACACCTTGAGGTGACGTACAGCGGCGCAGGCGCCCGCCGCGACCGTCGGCGGCAGCGCCGTGGTGAAGATGAACGAAGGCGCATAGCTGCGCACAGCGTCGATGATGGCGGCGCTAGCGGCGATATAGCCGCCCAGCGTGCCGAATCCCTTGGCCAGCGTGCCCTCGATGACGTCGATGCGGTGCATCACGCCCTCGCGCTCGCAGACGCCGCCGCCGCGCGGGCCATACATGCCCACCGCATGAACCTCGTCGATATAGGTCATTGCGCCATATTTTTCGGCGAGATCGGCGATGGCCGCGACCGGGGCGATGTCGCCATCCATGGAATAGAGGCTTTCGAAGACGACAAGCTTGGCCCGGTCGGGACCGGCCGCGATCAGCAGTTCTTCGAGATGCGCCACATCATTATGGCGCCAGAGCTGCTTTTCGCAGCCCGACCGACGAATGCCCTCGATCATCGAATTGTGATTGAGCTCGTCCGAAAGGATCAGGCAATCGGGCAGCAGGTTTGCGATGGTCGAAATGCCCGCCAGATTCGAGACCCAGCCCGAAGTGAAGGCGAGCGCGGCCTCCTTGCCATGGAGATCAGCGAGCTCCTGCTCCAGCTCCACGATGGGATGATGGGTGCCCGAGATATTGCGCGTGCCGCCAGCGCCCGCGCCATGACGCTCGGCTGCGCGAACTACCGCGCTCACCACGTTGGGATGGCCGCCCATCGCCAGATAATCGTTGGAGCACCAGATCACGACGTCGCGCGGCTTGTCGGCCTGCCCCTCGGGGCGCCACAGGGCCATGGGGAAACGGCTGGCGTCACGTTCGAGGTCCGCGAAGACCCGATAGCGACGCTCGCTCTTCAGACGGTCGATCGCCTGATTGAAGATGGCCTCGTAATCCATGCCCGTTTTCCCTGCACATCCGCGCCTGGCGTCACGCCACGATGTGATCACATAAACCAACCTGCGTCGAGCGGGGAGGCGGCGGATGGTCTCACCCTGCCGCCTCCGCCTCACCTTCGCATTGAGCTGGATCACATAGAGAAGGAAAACGGTCCAGTCTACTTATGGCTCAAGGCACGAATTCAGGGCGAAACCACGCCCCGGGCCCGCCCCTCCGACGTCCGGCAAGAACACCCCGTCCCTACTGGCGCTGCATCGTAGAGCTGGCAAACACGCACCGGCGTTGCGCAAGTCCCTCCCAAACCGCCATAGCCGACATCGTATCCGACCCCCATGAAACCGCCGTCATAGGAGTCCCAGCCCCCCCAGTAGGGCCAACTGGCGAGACCGATTCCCACGCCGATGCCCGGGCCCCACCAATGATTCCGTCGCCAACCGTATCGGTTGTAGCCAATCGGCCGCCTGAAACCAGGCCGACCTATAAATCCAGGCCTACCTACAAAACCTGAGCGCCTAACGAAACCGGAACGTCCGATGTAACCGGCGCGGGGGGTGAAGCCACCCCGCGGGCCGCCGACGCCTATGGCCGCTGGAGCGAAACGAGCTCCGCCGACTCCCATGCCGCCGAAGGAAGGACCCATACGTCCGCCTCCGCCGCCGAAGCCTCCGCCACCACCGAAGTGGCCTCCACCTCCACCTCCGCCGAAATGGCCCCCACCGCCATGGCGCTGGGCGAAAGCTGGAACAGATAGCGCGGTGAGCGCCGATAATCCGAGAGTAAGTCCTAAAGCCAAATGGGCGAGACGGGACATGGGAATCCTCCAGACGAACGTGTTGAACCAATGGCCACCTTGGCCGTTATCCGGGCGTCACGACGCATCTTCCGAACCGTCGGCGATGCGATGAGGTTCCCGAGCGGCCGGGCGACGCTGACCGCAAATGTTGGGAAAGACGCTGAATTTGGACTCGCGAAGCCTTGGCCGACGCCCGGCCGGGTCTCGCCTCAAACGGAGCGGCCATGACGAGCATGCTGCAACGGCTGCTGGACAGCCTGATCAGAGTGGGGAGCCTCGAGGTGGCGACCGCCTCAGGGCCATGTTTCACGGTCGGCGACGGAAACGGCCCGCCAATCGCCATCCGCTTCGAGACAAGGGCGGCGGAATTGCGCTTCCTGCGCGACCCTGAAATGGAACTCGGCGAACTCTACATGGAGGGCGCCATCGCCATCGTCCGAGGCGATCTGCCGGATGTGCTGCATTTGGGCCTGCGCAACACCGCCACCCTTGAAGGCTCGCGCTGGCTGAGCCTCCTGAGCCGCTTGCGTCTGTTGCTGCGGCGAATCCACCAGAACAATACCTTGCTGCGCGCCCGCGCCAATGTCGCCCATCACTACAATATTGACGACAGGCTCTATGCCCTCTTTCTCGATGCCGACCGGCAATATTCCTGCGCCTATTTCGAAGATGTGCAGGATACGCTCGACGACGCGCAACTCGCCAAGAAACGCCATCTGGCGGCCAAGCTGCTCGTCGAGCCGGGCCAAAGCGCGCTCGACATCGGTTGCGGCTGGGGAGGCATGGGGCTCTATCTCGCCAGAAATTGCGGCGCGCGGGTTACGGGCGTCACCCTTTCGAGCGAACAGCTTGGCGTGGCGCAGGCCCGCGCGCGGGCGCAGAACCTTGCCGAACAGGCCGAGTTCCGCCTGCAGGACTATCGCGAGACGCGCGGACGTTTCGACCGCATCGTTTCGGTCGGCATGTTCGAACATGTGGGCGTCAGTTTCTTCGACGATTATTTCCGCAAAATCGCGGATTTGCTCGCCGACGACGGCGTAGCGCTGGTGCATACGATCACGCGCACCGATGGGCCTGGCGTCACCAATCCCTGGATCACGAAACATATCTTCCCGGGCGGCTATATTCCGGCCATGTCCGAAGTGCTGCCCTCGATCGAACGCGCCGGGCTCATCGCGACCGACATTGAAATACTGCAATTGCATTATGCTGAAACGCTGAAGGCGTGGCGCGAACGATTCATGACTCGGCGCGCCGAAGCCGCCGCCATTTATGACGAGCGTTTCTGCCGCATGTGGGAATTCTATCTGGCGGGTTCGGAAGCCTGCTTCCGCCTTGGCCAGCATGTGAACTGCCAGTTCCAACTGACGAAGAAAGTAGGCGTCGTGCCTATGACGCGCAGCTATATCGCCGAGCGAGAGCGCGCGCTGCGTTCACGCGAAAAAACAGGCGCCGAAGACCTGCGCATGGCCGGAGAATAACTCCATAAAAAAAGCCGGCGAATTCCTTCGCCGGCCCCTTTCGATCAAGCATGTTCTCAGTACTGGCGCAGGCCCGTGACCACGTTGAACAGCACCTGTTGGCCATCCTCGACCTTGCGCAGCGCGCGCTCAAGCGCGGGGATGAGCTTGGCCGGGTCTTCCACACGCTCGCCATGACCACCGCAGCTTTCCGCCACTTTCTCGAAGTCGGGCGAGGGCGCAAGATCGACCACCGGCAGGCTGTTCTGCTTGGCGGCGTCGCCATCGGGATACATCGACATGGTGGCGCGGCGCACGGCGAACCACTGCGAATTATTGAACACCATGGTCAGCGTCGGCAGCTTCTCCGCACGCGAAACATAATGCGCAGCCAGCGGCACGCCGAACATATAGGAGCCGTCGCCCACGGTGGTGATGACCTGACGATGCGGGGCGGCGAGTTTGGCGCCCAGCGCCTGGCCGATGCCCATGCCCAGCGCGCCCGAGGCGCCGGTGATGAAGCTGTCGTGACGGGTGATGTCGAGGAAGGGATAGGGCGCGCCCAGCTCTTCGACGATGATCGCGTCTTCGTTCTTCACCTGATTGAGGCAGTGGGCCACATAAATCGGGCTGATGGGCGCGTTCGACGACATTTTCTCGATCATGCCCTTGCGGAATTCGTCGATCTTGGCGCGCATCTCCATGATGCGGGCGCGGCGCGCATCGACCACTGCGGCCTTGTCGCGCAGCTTGCCCTTCAGCATCTCCCGCAGCATGACGATGGCCGTGCCCGGCGCGCCCGCGATGGCGAGATCCATGGGGAAGCCGCGCATCGGATAGGTGTGGAACAGCGGGTCATGACCGATATGGATGACCTTGGCGTTGGGGTTGGGCTGCATGTTGCGCGGCACCCACGGCACTGGCGAATCAAGAACAACGATCAGATCCGCCGATTCCAGCAGCTGCTTGGAAAGCAGGCCGAGGTTCATCGGGTTGGCCGAAGCAATGTTGGGCGCAGGCCCGGAGGCCACGGCGATGGCGTGATCGAGCGCCAGCGAGCCAAGCGCCTCGAAAGCGCCGGGCGACGTTCCCGAACGCCCCGTGATGATGATCGGCATCTGGGCGTGGGCGATCATGTCGGCCGCCTGCTCCAAAGCCTCCAGCGCGGGGGCGGCGGGAACGGCGCCGACAGGCGTCACGCGCGGCAGCGGGCCCGCGTCGACGAGATCATCGCCAAGCGCCTCGCGCGGCAGAGAGAGATAGACAGGACCGCGCGGCTCGCTCATGGCGATGTCGATCGCGCGCGAAACGATGGTGTTGATCGGCTGGCCGTGGCGCAGCTCGTAATCCCACTTCACATGTTCGCGAACGATGCCGTTCTGGTCGAAATTCTCCTGCGCCCAATGGATCGGCACGTCGCGCGATCCGATATGGCCGGTTTCGGTGAGAGGCGTGCGTCCGGCCGCGAGCAGCACGGGCACGTTGTCGCGCGCGGCGTTCATCAGGCCGCAGATGGTGTTGGCCGTGCCAACATTCACATGGACCATCACGCAGGAGGGCTCGCCAGAAACCTTGGAATAGCCCTGCGCCATGGCGATGGCCACGTTCTCATGGGGCACGGTGATGAAATTGGGCGCAGCCTCGCCGCGTCCCTTCATCTGCACGAGGCCCTCGATGATCGGGGCGAAATCGGTGCCGCCATTGGCGAAGACATGCTTCACGCCGCTGGCGAGCAACGCGCGCAGATAGGCCTCTCCAACGGAGGCGGGCTTCTTCGATTCGGTCATCCGGTTTTCTCCCCTGGAGCGAACGGAGCCATCTAGAGCTCCGCGCCACGATCTGATGGGCGCGACCATAATCGCAAGCGGGTCAAAGGCCAATCCTGCCGCGCGAGAATCCGGTTATCAGAAACCGATCACCGCCGCCCCGCCCGTCAGGCCCGCGCCAGCCGCCGTCACCAGCAGCCGCTCGCCGCTTGAGAATGGACGCGCCTCATGGGCGAGCGCGAGAGTCAGCGGGATCGTGGCGGCGGAGGAATTCCCGTGATCCTCGATGCTCGAAAGGACGGCCTGCGGCTCTATGCCGAGCTGATGCGCCACCATGGCGGTCATGCGGCCATTGGCCTGATGGGGCGCGAAGCGCGAGATCTGCGCAGCCTTCAGCCCCGCCCGCTCAAGCGCCCGTCGCCCGCTGTCGACCATCATGGTCACGGCCTGCTGATAGAGCGCCTGCCCATCGGCGATGCGCATGAGCGTTTCGCGCATATCCTGCGCCTGCGAAAACGGCTTGCGGCTGCCGCCCGCCTCGAT
>CANBVC010000175.1 GCA_947372795.1 Beijerinckiaceae bacterium
GAGGCGATTGAAAAGAAGATGCGCGAGCTGATCGCGCGCGATGCTCCCTTCACCAAGGAAGTCTGGTCGCGCGCTGACGCTATCTCTCATTTCGAGAAGAAGGGCGAGGCCTTCAAGGTGGAGCTGGTCGAGACCATCCCCGCCGACCAAGACCTCAAGATGTATCGGCAGGGCGACTGGATGGACCTTTGCCGTGGTCCCCATATGACCTCAACCGGCAAGATCGGCGCAGCCTTCAAGCTCATGAAGGTGGCGGGCGCCTATTGGCGCGGCGACAGCAATCGCCCCATGCTGAGCCGCATCTACGGCACCGCTTTCGCCAAACAGGAAGACCTGGACGCCTATCTCAAGCAGATCGAAGAGGCCGAGCGCCGCGACCATCGCCGCCTTGGCCGCGAGATGGATCTCTTCCATTTCCAGGAAGAGGGGCCGGGTACGGTCTTCTGGCACCCCAAGGGCTGGACGCTCTTCCAGAGCCTCATTTCCTATATGCGCCGACGCCAGCAGGACGCGGGTTATATCGAGGTGAATACGCCGCAGGTGCTCGACCGCGCCCTGTGGGAGACCTCGGGCCACTGGCAGACCTATCGCGAAAACATGTACGTCACGCAGACCGAAGACGAACGCGTTTTCGCGCTCAAGCCCATGAACTGCCCCGGCCATGTGCAGATCTTCAAGAATGGGCTGAAGTCCTATCGCGACCTGCCTCTCAAGATCGCCGAGTTTGGCGTCGTGCATCGCTACGAGCCCTCAGGCGCGCTGCATGGCGTGATGCGCGTGCGCGCCTTCACGCAGGACGATGCGCATATCTTCTGCACCGAAGACCAGATCATGGACGAGGCGATGAAGGTCAACGACCTCATCATGTCCATTTACAAGGACTTCGGCTTCGAAGACGTGGTGGTGAAGCTCTCTACCCGTCCTGAAAAGCGCGTCGGCTCCGATGACGCCTGGGACAAGGCGGAGGCCGCTCTTGGCCGCGTGCTCGACGTGCTGACCGAGCGCGGCATGAAGACCGGCGTCAATCCGGGCGAAGGCGCCTTCTATGGGCCGAAGCTCGAATATACCCTGCGTGACGCCATCGGCCGCGAATGGCAGTGCGGCACGACGCAGGTCGACTTCAACCTGCCCAGCCGCTTCGGCGCCTTCTACATTTCCGCCGACAGCGAAAAGACGACGCCGGTCATGGTCCATCGCGCCATGTTCGGCTCGCTCGAGCGCTTCACGGGCATCCTGATCGAGCATTACGCCGGGCATCTGCCGCTGTGGCTCTCCCCGCTGCAGATCGTGGTCGCCACGATCACCCAGGAAGCTGATGACTACGCCATGGAGCTCGTGGCGGCGGCGCGCAAGCGCGGGCTGCGGGTCGAGGCGGATCTGCGCAATGAGAAGATCACCTACAAGGTGCGCGAACACTCGCTTGCGAAGGTTCCCGTCATGCTGGTGCTCGGCAAGAAGGAAGCCGCCGAGCGCACCATCTCCATGCGCCGCTTCGGCTCCCAGCAGCAGACATCTATGACCTTCGACGAGGCGCTGGCTCTGCTCGCCGACGAGGCTGTGGCGCCGGATGTGAAGCGGGACGCGTGAGAACTTGAGCTAGGCCTTTAAAAAAGTCCGCCCGATCATCGAAGATGCGAGCGCCGTCCGAAAGGGCGGCGCTTTTTCGTTCGCCTCAGAGGCGGATATTTGCATTGACATTTGTACATACAAATGAGCATCATTCATGCGGTTTGACGGGTTCGATTGGGACGCTGGAAATCTCGACAAATGCCGCAAGCACGGCGTCAGCATCGAGGAGATCGAGGCAATGCTGCGGGGATCACCGATCTTTTCACCCGATACAGTCCACTCATTCGGAGAACAGAGGTTCATCGCGGCAGGGCGCACACCCTTCGGGCGGGCTCTTTTCGTCGCTTTCACCCTGAGACCGAAGGAGGACGCAATCCTCCTTCGTCCTGTTTCCGCAAGGTATATGCATATCAGGGAGGCAGCGCGCTATGGCAGCCAAAGGTCCCACTGAGGTTCCTGCGATGACAACCGACGAGGAGGCCGAAGCCTTCCTCGAACAGGACCTGTCGAACCTCGACTTCACCAAATTCAAACCCATGCGCTTCGAGCTTCAGCCCAAGGGCGAGCGGGTCAATATGCGCCTCCCCAAATCACTGCTCGACGAAGTGCGGGCGCGCGCGATGCGTGAGGGCATTCCCTATCAGCGCTATATCCGCCGAGCCCTCGAGGCAGCGCTGGCGGAGCCTGCGCCAAAGGTAAGGCGACGCAAGGCGGGCTGACCCTCAGCCCCGCCGCGGCTCCGGCGGCTTCTCATCCTTTTCAAGGGGCTCGGGCTCGTCGCGCTTTGGGCCAAGGGTGCGGATATAGGCCACGAGATCGGCGATCTCCGGCTGCGAAAGCGTCATGTTGGGCATGCGCGGATAGGGCGATGTCAGAAACAACGCCAGCTCTTTGGAATTGTAGCGCGTCGCCACCGAGGCGAAGCTTGGTGCCTCGGTATTCGCGCCGTTCTGTTCTGGCGAGATCAGATGACAGGAGGCGCACCAGCGGTTAGCGATGCGCTGGCCCGACTGAGCGTCAGCCGCGAATGCTGGCGCGGCGGCGAGATTGCTCAGAAGCAGAAGTGCGGTGGTGAAGCGTTTCGTCGCCATGTGGCTGAATTCCCAAAGGTTCAGCCATCATGGGGGGGACGCCGCCCGAGTCGCCTTGCGCTCGATCAATCCTGCTCAGAACGCTTTGCGATCAAAAAGCCTTGAACGTGATGATGGTGCGGGTGTCCACGATGCCCGCGATCGGCTGCACCTTCTCGCCCACGAAATGGCCGATGTCAGTGTCCTTCTCGACGTAAAACTTCGCGAGAATGTCGTAGTTGCCCGCGATGGAATAGATTTCCGAGGCGATTTCGGCTTCGGCCAAGGCGCTCGCCACCGCATAGGTGCGGCCCAGCGCGCATTTGATCTCGACGAAGAAGGTCTGCATCCGGCGTCCCCTGTTTGGCCCGCGCTATTTTGCGATAACTTCCACGTCCTGGTCGAGGGCGGACTGGACGGTGAAGGTTTTCTGGAAGGTTTTTCCATCCCGGCGGGCGATCACGACATATTCGCCTTCGGCCAGCACCAGAGAGGGAAAAGCGCCGACCAGTTCGCGAATGACGTCGCCGCCCGGGGTCAGGACGGAAAAGCTGGTGTTGGCCAGAGCCTCGGCGCCGGGCGAATTCACCAGCTTCAGCGTAAGCGTGGCGGCATGGTGGCGCAGATTCGCCTCTAGCAGACGCCCCGTGTCCACACGCAGTTCGGCGCTGACGACGGAATTGGTGGCGTTGGGGGCCGCGCCCGGAGCGCCGGTCGAGCCCGCGCTTTCCTTGTCTAGATAAGTGGAGACAACGCGGTAATTGCCTTCAGGCAGGCGCAGCACGTCTCCGGGCCGGGCGCTGGGCACGATCAGCCGCGCCTCCGAGCCGCTGCGGTCTGGCACATAGACGGCCAGAGATACGCGATTGGGCGGCAGCGCAATATCTCCCAGAAGGCTTTTCACCCTCAGCAGGCCCGCATTCAGCTGCAGCCGCTCGGCCTTGGTCTTGCCTTCCGCAGCGATGCGCCTGATGGCGCTGGCGAGCCCGTATGCGACATGAACCACGTAATCGCCGTCGGGAATGGTGAAGGCTGGCGTCGGATCATTAGATTCCGCTACCAGCACATGAGAGCCATCGGCCTGAGCGCGCTCCTGATAGACGCGCCATTGCAGGCCGGTGCGCACTGGATCGCGCGCTCCACCGAAAGATGCGCTGAGCGAGAGAAGCGTCTTGCCAGGCTCCAGAACCGGGGTGCGTCCCACGAGCGCCCCGGACGGCGTTGTCTGCGCCTGCACATGGCCTGCCCACAGGCAAAGAAAGACCAGCGCTGGAAGCAGCGCGGCCCATAGGGTCAATGGCCAAGCCAGGCCTTTCATGCGGAACGCCAGCATGTAAAAGGCTGTACAGCCCGCCCGGCGCGGGCGCAATGGCCGACATTCGCTGACCGGCAAGTGACCAGCTGTTCCCCCTGCCCTTTTCTGAGCGAACCGGTGTAAAGGTGGTGGCGAATTCGCGATCGCAAAACGGAGGGTTGAATGTTCTTCGAGCCGAATAAAAGAGACAAGACCGTTCTACCCCACGACCCTTTCAAGGCGCTGATCGCGCCCCGTCCGGTCGGCTGGATCTCCAGCATGGACAAAGAGGGGCAGATCAATCTGGCTCCCTACAGCTTCTTTAACGCCTTTTCCGGCGCCCCGCCGCTCGTTGGCTTTTGCAGCGAGGGCGAGAAGGATTCCATGACCTTCTCAAAGGACAGCGGCGAATTCGTCTGGAACATGGCGACCTTTGATCTGCGGTGGCAAATGAGCGAGAGCTCGGCCCCGTTGGCGCGCGGCGAAAGCGAGTTCACCCATACGGGCCTCACCATGGCGCCCTCGCGACTGGTGCGCGCGCCCCGCGTCAAGGAGAGCCCCGCCCAGCTTGAATGCAAGGTGACCGATATTTTTCAGCTCCGCGACATGGATGGGGGCCTGACGCCGCGTTACCTCGTCATGGGCCAGGTCATCGGCATTCATATCGATGATGAATTCATCGAGAACGGCATCGTCCAGATCACCCGCATGAAGCCCATCGCCCGTTGCGGCTATCAGGACTATTCCGTGCTCGATCAGGTCTTCTCGATCAAGCGTCCGGCGGGCGCCGGCAATAACGAGGCGGGCGGCTAAGGCTGCGTATCGAACACATCATTGATGATGCTGACCTGTGCTGGATCCAGCGCCATCTTGCCAGTGAAACCATCACGCCGGGCTGCTTCGCATTCGCGCCGCAGCCCGGCATTATCAACCATGGCTGAAGACGCCGTGTCGATGGGCTCAACCCCGGCCGCCCGCGCGCCGACGAGCGTCAGGGTGCGCGCGAGCTGACAGGCCGCCGAGTAAGCGGCGCCAGACCCGCCGTCCGACAAGGCCCCAAGCGCGGCGGAAAAATCCTGCGCGCTCCAGGCGAGGCCCTCAAGGCGCGGGCTTGAACCTGCATAGGTGGAAAGGCCGAAGAGCGAGGCTGCGGTTTGGGTCACGATGGGCACGATTGCGCAGGCGCCATCCCTCAGGCCGTTACGCGCCTCATGCACCGCCAGCTTTGCGCCGAGATGCTGGACATCTGCGCCGCTGCGCGATCCCGGCAGCACGATCCCGTCAGGCGCAGCAGGCATAATGGCGTCGAGGTCGCGGTCGGCTTGATCAGTTTCGAGCCCATTGATCTGGACGAAAAGACGCGGCCGCTCCTGACGTTGACGTGCGGAAAAGATGAAGTCGCGCAATCCTTTACGCCTGTCATCCCTGCCGCTGAAGTCCGCTGGACCACGCAAATCAAGGATCAGCATATCGGCGCTCGCGGCCAGTGCTTTCGCAAGGGAGTCACCGTCAGCATCGGGAATAAATAGCAGTGACCGCGCCATCAATCGTCACTCCACAGTAGGGAACACAATTCGCAGAGACTGCGATGACTCTGTTCCCGCGCTTATGCAACCTGCGCCAAGGCCACGGGCCACTAGTATTAATGTAACGTTTACTATAATGATTGAAATTATTTCAGGAATTTCATCAGATTCGCCACCCCGTTCATTTATTCAGGATTTCTAAATGCTTGTGCGCCGCTTTCTTGCCTGGTCCCAGATGGTCACCGCGAGCCAACGAGCCGAGGGCGGGAGGGCTCTGGCGCTTGGCTACCTTTATTCTCAAATGGCCGACGACACGCGGGCTGAGGCGGAAGCTGCGCTGACCGGCCTGCTCGACGATCTCGCCCCGCAGGTTCGCCTCGCCCTCGCCGAGGCTTTCGCGAGCGCGGTCGAGGCCCCCCGTCATTGCATCATCGCCCTCGCCTGGGACCAGCCCAAGATCGCAGCGGTGGTTTTGGAGCGCTCTCCCCTGCTCACCCACGAAGACCTCATCGATTGCGCTGCGCGGGGCGAGCCTGAAGTCCAATGCGCGATCGCCGCTCGGCCATCGCTTTCGTCGGCCGTGAGCATCGCACTGGCGGATAGCGGAACAGAGGAAGCGCTGATCGCGCTGGCGCGAAACGCTGGTGCGGAGATCCCCGAATTCAGTCTGCGCCGTATGCTGGAGCGTTTCGGGGCCAATTGCGCCCTGCGCGAGGCGCTTTTAACGCGGCCGCAACTGCCAGCCAGCGTCAGGTCCGATCTGATCCAATTGGCGGCCAGCGCCCTGACAGGTTTTGTGGCGGGATCGGGATGGCTGTCTGCTGAACGCGCGGAGCGATTGCGCCGCGAGGTCACCGAACGAGCGATGATCGGCATAGCCGTGGAAGCGTCGCAAGAAGAGCCTGAAACTGGCTCAGTCGAGATGGCGCGGCAACTGCGACTTGCCGGCCAGCTCACCCCCTCCCTGATGCTTCGCGCCCTGCTTTGTGGCGATCGCTCGTTATTCGAGGCGGCTATCGCGGAACTCTCCGAGGTCCCTATGGCGCGGGCCAGCGGATACGTCCGGGACCATCGGGGACGCGGATTTGCAGCGCTTTACGCACGCGCCCGGATGCCCGCCGATCTTCTGCCCATATTCAAGGCCGCGCTGAACGCTCAAGATGAGGCCGGCTCAATCCACCTTCAGGAAGGAGCCCGCCTGTCGCGCGCTCTGATCGCAAGTGTGCTGGCGGCCTGCGCCGTCATGGACGATGGAATCTCGACCAAAGTCACCGCGCTGCTGCGCCGCCTAGACCTTGAGGCCGCCCAGCAGGACGCCAGAGACGTCACTGAGCGCGTGGTCCGTGAGCTTCAGGCGCCTCCTGCGCCTCGGCTCCTTCAGCTGGAGATGCGCTCAAC
>CANBVC010000176.1 GCA_947372795.1 Beijerinckiaceae bacterium
ATGGTCAGATTCATGAGCCGGGGAAGCTTTTTCGTCAGCTGGGTCAGCTCATGGAAGTGGGTGGCGAAAAGCGCCCGCGAGCGATTGGCCTCGTGCATATGTTCAATCGAGGCCCAGGCGATGGACAGGCCATCGAAAGTGGCGGTGCCGCGTCCGATCTCATCGAGAATCACGAGGGAACGCTCGGTCGCCTGATTGAGGATCGCCGCCGTCTCCACCATCTCGACCATGAAGGTCGAGCGGCCGCGCGCGAGATCATCCGCAGCGCCAACGCGCGAGAACAGCCGATCCACGACGCCGATTCGCGCCACTTTCGCTGGAACGAAGGCGCCCATCTGGGCGAGAATCACGATCAGCGCGTTCTGCCGCAAATAGGTCGATTTACCCGCCATGTTCGGGCCGGTGATGACGGCGATTCGACCCGCGCCGGCGCCTGCGGGAGCAGTGAGATCGCAGTGATTGGCCACGAAGCTCTCGCCCCGCGCCGACAAAGCCGCCTCGACCACGGGATGACGCCCCGCCTCGATCTCGAAGCGTAGGCTCTCATCAACCTCGGGCCGCACCCAATTGCGCCGACTCGCCAGTTCCGCCAGCCCTGCCGATACGTCAATGATCGCCAGCGCCTCCGAAGCCGCCTTCAGCAAAGGCGCCTGCGCCTCAACCATGGCGCAAAGGCCGTCAAAGACGCCAAATTCAATCGCCAGCGCGCGGTCAGCGGCGGAGGAAATCTTCGTTTCGAGCTCCGATAAGGCCACCGTGGAGAACCGCATGGCCCCCGCCATGGTCTGGCGATGGATGAAGGTGGCGTTCAGGGGCTCGCGCAGGAAAGTCTCGCCAAGCGCTTGGGGAACCTCGAGAAACCAGCCCAGAAAATTATTGTGCTTGATGCGCAGCTGCTTCGTGCCCGCAAGCTCGCAATAATCCGCCTGAAGGGTCGCGATGACGCGGCGGCTCTGATCGCGCAGGGCGCGGGTTTCATCAAGACTGGCGTCGCAGCCCGCACGCACAAAGCCGCCGTCGCGGCGGTTGAGGGGCAGTTCATCCGCGAGGGTCGAAGCGAGGCGCAGAACCAGCGCCGAATCCACGGCGGCGGCCGCGCGGGCCGCCCTTTCAAGTTCGGCAGGCAGATCAGCCCGCGCAAGCCGCGATGCGACGCTGGCGGCGACGCTCGCGCCCACGCCGATGGCGGCCAGATCGCGCGGCCCGCCCCGTTGCAGGGCGATGCGGGCGAGCGCGCGGGGAAGGTCGGGCGCGGCGGCGAGCAAGCCGATCACATCGGCCCGAAGCGCGGGATCTTGCAAGAAGAGCTGAACCGAATCCTGCCGCTCCGCGATCTCGGCCGCATCGGTCAGCGGACCTGCGAGCCGTTCGGCCAGAAGTCGCCCGCCCGCCGAGGTCGAGGTCATATCAATGGCGGCGAGAAGCGACCCCTCACGCGCCCCGCCCAGCGTGCGCATGAGTTCGAGATTGGCGCGCGTCGCGGCGTCGATTTCAAGAATGGCGCCGCGCTGGGCCCGAGTGGGCCGCCCAAGCGGGGGCCGCGCGCCAAGTTGCGTGCGCTCGACATAGCGGATGAGCGCCGCGGCGGCGGCGAGTTCGGCCCTTGTGAAGGACCCGAACCCATCCAGCGTCGTCACCCCGTACCATTCGCAAAGCACCCGCTCCGCATCCCCCGCCTCGCGCGCCATGGGCGTGATCGGGATGCGCCAATCGGCGAAGAGCTGCTCCAGCGCCGGCTCGCGGCACAGGGCTTCGCCCACTACGATCTCGCGTGGGTCGATACGCGCCACTTCGGCGCCCAGCCCGGCCTGCGAACATTCGACCAGCATGAAGGCGCCGGTCGAAATGTCAGCAGCGGCAAGACCATAGACCCAATCGTCCTGCGAGCCGCGCACCCGCGCGATCGCCATGAGCATATTGGCGCGGGAGGGGTCGAGAAGCCGGTCCTCGGTGATCGTGCCGGGCGTCACCAGCCGCACGACATCGCGGCGCACGACGGATTTTGGCCCGCGCTTCTTGGCCTCGGCGGGGTCTTCCATCTGCTCGCAGACGGCGACCCGGTGACCAAGCCCGATCAGGCGCTGGAGATAATCGTCCGCGCGCTCAATGGGCACGCCGCACATGGGGATGTCTTCGCCCAGATGCTTGCCGCGCTTGGTGAGCACGATGCCCAGCGCTCGGCTGGCGACCTCCGCATCATGGAAGAAAAGCTCGTAGAAGTCTCCCATGCGGTAAAAGAGCAGGCAATCGGGATTGGCGGCCTTGATCTCGACATACTGCGCCATCATCGGAGTCAGGCGATGCACGGTTTCAGGCTGGGAGGGTGGCTGGTTCATGACGGGACCCTAGCAAGGCGTGGGGGTCGGCGCATCCGCACACCGGGCCGATGCTGGGGAAAAACTCCGCCAATTGGAACGAGATCGAAGCCCGGTGGGCAAAAAAGGCGATTGGAACCCGCGCCCGCGCCCGATAAGGTTGTCGCCCCGGCGCATTCGCTGCGCACGATCTTGGGATAGAAACATGGCCGACCAGAACTCGAAACGCCCGAAGCGCCCGACCATCACGGATCAGGAAGCGCTCCTGTTCCACTCGCGCGGTCGGCCGGGCAAGATCGAGATCGTGGCCACAAAGCCGATGGCGACCCAGCGCGACCTCTCGCTCGCCTATTCGCCGGGCGTGGCGGTTCCGGTGCTCGCCATCGCGCAGAACCCGGCCACAGCCTATGACTATACGGCCAGGGGCAATCTGGTCGCGGTGATCTCCAACGGCACCGCGATTCTTGGTCTCGGCAATCTGGGAGCGCTCGCCTCCAAGCCGGTGATGGAAGGCAAGGCGGTCCTCTTCAAACGCTTCGCCGACATCGATTCCATCGATATCGAACTCGACACCGAAGATCCCGATCAGGTGATCAATGCGGTGCGCTACATGGGGCCGAGCTTCGGCGGCATCAACCTCGAAGACATCAAGGCGCCGGAATGTTTCATCATCGAGCAGCGCCTGCGCGAATTGATGGACATCCCCGTCTTCCATGACGATCAGCATGGCACGGCGATCATCGCGGCGGCTGGTATTCTCAACGCCATCAAGCTCACCGGCCGCGACATCAAGAAGACGCGACTTGTGTGCAATGGCGCGGGCGCGGCCGGCATCGCCTGCCTCGACCTCATCAAGGCCATGGGTTTCGCGCCCGAAAACGTCATGCTCTGCGACACCAAGGGCGTAATCTATAAAGGCCGCACCGAAGGCATGAACCAGTGGAAATCCGCGCATGCCTGCGTCACCGAGCGACGCTCGCTAGCGCAAGCGCTTGATGGCGCCGACGTGTTCTTCGGACTCTCGGTGAAGGGCGCGCTGACCCCGGACATGGTCCGCTCGATGGCGCCCAATCCCATCATCTTCGCCATGGCCAATCCCGATCCGGAGATCACGCCGGAAGAAGCGCATGCTGTGCGCGAGGATTGCATCGTGGCGACGGGGCGCTCGGACTATCCCAATCAGGTCAATAACGTTCTGGGCTTCCCCTATATCTTCCGCGGCGCGCTCGACGTGCGAGCAAGCACCATCAATATGGAAATGAAGATCGCCGCGGCCAACGCGCTCGCCATGCTGGCGCGCGAGGATGTGCCTGACGAGGTGGCGTCCGCCTATGAGGGCGCGCGTCCACGTTTCGGCCGCGAATATATCATTCCCGCGCCCTTTGACCCGCGCCTCATCAGGGTCGTTCCGGCGGCGGTTGCGCAGGCCGCGATGGATACGGGCGTCGCCCGCAAACCCATCGACGATATGGAAGCCTATCAAGCGACCCTGTCCGCGCGGCGCGATCCGATCGCGGGCGCCCTGCAGCGTATTTTCGAAGGCGTGCGCCGCTATCCCAAACGCGTGGTCTTCGCCGAGGGCGAGGAAGAGCAGGTCATGCGCGCCGCCGTCTCCTTCGTGAACCAGGGACTTGGAACCGCCATTCTCGTTGGACGCGAAGATCGCATCCGCGAGACGGGTGAGCGGGCTGGCGTCGATCTCAGCGATCGCCATATCGAGATCCACAACGCGCTTCTGTCGAGCCGCAACGATATTTACGCGCAGTTCCTCTACGAGAGGATGCAGCGCAAGGGCTATCTGCTGCGCGACTGCCAGCGCCTCATCAACAACGACCGCAATTCCTTCGCCGCCGCCATGGTGTCGCAAGGCGACGCCGACGCCATGGTCACAGGCGTGACGCGCAATTTCTCCACCGCCCTCGAAGAGGTGCGCCGCGTGATCGATCCGCGCCCCGGCCATCGGCTGATCGGCGTATCGCTCATTCTCGCGCGCGGCCGTCCCGTTCTCGTCGCCGACACCGCCATCACAGAAATGCCGACCGCTGAAGAGCTGGCGCAGATCGCCATCGAGGCTGCGGGCGTTGCGCGCCGTCTGGGCTATGAACCGCGCGTCGCCATGCTCGCCTTCGCCAGCTTCGGCCACCCCAAGGGTGAACGCGCCGAGCGGGTGCATGAAGCGGTGCGGATTCTCGACAGCCAGCGCGTCGATTTCGAATATGACGGCGAGATGGCCGCAGATGTGGCGCTCAACAAGGAGCTGATGGCCGCCTATCCCTTCTGCCGACTGACCGACACTGCCAATGTGCTGGTCATGCCCGCATTCCACTCCGCCGCCATCAGCACCAAGATGCTTCAGGAGCTGGGCGGGGCGACCGTGATCGGTCCGCTCATCGTAGGCCTCGACAAGCCGGTGCAGATCGTGCAACTCGGCGCCAAGGATACCGATATCGTGAATATGGCGGCCCTCGCGGCCTTCAACATTGGCGGCTGACAGCTAGCAGCCACACGGGAACAGCAGCATGCATATCGCTATGATTGGATCGGGCTATGTTGGCCTCGTATCCGGCGCTTGCCTTGCCGACTTTGGCCATGTGGTCACCTGCGTCGACAAGGACGCGGGCAAGATCGCGGCGCTTCAGCGCGGCCAGATGCCGATCTTCGAGCCGGGGCTCGCCGAGATCGTCATGAACAACGCCCGTCAGGAGCGGCTGTCCTTCACCACCGATCTCGCCAAGGCGGTGCGCGGCGCCGATGCTGTTTTCATCGCGGTTGGCACGCCCTCCCGCCGCGGCGATGGCCACGCGGATCTGACCTATGTCTTCGACGCCGCAAAAGAAATCGCCTCGGCGCTGGAAGGCTTCACGGTCGTCGTCACGAAATCCACCGTACCCGTGGGCACTGGCGATGAGGTGGAGCGCATCATTCGGCTAACAGCGCCCGATTGCGACGTGGCCGTGGTCTCGAACCCTGAGTTTCTGCGCGAGGGAGCCGCGATCAACGACTTCAAGCGTCCCGATCGCATCGTTGTGGGCTTGGAGGATGAGCGCGCGCGCGAGGTCATGAGCGAAGTCTATCGGCCGCTCTATCTCAATCAGCCGCCCATTCTCTTCACTGCGCGGCGTACCGCAGAGCTCACGAAATACGCCGCCAACGCCTTTCTCGCCACGAAGATCACCTTCATCAACGAGATCGCTGACCTTTGCGAACGCGCCGGCGCCAATGTGCAGGACGTCGCGCGCGGCATCGGCCTCGACAATCGCATCGGCGGCAAATTCCTTCACGCGGGTCCGGGCTATGGCGGATCCTGCTTTCCCAAGGACACGCTGGCCCTCATCAAGACAGGACAGGATCTGGGCGCGCCCATGCGCATCGTCGAGACCGTCGCCGCTGTGAATGCGCAGCGCAAGCGCGCCATGGCGGGCAAGGTGATCGAGGCCTGCGGCGGCTCGGTCGAGGGCAAGAAGATCGCCCTGCTGGGCCTCGCCTTCAAACCCAACACAGACGACATGCGCGACGCCCCCTCGATCGACATCGTGGAAGCGTTGGAGGCGGCGGGGGCGCGGATCTCCGCCTATGATCCCGAAAGCATGGAGCAGGCCCGCCCGCTCATGGGCAAGGTCGAGTTCTGCACCGATCCCTATCAATGCGTGGCCGAGGCGCAGGCGCTGGTGATCGTCACCGAATGGGACGCCTTTCGCGCGCTCGACATGAAGCGTGTGAAAGCCGCATTGTCGCAGCCTGTCGTCGTGGATCTGCGCAATATCTATAGGCCCGAAGAAATGCGGCGCCTCGGTTTCACCTATGCGAGCGTCGGGCGGGCCTGAGCGTCAGACTGTGACCTGAGCGCCCAGCTCCACCACGCGGTCGGAGGGGATCGAAAAGAAGTCTGTGGCGTTGGCCGACTGTTTGGACAGCGCAACAAAGAGCTTGTCCTGCCATAGCGGCATGCCTGAATTGGACGCGGTCTTCAGCGTGCGCCGACCAAGGAAGAACGACGTCGTCATGATGTCGAACTTCAGGCCTTCCTTGCGCAGGGTCGCGAGCGCCGCGGGTACGCGGGGGCTTTCCATGAAGCCATAATGCAAGGTGATCCGCGTGAAGTCGTCAGAGATGCGCTCGATCTCGTAACGGCGCTTGGGATTGACGCGCGGCACCTGCTCGGTCTTCACGGAGATGATGAAAATACGCTCATGCAGCACCTTGTTGTGCTTGAGATTGTGCATGAGCGCGGTCGGCGCGACTTCAGGGTCGGACGTGAGGAACACGGCGGCGCCAGATACGCGCGTCGGCTTGGATTTCTCCAGCATGCGCAAAAGATCGCGCAAGGGAATCGAATCGCGGCGGGTCTTCTGCTCAAGCAGCTTGGTGCCGCGCATCCAGGTCCACAT
>CANBVC010000177.1 GCA_947372795.1 Beijerinckiaceae bacterium
TCACAGGTGCTCAAACACCTCTTTGGCCGCGCAAGGCCATCGCTGATCGATATGGTTGGGCCCTTTCATTTCGACATGATGGCGCTGAAATCGACTTACGCCAGCATGCCCTCGGGCCATGCGGTCTCAGCTTTCGCCATGGCGGTCGCTCTGGGCTGGATGGCGCCGCGCCTGCGCTGGCCCCTGCTGATCCTCGCCCTGCTCATCGCCATCTCGCGTGTCGTCATTTCAGCCCATTATCCAAGCGACGTCATCGCGGGCGCAGCGCTGGGGGCGGCGTGCGCCATCATGTTGCGCCGGGCTTTCGCACTGCGCGGCATCGCTTTTCGCTGGACCACCGATGGTCCGCGCCTGCGCGGTCAGGCCAAGGTCTGGCCCGCCCTCATCAAGCCTCAAAGAACATGAGTTCACCCATGCTGACTTCGCAACAGCCGCGCGTCTCCGTCGTGGTCCCCGCCCGCAACGAGGCGGGCAATATCGCGCCGGTCGTCGCCGAGATCGAGGCGGCGCTTTCGCCGCTTGGGCCTTTCGAGATCGTCTATGTGAACGATGGTTCTACTGACGCCTCCGGCGAGGAGCTTCTCGCTCTGATGGCGACGCGTCCCCATCTGCGGCAGATCCGCCATGAACAATCCTGCGGCCAGTCAGCGGCGGTGCGCACGGGGGTTCGGGCGGCCCTTGCGCCGGTCATCATCACTATCGATGGCGACGGGCAGAACGACCCGTCCTTCATGCCCTCATTCCTGCGGGCGCTGGAGGGAGCGGGGCCGGGCTGCGGGCTGGTGCAGGGGCAGCGTGTCGGGCGCAAGGATACCGGCTTCAAGCGGTTCCAGTCCCGCGTCGCCAACAAGGTGCGCGGCGCCATCCTGAATGATGGCACGCGCGATACGGGCTGCGGGTTCAAATGCTTTCCCCGCGAGGCCTATCTCGCCTTGCCCTATTTCGACGCCTTGCATCGTTTCATGCCCGCTCTCATGCGGCGCGAGGGGTATACGCTCGCCCATGTGGATGTGATCGACCGCCCGCGCAATGCAGGCGTGTCGAATTATGGCTTCTTCGATCGTTTGTGGGTCGGCATCCTTGACCTTATGGGCGTGCGGTGGTTGATCCGGCGCCGTAAGCGCGTTCCTGTCCCCTCCGAGGTTTCGAGCAAATGATCGTCGATCTCTGGCATTCCCTCGGGGGCTATTTCTACGACGTCTTCGTGCAGCGTCTCGACTGGTGGGCCTATATCGGCATCATCGCGCAGGCGCTTTTCACGGGGCGTTTCGTGGTGCAATGGCTCGCCAGCGAAAAGGCGGGGCGCAGCGTCATCCCCTTTTCGTTCTGGACGCTGTCCATCGGGGGGGGGCTTTTGCTTTTCATCTATGCGCTTTATCGCCGCGACCCCGTTTTCATTCTGGGGCAGGGCTTCGGAGTGCTGATCTATTTCCGCAACCTGACTTTCGTGCTGCGCGAGCGGCGGCAGAACAAGGCGGTTGAGCAAGACCGGGTCGCCTGAGCGACGACCCAGCGCTTGATGCTTATCCGACCGCCGGGGTCGCGGGCTTGCTTTCGCCGGCGAACCCTTCGGGGGCCGTCTTGGGCTTTGCGCGGCCGGACAGATAGGTGTCGACCTTATCGAGATAATAATAAACGACAGGCGTGATGTAGAGCGTCAGAATCTGCGACAGGCACAGTCCGCCCACGATGGCGATGCCCAGCGGCTGGCGCAGTTCCGCCCCCGCGCCCGCGCCGATGGCGATCGGCACAGCGCCGAGAATGGCCGCCAGCGTCGTCATGATGATCGGACGGAAACGGATGATCGCCGCCTCGCGGATCGCAGGTAGCGCTTCGACGCCTTCGTTTCGTCGTTCGATGGCGAAGTCGATCATCATGATCGCGTTTTTCTTCACGATGCCCACCAGCAGCAGAATGCCGATGATGGCGATGACCGAGAGGTCCATCCCGTACCACCAGAGCGCCAGCAGCGCCCCCAAACCCGCCGAGGGCAGGCCGGACAGAATGGTAAGCGGGTGAATGTAGCTCTCATAGAGCACGCCCAGCACGATGTAGATGGTCAGCACCGCCGCAAGGATCAGCGGAACCTGGCCCTTCTGCGCGTCCTGGAACAGAGCGGCGGAGCCGGTGAAGCTGGTCGAGATTGAGGGCGGCAGTTTGAGGTCGGCCTCGATGCGACGGATCGCCTCCACCGCCTCGCCGATGGCGATGCCGGGCGCCGTGTTGAAGGAAAGCGTGACCGATGGCTGCTGGGACTGACGGTTGATCCACAGCGGTCCGACCGAGCGGCTGACGGTCGCCACCTGTTCAAGCGGAATGATCGGCGCGGATGAAACGCCGCCTGCGCCGCCAGCCCCGGTCGTCGGAGCGCCGCCGCCCGCGCTCGCGCGGATGAAGACGCGGGTGAGGGCCGTGGGGTCGTCTTGGAAGCTGTGGCCGGTCTCCAGGATGACTTGATAGTCGGCTGCCTGGGTGAAGATCGTGGAGATCTGGCGGCTGCCGTAGGCGTTATAAAGCGCGGTGCGCACCTGATCGGATGTCAGGCCGAATGCGGCGGCTTTTTCCCTGTCGATATCAATCCGCATTTCGGGATTGGTGATCTTAAGGTCGCTGGTCGTGTCGCGCAGTTGCGGTAGCGCCTGCATTTTCAAAAGCATATCAGGCGCGACGCCGTAGAGGCCCTGAATGTCGCTCGATTGCATCGTATACTGATAAGGCGCGCGCGATGCGCGGCCGCCGTTCAGATTGAGGTTCTGCACCGGCTGGAACACAGCGTTGATGCCGGGAACCGAGGTCGCAGCGCGACGCAGCCGCGCAATGATGTCAGCGATCGGCGCACGTTCCGACTTCGGCTTCAAGGCGACGAAGATGCTGCCCTGGTTCGTGCCGCCCGCGCCCACCGACGAGGTGATGTAGTCAACGGCGGGGTCCATGCGGATGAGGCGCGAAATCTCTTTCTGTCGCTCCGCCATGGCCGGGAAGGCGATATCGGAAGCCGCTTCGGTGGAGCCGGAAATGAAGCCCGTATCCTCGATGGGGAAGAAGCCCTTGGGGATCCATGCGAACATCCAGACCGTCAGGCCGAAGGTGAGGAAAGTCACTGCGAGCATAGTGAGGCGCCAGTTGAGCACCACATCAAGGGTGATGCGATAACCTTCGGTCACGCCGTCGATGACGCCATCGACGATGCGCCAAAATCTGCTTGGCTTGGCATGATGATCGACGGGTTTCAGAAGACGTGCGCAGAGCATGGGCGTCAGCGTCAGCGATACGAAGCCCGACACGAGAATGGCGCAGGAGATGGTCACCGCGAATTCGCGGAACACGCGCCCCACGATGCCGCCCATGAGCAACACTGGAATGAACACCGCCACCAGCGACAAGGTGATCGAGATGATGGTGAAGCCGATTTCGCGCGAGCCTTTCAGCGCGGCGTCAAAAGGCTTCATGCCTTCTTCCACGTGGCGCACGATGTTTTCAAGCATCACGATGGCGTCGTCGACCACGAAGCCCACGGCCAGCGTGATCGCCAGTAGCGAGATGTTGTTGATCGAATAGCCGAACAAATACATGAAGGCGCAGGTGCCCACGAGCGACACCGGCAGGGCGAGCGAGGGGATCATCGTCGCCGCGAAGGACTTCAGGAACAGGAAGATCACCAGAACGACGAGGATGATCGAGAGGGCCAGCGTCTCCTCAACGTCGGCGACGGATTCACGCACCGAGCGCGAGCGGTCATTGAGGACCGATGCGGTGATCGAGGGCGGGAGCTGCGCCTGATAAAGCGGCAGCTTGTCGCGAATGGAATCAACGACCTGCACGGTGTTGGCGTCTGACTGACGGAAAATCGCCAGCGCAATGCCGCGCTCCTCGCCCTTCCAGGCGGCGATCTGGTCGTTTTCGACGGCGTCATAGACCTTGGCGATTTCGCTCAGCCGCACGGGGGCGCCATTGCGCCAGGCGACGACGATGGACTGGAAGTCCTCGGCTTTGGTTAGTTCGCCAGAGGCCTTGAGGGTGAGGTTCTTGTTCTCGCCGCGCAGCCTGCCGACGGGCGCGCTGGAATTGGCGGAGACGACTGCGTTGCGCACGTCGTTCAGGGTGAGGCCGCGCGCGGCGGCTGCGTCTGGGTCTGCCTCGATGCGGACAGCGAATTTCTGCTGGCCGAAGATCAGCACCTGCGCCACGCCCGGGATCTGCGAGATCTGCTGGGCGAAGACCTGCTCGGCGTAATCATTGGTGGTTGAGAGCGGCATCGTGGGCGATGAAAGCACCAGCACGAGCACGGGCGCATCCGCTGGATTGACCTTGCGGAAGCTTGGGGGCGCAGGCAGTTCGGGCGGAAGGCGACGCAGTGTCGAGGTGATCATGGACTGCACGTCGAGAGCGGCGCCGTCGATATTCCGATCGAGGTCGAACTGCATGGTGATGTTCGACCCGCCATTGGTCGAACGGGAGGTCATGAGGCTGATGCCGGGGATGGTGGCGAAGGCGCGCTCGAGCGGCGCGACCACCGAGGTCGCCATTGTCTCGGGATTGGCGCCGGGAAGCTGCGTCGTGACCGAAATCGTCGGGAAATCGACGCGCGGCAGGGCGGAAACTGGGAGTTTCATATAGCCGAAGGCGCCAAAGACGATGAACGACAGCATCAATAGCGTCGTCATCACTGGGCGGCGGATGCAGAGTTCCGGCAAAGACATCAGATCGCGCCCTTCTTCTCGATGACTTCCTTGCGGATATCCACTCGCGAACCGTCGATCAGCAGCAGTGCGCCGTCGCTGACCACCGTCTCGCCGCCCGTGAGGCCTTCGAGAATGATGTCGCGACCATCCTGGAACCTGCCAACGCTCACCTTGCGGGAGCGTGCGACGCCATTTTCAACCGTGAAGACGAAATTGCCGTTCTGGCCGGACTGGGTGGCGGTGCGTGGGATCGAGACGACTTCGGGGTCTGTCCGCAGGGTCACGCGCACATTGCAGAGCTGGCCGGGCCAAAGGACGTCGTCGGCGTTCTCGAAAAGGGCGCGCACCATGATCGTGCCAGTCGCCATATCGATCGTATTGTCGAGAACGGCGATTTTGCCCACAGCGGTGCGCTTGCCGCCCTGGGGTATGGCGCGTACATCGCCACGTCCCGCGGCGATGGCCTCGCGCACGTCGGCGAGGGCGGTCTGCGGGATCGAGAAGGCCACATAGATCGGGGAGGTCTGAACGATCGTGGCGATGATGCCGGTGGCGGTATTGTCGCCGGAGCGCACGATATTGCCCGCCTTGGCGTTGAAGGTTCCTACCCGCCCCGTGATAGGAGCGATGAGCGTGTACCAGCTGAGCTGCACCTTCTGGTTGTCCAGCAAGGCTTGATCGGCGGCGAGCGCGGCCTTGGTGGCTGCCACCTGCGTCAGGGCGTCATCGGCCTTTGTCTGGGTGCCTGCGCCCCGTCCGAAGAGATCGCTGCTGCGCGCGGCGTCGCGCTGAGCCTGTTCGACGGCGGCCTGATCCTTGGCGATATTGGCCTCGGTCTGTTTGATCTGGGCTTCGATCTGCCGGGAGTCGAGCTTAACCAGCGTTTCGCCCGCCTTCACCTGAGCGCCATCCTCGGCGAAAATCTTCTCGATCTGCGCGTCGATGCGGGTTTTGAGGGCGACGCTGGCCACCGGCTGCACGACGCCGACCGCGTCGAGGCGGACCGCCATCGGGCCGCGTTGGACCGTATCGATATTGACGGGGACGGGCGGGCGGGCGAAAGCGGCGCTTGCGCGCGAGACTGGCGCGGGCGCCTCCTTGGGCGGGGGAGCCGCTCCACCAAGGGCGGCGCGCAGGGATTCAGTTTTATCGGTCCAGCCGGGAAGGGCGCTTTCGATTTTCGAGGGCCAGTAAACGCCTGCGATCACGCCTGCCGCAGCTAGCGCTGCGAGCGACAGTCCTTTTGTCCGCATCGACATCAATCTTCCCTCTCGTCAGGCCTGCATTGAGGCCCGTTATTACTTCTATATAGCACCACAACGACGAACGCACGACAGCTGACCTGCGCTCCCATCGGGAGCCGCAGGCCAGTCCCAGGCCCATACGTAAGCGCTATGGTGTACGTGCGTACAAAAAAAGCAAGATGCAACCTGCTCTGTAACGGCCATCGACGGGGTTTTTCCGACCGTCAACCTTGCTTTGGGCTGTGCGCAGGGCTTGGCCGTCTGGATCGGCGATGGCCTTGATCTTCGGGGCCGGGAGCCTAGTTGAGGCTTGGGGAGGGGTAATCCGAACGCCGCTTGCTGGCGGCGATTAAAGAGGAAGCCCCAGATGAAGATCGCACAAGTGGCCCCGCTCTATGAGGCGGTGCCGCCTCGGCTCTACGGTGGAACGGAGCGCATCGTCTCATTCTTGAGCGACGCACTGGTCGATCTTGGTCATGAAGTGACGTTGTTTTCCAGCGCTGATGCCGTCACCAAGGCGAAGCTTGTGCCAGTTCGCGATCAGGCGATTAGGCTCGACCCTGACCCGCTTCGCTGTGATCTGGCTGCCCATCTGGTGCAGATCAGCGAGGTGCGGCGTCGCCTCGCCCAGTTCGACATGATCCATTTCCATATCGATCTTTTGCATTTTCCGCTTTTTGAAGATGTCGCGGGGCGGACTGTGACCACGCTCCATGGCCGACAGGACCTCAAGGA
>CANBVC010000178.1 GCA_947372795.1 Beijerinckiaceae bacterium
AGCAGACGCCGCGCTTCGAAGATGCGCCGCTCGCGCTCGTTGAGGACGCCAAGCGCATGGCGCAGGGCGCCGAGGCGGTTATCGCTCTCCTGGCTTTCGACAAGCAGGGATTCCTGACTTGAACTATCGTCCACCAGCCAGTCCTGCCATTCGGCGCCCTCCCCTTCCTGACGGACGGGCGCGTTGAGCGAGGCGTCGCCGCTCATGCGGCGGTTCATGTCCACCACATCCTGCTCGGTGACGCCGAGCGAGGTGGCGATGCTCTTGACCTGTTCGGGCCGCAGATCACCCTCTTCGAGGGCGGAGATCCGGCTCTTGGCCTTGCGCAGGTTGAAGAACAGCTTCTTCTGGTTTGCGGTCGTGCCCATTTTCACGAGCGACCAGGACCGCAGGATATATTCCTGAATGGCGGCGCGGATCCACCACATGGCGTAGGTGGCGAGACGGAAGCCCTTTTCCGGCTCGAACCGTTTCACCGCCTGCATCAGACCGACATTGCCTTCGGAGACGACCTCGCCAATGGGCAAGCCATAGCCGCGATAGCCCATGGCGATCTTGGCGACGAGGCGCAGATGGGACGTGACGAGCTTTTGCGCCGCATCGCGGTCGCCATGCTCGCGCCAGCTCTTGGCCAGCATATATTCTTCCTGCGGCTCCAGCATGGGGAACCGGCGAATCTCGGCGAGGTAGCGGGAAAGGCCACCTTCGGCGGAGACGAGAGAAAACGCAGCAGCCATTCCAACCTCCTTGGAGCCCCGAGGGGCGCCGAGCGATCCGGTCCTGTCCACGATCCTACGAAAACTTAGGCCTGTTGGACCATGCGGAGACGAGACGGTTCGCTACGCTCATATAGGTTCGCCGAACCATGGCTAAAAGAGGGCGCCGGCTCGGCGGAAACGCGGGCGTGGGTTAAGTTTCGTTCAACTTCGCCTGATGCTTAATGCGGCCTGCACATCCGCGTTCCCAAGCTCTCAGGACAGAGCCTCAGCAAGAGCAGCGAGTTCATTGCTCAGGGGGCTCTCGAACAACATCTCCTCACCCGAGACCGGATGTTCAAAGCCGAGCGAGGTCGCGTGCAGGGCCTGCCGCCGCATGACGTCGACAATGGCCCGCGCGGCCTCGGAAAGATGCACGGTCTTAGTGCGGAAGCCCTGCGCATAAAGCGGATCTCCCAGCACGGGATGACCGATATGAGCCATGTGAACGCGGATCTGATGGGTGCGGCCGGTCTCGAGGCTACAGCGCACCAGCGAAACCAGCGCCCGGCCATTGGCGTCGCGCCCGAAGGTGCGCTCCACCCTGAAATGGGTGATGGCCTCGCGGCCCTTCGCCAGCGAGACGACGGCTTGCTTCTCGCGGTGCCAGGGGTGGCGGCCAAGCGGCGCATCGATCATGCCTGCCGAGCTTTCGGGCTGGCCCCAGACGAAGGCGAGATAGTCGCGGGTGAGAGACAGCGTGCGGCCATGATCGGCGAAGAGCGCGGAAAGGCCCTTGTGCGCCTCGTCGGTCTTGGCCACCACGAGAAGGCCGGAGGTGTCCTTGTCGAGCCGGTGGACGATGCCTGGCCGCTTGACCCCGCCAATGCCCGACAGGCTCTCGCCGCAATGGGCGATCAGGGCGTTGACCAGCGTGCCCGTCTCATGGCCGACCGCCGGATGCACGACGAGCCCGGCGGGCTTGTCGATAATGACGAGCGCATCGTCTTCAAAGATCACGTTGAGGGGAATGGCCTCGCCCGCAGGCTCCGCCGCCACAGGCTCAGGCACGACGATCTCGATGCTCTGCCCCGCGCGCACCTTCGTCCCAGCGTCGCTGATCTGCTTGCCGTCGACATGAACGTAGCCCGCCTCCACAAGCCCCTTGATCCGGGTGCGGGACATGCCGTCGGCAATGCCGGCGAGAAACTTGTCGAGCCGCGCGCCCTCCTCCACCGCGAATATGTGCTGGCCCGGCGGCAGGCCGGGGCCAGTGCGCACAGGGGCGGCGGGGGCGGCCTCTTCGTCGCGTTCGACAGGTAAAGCGGCGAGGGAGGCCTGATAACGGCGCTTGGCATGTTGGTTCATGCCCGCTCCATAGCACGGCCAACGGCTTGGATGCGAGGGGAGACGCGACGGCGCCCACCTGCTAAACCCGGCGCATGAGCGCAACACACGAGATCGCCATCATTGGTTCCGGCCCCGCGGGCCTCATGGCCGCTGAGGCCGCCGCCACCGCAGGCGCCCGCGTCACCATTTACGAACGCATGCCCTCCCCGGCCCGCAAATTTCTGCTGGCGGGGCGCGGCGGCCTCAATCTGACCCATAGCGAACCGCTCGCGGGCTTTCTGACCCGCTATAGCGAGGCGCAGGCGCATCTGGCGCCGCTCATCGAGTCCTTTTCGCCCGACGCGCTGCGGGCCTGGGCTGAGGAACTCGGGCAAGAGTGTTTCGTCGGCTCGAGCGGGCGAGTCTTTCCCAAGAGCTTCAAGGCCTCGCCGCTGCTGCGCGCGTGGTTGCGCAGGCTTGAGGCGCTGGGGGTCGAACTGCGCCTGCGCCACGAATTTCGCGGCTGGGACGCGCAGGGGCGCCTGCGATTTGAAACCCCCGAAGGCGAGAGCCTTGTTGAGGCGAACGCCTGCGTGCTCGCCCTTGGCGGCGCGTCCTGGCCGCGCCTTGGATCGGATGGAGGCTGGGTCGATCTGCTGCTGGCCGAAGGGCTCTCGGTCGCGCCGCTGCGCCCCTCCAATTGCGGCTTCGAGGTGAACTGGTCGCCCGTTCTGAAAAGCTTCGCGGGCTTCCCGCTCGGCCCTGTGACGCTAACCGGCGCCGGCCGAAGCCTGCGCGGGGAATGCGTCATCACCGACTACGGGATAGAAGGCGGCGCCATCTACACCCTGAGCGCCGGCCTGCGCGACGCCATAGAGCGCGACGGCGCGGCGGAGCTGGTGATCGACCTGCGGCCAGATGTTTCCCATGAGACGCTGGCGGCGCGGCTCGGACGCCCGCGCGGCGGCCAGTCCATGTCGAGCGTGCTGCGCAAATCAGGGGGACTGCCCCCCGTGGCGGCGGCTTTGGCGCGCGAGCCGGGGCCTCTGCCTGCCGATCCCGCAGCGCTGGCTGAGCGGATCAAGGCCCTGCCGCTGCGCCTCACCGGCGTGCGCCCAATCGCCCGCGCCATCTCCAGCGCCGGAGGCCTGCGCTTTGATGATGTGACGCCCGACCTCATGGCCCGCGCCAGACCAGGCCTCTTCGTCGCGGGCGAGATGCTGGACTGGGAGGCGCCGACGGGAGGCTATCTCTTGCAAGCCTGTTTCGCGTCGGGCCGGATGGCGGGGCAAGCTGCGGCGGAATTCGCAAGATCGGCGCCCGCACACGACAAAGTTTAAACAAACCTTCTATCCCTTTTCATTTGCCCGATAGCGGTTATTGTCTGACCAATGAAAAGTCTGGAAAAGATGATCGGCATCCTCGACCTGTTCGAGGATGCGGAAATGGAGTGGACGCCAGAGGCCATGGCCGAGCGGCTCGATCTTACCCGTTCGACGCTCTACCGCTATCTCAAGGTTCTTGCCGACGCAGGCTTGCTCACCTCGCTTCCCGGTGTTGGCTACACGCTTGGGCCACGCATCGCTGAACTCGATTTTCGCATGCGCCGTAGCGATCCGCTGATCACCGCGAGCCGTCCGGTGATGGCGGATCTTGTCAGCGAAGCGCCCGGCATCGCCCTTTTATGCCGACGCTATCGCGGGCTTGTGCTCTGCGTGCATCAGGAGGCGAGCCGGGGGGTCAGCTTTCGCTCGTCCTATGAGCGGGGCAGCGCAAGGCCGCTGCTACGAGGCGCCGCCTCGACGAGCATTCTGGCCTATCTACCCGCCGCCGTGCTGCGCAAACTCCATGAGGCCACGCCGCACGACTTCGCGGAGGCGGGGCTTGGCGCGGACCTTGATGCGGTGCGCGCCCATCTGCGCGCCATACGGCAATGCGGCTTCGCCGTCACCAAAGGCGATCTGGCCCCGGGCGTGACCGGCGTCGGCGCGCCCATTTTCGACGCAAAGGGCGGCGTCGTCGGCTCGCTAAGCGTGACCATCGGCGAGGCGGATCTTGCGCCCGAACGGCTGGCCTTCGTATCCGAGCGCGTGGCGTCAGGCGCGGCGATCGTCAGCAAGGCCATCGCCGGCGCGCCAGAAGCGCATATCTAACTCCGCAAACCATTTGAACGAAGGGACCATCCCCATGACCTTACCCGCCACCATGACGGCCATCGCGATCACCAGTCACGGTGGGCCAGAGGTGCTCAAGCCTGAGACCCGCCCCCTGCCCCAGCCCGGCCCCGGCGAAATTCTAGTCAAAGTGGCGGCGGCGGGCGTCAATCGTCCCGACATTTCCCAGCGAATCGGTCGCTATCCGCCCCCGAAGGGCGCCTCGGACCTTCCGGGCCTCGAAATCGCAGGCGAGGTTGTGGCGCTAGGCGAGGGCGCCAGCGCCTGGAAGCTCGGCGACAAGGTTTGCGCGCTCGCCCATGGCGGCGGCTATGCGGAATATTGCACGGTGCATGAAAGCCACGCCCTGCCCGCGCCCAAAGGCCTTTCCATGGTGGAGGCCGCCGCCCTGCCCGAGACCTTCTTCACGGTCTGGGTCAACGCCTTTGAAATGGCGGGGCTGAAGGCCGGAGAATGGTTGCTGGTTCATGGCGGTTCCTCCGGCATAGGCACGACAGCGATCATGCTCGCCAAGGCCTTCGGCGCGAAAGTCATCGCGACCGCAGGTTCGGACGAGAAATGCGACGCTTGCCTCAAGCTCGGCGCTGACGCTGCGATTAACTACAAGACCACCGATTTCGTGCCCGCCGTCATGGAGATCACGGGCGGCCATGGCGCGGATGTGATCCTCGACATGGTGGGCGGGCCCTATGTGGAGCGCAACCATCAATGCGCGGCCATGGACGGGCGGGTGGCCCAGATCGCCTTCATGCAAGGCGCCAAGGTGGACCTGCGCTTCCTGAGCCAGAGGCGCATCCGCCACATGGGCTCGACTTTGCGGCCGCGGACCGTCGCCGAAAAGGGCGCCATCGCCACGGCGCTGCGTGAAAAGGTCTGGCCGCTGATCGAAGCGGGCAAGATCCGCCCCGTGATGGACTCGACCTTTCCGCTCAACGAGGCTTCCAAAGCCCATGAGCGTTTGGAGACGTCCCAGCATATCGGCAAGGTGGTCCTGACGGTCTGAGCGAAGGTTGCTGGCTGGGCTCAGGGAATCGTTGCTTTCCTGAGCACCAGGGCTTATATCTGAAGCTCCCCATTATGGATGTCGAGTTTGAGGCATTAGCCTCGGCCAGGCGAAAGCCCGGCGGGGCTCGCGCCTGACTGACATCGCCACGCTGTGGCGCGCAAAGGAGATTGCTGATGAGCGACGCCCCGCTGATGCCTAAAGCGACGGCCGTTTGGCTTGTTGAGAACACCTCGCTGACCTTCGATCAGATCGCCGACTTCTGCAAACTTCACCCGCTTGAGGTGAAGGGCATCGCTGATGGCGAAGTGGCGGCCGGGATCAAGGGCCACGACCCCATCACGTCGAACCAGCTGACCCGCGAGGAAATCGCGCGTGGCGAGGGCTCCCCGAGCTATCACCTGCGCCTCGCAGTCTCCAAGGTCAGCATTCCCGAGCTGAAGTCTCGCGGCAAGCGCTATACGCCAAAGTCGCGCCGCGAACATCGCCCGAACGCGATTCTCTGGCTGCTGCGCAACCATCCCGAGCTCAAGGACGCGCAGGTCATGCGCCTTGCGGGCACCACCAAGTCGACCCTTCAGTCGATCCGCGACCGCACCCACTGGAACGCGGCGAACCTGTCGCCGATGGATCCTGTGACGCTGGGCATGTGCTCGCAGATGGACCTCGACATGGAAGTCGCGCGCGGCAACAAGGAGCGTCCGCAGCAGGCTCTCGATCAGGGCGCGATGCTGCTCTCGGCCGAAGTCACCACCGGCCCGCGTCCCGAGCAGACCTTCAGCCGTGAAGATGTGTTCGGCAAGAGCCAGCCTTCGGCGCCGGCGCAGGAAGAGCATGAAGCGGTTGACCTCGACTCGGTCTTCTCCAAGCTCAAGGAGCTCAAGGTCAAGGAATAAGGCGCAAGCCTTGGCCGGCGTCGCTAGCGGCGCCGGCCATTCCGTTTTCTAAATGAAATTTTTACGCCCGGCCGACGCGGCCCTGACCTTCGCGGGCAAGTTTGTTGCCCGGATCGACCACAAGTGCGCGGCCATATGATTCCGACGCCTTGGTCTTGTTGCCCTGCTTCTCATAAACGAGCCCCAACCCCGCCCATGCCTCAGCATTGCGGTTTTCGACGTTAAGGGCCGCGTTGAAATCCTCTATAGCAAGCTCATACTTGCCGGTCACGGTCAGGCTTTGCGCGCGCGCCTGATAGGGCGCTGCAGCGAAGGGGTTGCGGTCGATGGCGTTATCGAAGTCGGTGATGGCGCGGGCATGGTCGCCATTGCGCTGGTGGATCAGCCCGCGCGCATGGAAAGCCTGCGCTTCGTCAGGGTTGAGGCGAATGGCCTGATCAAGATCCGCCATTGCCTCCTGCAGACTGCCCTGCGCCCGCAACAGGTTGGCGCGGCCGAGATAGGCCGGCGCATGGCGAGGATTGGCGGCGATGGCGCGGCCGAAGTCGGCCTGCGCAAGATC
>CANBVC010000179.1 GCA_947372795.1 Beijerinckiaceae bacterium
GCGAGATCGGCGGAGTCAGCCGGCAGATCAGCCTTCTTTTCGCCGGGGGTCACGAGTTCGGCGGCGCGCAGGCCCGCCGCGCGGCCAAAGACCACGAGATCGATCAGCGAGTTCGAACCAAGGCGATTGGCGCCGTGCACCGAGACGCAGGCCGCTTCGCCCAGCGCCATGAGGCCGGGAACGATCGTGTCGGGATCGCCGGCGCGCTTGGTCAGCACTTCGCCATGATAGTTCGTGGGAATGCCGCCCATGTTGTAGTGCACGGTCGGAAGAACCGGAATCGGCTCCTTGGTCACATCGACGCCCGCGAAGATGCGCGCGCTTTCCGAAATGCCGGGCAGACGCTCGTGCAGGATCTTGGGATCGAGGTGGTCGAGGTGGAGATAGATGTGATCCTTGTTCTTGCCGACGCCGCGGCCTTCAAGGATTTCAATGGTCATGGCGCGCGAGACGACGTCGCGCGAGGCGAGGTCCTTGGCGGAGGGCGCATAGCGCTCCATGAAGCGCTCGCCGGCGCCATTGGTCACATAACCGCCTTCGCCACGCGCGCCTTCGGTAATGAGGCAGCCCGAGCCGTAGATGCCGGTGGGATGGAACTGCACGAATTCCATATCCTGCAACGGCAGGCCGGCGCGCAGCACCATGGCGTTGCCGTCGCCGGTGCAGGTATGGGCAGAGGTGGCGGAGAAATAGGCGCGACCGTAACCGCCGGTGGCCAGAATGGTCTGGCTGGCGCGGAAGCGATGGATCGAGCCGTCATCCATCTTGATGCAGACGACGCCGCAGCAACGACCGGCCTGATCCATGATCAAGTCGATGGCGAAATATTCGATGAAGAACTCGGTCGAGTTGCGCAGGGCCTGCCCATAGAGCGTGTGCAAGATGGCGTGACCCGTGCGGTCGGCGGCGGCGCAGGTACGCTGGGCTGTGCCCTCGCCGTAATTGGTGGTCATGCCGCCGAAGGGGCGCTGGTAGATCTTGCCTTCCTCGGTACGCGAGAAGGGCACGCCCCAATGCTCAAGCTCGTAGACGGCCTCGGGAGCGTTCCGGCACAGATATTCGATCGAATCCTGATCACCGAGCCAGTCTGACCCCTTCACGGTGTCATACATGTGCCAGCGCCAGTCGTCGGGACCCATATTGCCAAGCGATGCGGAAATGCCGCCCTGCGCCGCAACAGTATGCGAGCGGGTTGGGAAGACCTTGGAAATGCAGGCGGTGCGCAGACCAGCCTGCGAGCAGCCGACGGTGGCGCGAAGACCCGCGCCGCCAGCGCCCACGACGACGACGTCAAAGGTGTGGTCGGTGATCGGATAGGCCCTGCCGTTCACGCCGGGCGCGGTGGTTCCGGATGCGTTGGCCATGATGTTCTAGCCCCTCGAAAGCCTGATGTCAGACGAAGCTGATGCGCAGGATCGCGTAAACGCACGCGAGTCCGACCGCAAAACTGAAGAAAAGATTGCACAGAAGCGACCATGTCTTGGCATGGGCGCCATGCACATAGTCCTCGATGACCGTCTGCATGCCGAGCTTCATGTGATAGACGCTCGTCAGCAGAAACAGCAGCATGATGATCGCCGGCAGCGGCGCGCCGAGCGTCGAGCGCACTGTGTTGTAATCCTTGCCGACCAGCGTCAGCACGATCCAGACGAAAGCGATGGTCAGCGGCAACAGCGCCACTGAGGTGATGCGCATATGCCAGGCATGTTTGGTGCCGGACTTTGCGGAGCCAAGGTGACGGACCTCGGCGATGGGCGTGCGCAAACGCGGAGTGGTGGACATCATCGTTCTCCCTCAGCGAACCATGTAGGCGGCGACCCAGACAATAACAGTCAGGACGATGCCGCCGATCAGCGTGGCCTGCGCAAGATATTCGCGCTCGGGATGGTCCATGCCGCGACCGCTCTCCCAAACGAAGTGGCGGAGGCCGCCCATCAGATGATGGAACAAGGACCAGGTGAAGCCAAACAGCACGAGCCGCCCGAATGGCGAGCTCATGAACCACGAGGCCGTCTCGAAGCTCTTGGCGTCGGTCGCGGCGGCGATCAGCCACCAGGCCAGAAGCAGCGTGCCAGCATAGAGCGCGACGCCCGTGATTCGATGCGTGATCGACATCATCATGGTGAGCATCGGGCGATAAATGCTCAGATGCGGGGATAGCGGCCGGTTCTGCGCCATCTGGTGTCCCTCTGTGACGAAATGCTTGGCTTCACTAATGGAAGTTGAGCATTCGCGCAACGCTTGCGCTGGCGTCTGGCGCTATTTAGCCAGCGGGAGGCCTCCTGAGGGCTCCTGAAAGTAGCTTGAGAGCGTCGGGCGAGGCCCAATCGGCCGGGCCCGGCATGACGCCCAGTTCGCAGCCGTCAGGATCGATCAGAATTGTGGTTGGAAGCCCCACGACCTTTCCAGCCTTCTTCAGAATCTGGAAAACCTCGGCGTTCGAATTCGCGTAAAAAGCCAGCTTTTCAACACCCGCCTCCTTCAGGAAGGTCTGCCGACGATCAAGGCGCGTGGTGTCGATATTCACCGCCACGACTTCGAAGTCAGGCCCGCCAAGCTCGGCTTGAAGCTTGTCGAGAGAGGGCATCTCCTCCCGGCAGGGGACGCACCAGGTCGCCCAGAGGTTCAAAAGCACGGTGCGGCCTTTGAACGCAGCCAGCGTCACCGGCTCCCCGCCAGGCCCGGTGAAGGCGATGGGCGTCGCCTCGCGCGAGGTCTTGGCCAGCGAGAGCGCCGCCACCTGCCCACCCACCAGCGGGGCCAGCTGCGCCGCCCGGGCGGCGGCTACGGGGCAGGCTCCCGGCGCAGTTTCCTTGCCGGCGTGGCCGTAAATCCCGTATAGGACGCCGGCGCCGGCGACGAGCGCGACGATCAAGGCGGCGGGAGATCCGATTCTGCGAGAACTTGTTTCGTTCGACATGCCGGGACCAGAACCTCAGGGGTGCGCATGAGCAACAAGATGTGGGGCGGGCGGTTCGCCAGCGGACCCGATGCTATCATGGAGGAGATCAACGCCTCCATCGGTTTCGATTACCGGCTCGCCGCGCAGGACATTCGCGGATCGCGCGCCCATGTCGCCATGCTGGCTGACGCTGGCATCGTGAGCCGCGAGCATGCGCAAGCCATCACCCGGGGTCTAGACCAGGTTCAGGGAGAAATCGAGACGGGGACCTTCGTGTTCTCCCGCGCGCTCGAAGACATCCATATGAATATCGAGTCGCGCCTAGCTGAAATTATCGGGCCGGATGCGGGACGTCTGCATACCGCGCGCTCGCGCAACGATCAGGTCGCGGTCGATTTTCGCCTTTGGGTCCGCGACACCGTGGATGATCTCGACGCCCAGATGCGCGGGCTCCAGCAAGCCCTGGCTGATCGGGCCCTTGAAAACGCCGGCTCCGTCATGCCCGGCTTCACCCATCTGCAATCGGCCCAGCCCGTGACCTTCGGCCATCATTTGCTGGCCTATGTTGAGATGCTGTCGCGCGACAGGGGCCGGCTCGCCGACGCCCGCAAGCGGCTCAACGAATGCCCGCTGGGAGCGGCGGCGCTGGCGGGAACCTCCTTCCCCATCGACCGGGAGGCCACCGCGCGCGCGCTTGGCTTCGACCGGCCGACCGCCAATTCGCTCGATAGCGTATCGGATCGCGACTTCGTGCTGGAAGTGCTTAGCGCTGCCGCCATCTGCGCAGTCCATCTGTCACGTCTCGCCGAGGAAATCGTGCTCTGGGTGACGCCCCAGTTCGGCTTTGTGCAGCTGTCGGACAAGTTCACGACGGGCTCGTCCATCATGCCGCAGAAGCGCAATCCGGATGCGGCGGAACTGGTGCGTGGCAAGGCGGGCCGGGTGATCGGCGCGCTGAACGGTCTGATGATCGTGATGAAGGGCCTGCCGCTGACCTATTCGAAGGATATGCAGGAAGACAAGGAAGGGGCCTTCGACTCGCTCCAGTCCCTGTCGCTGTGCATCGCCGCCATGACCGGCATGATTCGCGATCTTGCGCCCGACCTCAAGCGCATGAAAGCCGCCGCTGGGGCTGGCTTCTCCATCGCTACCGATCTGGCGGACTGGCTGGTGCGCGAACTCAGGATGCCCTTCCGTCAGGCTCACCATGTGACGGGGTCGCTCGTAAAGCTCGCCTCAGACCGCAAGATCGGCCTCGAAAAACTCTCCCTCGCCGAGATGCAGAGCGTCGAGCCGCAGATCACGCAGGCCGTCTTCGAGGTGCTGGGGGTGGAGAAATCCGTCCGCAGCCGCACGAGCTACGGCGGCACCGCTCCCGCCAATGTCAGGGCGCAGGCCAAGCGCTGGGTCGCGAAGCTCGCCAAGGAGGCGGCGAAGGCGGGTTAGTGCGTCAAAAGGTCGCACATAGGCGTCGCCTCGCTTGCGGCGGCGCCAAAGCTCCCGCAACGCCGCGATTGCCTCTATAGTGCGCGCAACACGGAGATCAGGCTTGTCGACCCAGACCCTCATCAAATGCGCCGCCATCGCGCTCCTCGCCTTCGGGCTGAGCGGTTGCGGCCGCCGCGGCAATCTTGAGCCGCCGGCTGGCGCGCCAAAGACGCAAGCGCCCTCCGACCAGAACCCCATCGCCGGCGGGCTCGATCGCTCGAAGGCGCAGAAGCCCTCGGGTATTTCGGCGCCGAACGAGCCCTTCATCCTCGACCCGCTGCTCTGAGCGTATAACCATGCATCATTTCGCCTATCGCAACGGCGTGCTTCACGCTGAAGACGTCTCCCTTCCCGCCATCGCGGCTGAGGTTGAAACGCCCTTCTATTGCTATTCAAGCGCGACCCTGCGGCGCCATTACCAAGTGTTCAGCGCCGCCTTCGCGGATCTGCCAGCGCTCGTCTGCTTCGCGATGAAGGCCAATTCCAATCAGGCCGTTCTGAAAACGCTCGCCGCCCTTGGTGCGGGCATGGATGTGGTCTCTGAGGGCGAATTGCGCCGGGCGCGGGCTGCGGGTGTGCCGGGCGAGCGCATCACCTTCTCTGGCGTTGGCAAGACCGAGCGCGAAATCGCGCTGGCGCTTGATGAAAAGATCCTCTGCTTCAACGTCGAATCCGAACCTGAATTGCACGTGATCTCCGCCATCGCGCAGCGCAAGGGCGTGCAGGCGCCGATCTCCATCCGCGTGAATCCGGATGTCGACGCGCGCACCCATCACAAGATTTCGACCGGCAAGTCTGAAAACAAATTCGGCATTCCGATTTCACGGGCGCGCGAAGTCTATGGCGAGGCGGCGCGTCTGCCGGGCCTGCGCGTGACCGGCGTCGACATGCATATTGGCTCGCAGATCACCGATCTTGAGCCCTTCGACAACGCCTTCGCGCTGCTGGCTGAATTCGTGCGTTCGCTGCGCGCCGACGGCCATGCGATCGATCATGTCGATCTGGGCGGGGGCCTCGGCATTCCCTATCATGAGGGCGAAGATCCGGACGCTTACCACCCCGAACGTTACGCCGAAGTGGTGCGCAAACATGCCAAGGAGCTTGGCTGCAAGCTGGTCTTCGAACCCGGCCGCCTGATCGTCGGCAATGCCGGCGTGCTCATCGCCAAGGTGCTTTATGTGAAGCGCGGCGACGGCAAGACCTTCGTGATCGTTGACGCGGCCATGAATGATCTGGTGCGCCCCACGCTCTATGAAGCTCATCACGATGTGAAGCTGGTGCATGAGCCTGCGGCGAGCGCGCCGACCCACAAGGCCGATGTCGTTGGCCCCGTTTGCGAAACCGGCGACTATCTGGCGCTGGCGCGCGACCTGCCCGAACTCGCACCGGGCGATCTCATCAGCATCATGTCAGCGGGGGCCTATGGCGCGGTGCAGGCGGGGACCTATAATTCCCGACTGCTCGTGCCCGAGGTGCTGGTCAATGGCGCCGACTGGGCCGTGATCCGGCCACGCACGAGCTATGAAGAGCTGATCGCCCTCGACCGCGTTCCGGCCTGGCTGGCCTGACGAAATTTCGGGACTGGAAAGCCTCGCCCGGCGTGTTACTTTGCTCGCCAGAGCCGGAGTAGCCATGAGCGTGCCCCCGTTTCCCATAAAACCAGCCGGACGGCTCGACCGCCTTGCGTCACGCGCGGGCTGGACGATCACATGGGAGCGCATCTGGCCCGTGGCTGCGGCGCTGCTGACGCTCGGCGGCTTTTTCCTCGCGATTTCGTTTCTCGGCCTGTGGCTTGAGGCTCCGCGCTGGGGCCGCATTCTTGGCGTCGTGATCTTCGGCGCGTTGGCGCTTACCGTGCTCGCGCCGCTGGCTCTCTTCAAAAGGCCGAGCCGAGCGGAGAAGCTCGCCCGCATCGACCGAGATTCCGGCCTGCCTCATCGTCCCGCAACCACGATGGAGGATCAGCTCGCCAATGAAAGCGGCGATCCCGCCACTCGGATGCTCTGGGAGCTGCATCGCCAGCGCATGGAGCGCGTCGCCGCAGCCCTAACTCTGCGCCTGCCCTCGCCACGTCTCGCCGAGCGCGACCGCTACGCCATACGATCTTTTGCGCTGGTCGCAGTCGCCGCCACCGCTTTCGTGGCGGGGCCGGAGAAATACGCCCGGGTCCTTGCCGCCTTCGACTGGCGCAC
>CANBVC010000180.1 GCA_947372795.1 Beijerinckiaceae bacterium
CATGAATTTAAAGATATTGCTTATGTCCCACCGGCGCGGGCTTGATAGATAGTCGTCGTCCACATTGTCTGTGGGAATGGTTGATTGAGAAAAATCATAGAGGAGATTGTTGGTCAGCACCTGGATCGGCGCCATGGGCAGGAAAGGAAGAAAGAGGCTTGCGCCCAGCACGCTGAACATATTCCCGAAGTTAGAACTCGCACCCATGCGGATATATTTCGTAATATTGGCGAATGTGCGCCGTCCTTCGACGACGCCAGTTTCAAGCACGATCAGATTTTTCTCCAGAAGGATGATGTCGGCTGCCTCTCTGGCGATATCCACCGCCGTATCAACGGATATGCCCACATCGGCCTTTTTGAGCGCAGGACTGTCATTGATCCCGTCACCGAGAAAGCCGACCACGTGGCCATTTTTCTGCAGGGCGAGAATGACCCGCTCTTTTTGTGACGGCGTGAGTTTTGCGAAAACGGTCGTCTGGCTGGCGACGCGTGCAAGCTGTTCATCGTCCATGTCGGTCAAGGCTGAGCCGAGCAACAAGGTTTCGACCTGCAGGTTGACGTCCGTGCAGATCTTGCGCGTGATGATCTCGTTGTCTCCGGTCAGGATCTTGATTTGCACCCCCTTTGCTGCGAGCGCCGAGATAGCCTCGCGCGCGCTGTCCTTCGGTGGATCCAGAAAGGCGATATAGCCAAGTAATGTCAGTCCTGCCTCATCGGTGAGAGTGTAATCCAATTTCGGCTGGTCGATTTTCTTGAATGCTACTGCCACCAATCGGAAACCATCTGCGTTCAGCGTCTCCATTTCCCGCTTCGCCGTCTCAAAATGACTGGCGTCGAGCTGCCCGATCTCGTCTCCCAATTTGTACTGTGTGCAGACCGAAAAGATTTCTTCCACAGCACCCTTGCAGATGAGGGTATGCTCGCCCGCAGCATTGGCGACTACGACCGACAGGCGCCGCCGCGAAAAGTCGAATGGAAGCTCATCGATCTTTGCATATCCACTATCAGTCCCAAGTTCCTTGTGTAGCTCGACATGAGCGAGCACAGCTTCATCAAGCAGATTACGCAGTCCCGATTGGAAATGGCTGTTGAGGAAAGCATATCGGAGAACTTCGTCCGATTCATCGCCCCTCATGTCAAGATGCCGCTTGAGAATGATGCGGTCCTGCGTCAGCGTCCCGGTCTTATCGGTGCATAGAATATCCATGGCGCCGATATTTTGTATCGCGCTGAGACGTTTCACGATCACCTTCTCGCGCGACATAGCGACGGCGCCTTTGGCGAGATTCACGGTGACGATCATAGGCAACATTTCTGGCGTCAGGCCAACGGAGACGGCAACCGCGAATAAAAGCGCCTCCAGCCAATCGCCCTTGGTCAAACCATTAATCAGGAATACTGCTGGGGCCATCACGAGAATGAACCAGATCATCAGCCATGCGAAATGATCAATGCCGCGATCAAAGGCTGTTGGCGCCTCCTTGCCCGCAAGTTCGCGCGCCAATTGTCCAAAAAAGGTCGACCCGCCCGTGCGCAGTATTAGGCCGGCGCCATAGCCTGACACGACATGGGCGCCCATGAAGCAGAGGTTTTGCATGTCGAAGGGATCGTCACAGGGTGTTGCGCCAGCCTGCGCATATTTCTCCACGGGCATCGCCTCCCCGGTGAGGGTCGACTGATTTACGAAGAGGTCTTTGGTTTCGAGTAGCCGCAGGTCCGCAGGGATCATGTCGCCTGCGGACAGGCGCACGACATCCCCGGGCGTCAGGCTATCTAGCCGCACTTCTGTGAAAGTATCGCCCGTAGGCGCCGGGCTGCGCTTGACGCTTGCGCGGGTATGGACCATGGCGCGTAATCTGGCTGCCGCTTCGTTGGATCGGTGTTCCTGAATGAAAGCCGTCGCCACAGCCAGAATGACCATGGTGAGAATGACGATCGCCGCGCGGATGTCGCCCAGAACCCAAGAAACAATTGCAAGGATTAGTAGCAATGCGTTCAACGGATTGCTCAGCCGTCCCCAAAGCTCGTTGAGGATCGTGGGTTTATCTTCCTTGCTGACGTTGTTTGGGCCGAATGTCTCGAGCCGCGTGTCAGCCTGCTCGCGGGATAAGCCTTCAGGTCTCGATTCCATCCGCCGAAGGGCTTCCGCCGGCTCAAGTCGACTGATGGCGGCGAGTTCGGAATCTTTCACGATTGGAAGCTGCATGTCAGCGCCTTGAGCTTAAATTCAGGCAACTTCCACCGAAGGGTCTGCGTTCCCGTCGAGTTATGGCGTGAGCGCAGCTATTTCGCTTTTTTTCATGTTTTAAGGGTCGAGGCTAAGACCAGCCGTTCCGGCTGATACCGCTCGCTGATCAGCCCCTGATCGTGAGAATATTCAATGAAGCGTTCGAGGTTGGCGCGATTAGCGGCGAAGCCGTTTTTCCATGGGGAGCCGAACTTTTCGCGTGATTCCTCGTATAGGTGTCGAATACCCGGTAGACGCGACCAGTTGGGATCTGCGTAATAGTCGTCGCAGATTTCGTGCGCCTGAGCGAACATCTCCATCAGGGCAGCGGGCAGGCGCGGATATTCTTCGGCGAGCGCGGGCGCCATGGCCACGATATGCATGATCGGCCAATAGCCGAGCTTGTCGAAATAGCGCTTTTCCTCTCCCTGCGTGTCGCGGAAGAGCCGGCGCGTCTTCACCTTCCCTTTCATCACGGAGTGAGGCGGGTGTGGCATGAAAATGGCGTCGATCTCGCGATTTTCGAGCAGGAGGCCGAGGTCTGTTCCCTTCGGCGCATAGTCGATGGTGACGCCGGGTTTGGGGGTGAATTTCACCTTTTCCGCGCTAGTGAGAAGCCATTTAATCTCTTCCCAGGCGACGCCATATTCAAACTTCAGATCCCCTTTGGCGAGCAGGGACAAGGTGGTTTGAAACGACGACAGGCCAACCCTGCGGCCGATTAGGTCGGCTGGCTTTTCGATGTCGCTATCGGCGCGCACGAACATGCAGCTTTGTGAAAATAGGCGGCGGGGGAAGATAGGTACGCCGATGAGGTGAACGTCACGGTCTATAGCCATCAGAAAGGTCGACATCGAAAATTCGGCGACATCGAAGGCCTGATGATGGATCATTTGTTCATGTCGCGCCGTTCCATCGCGCAGAATGTCAGACTGTCCGACCTGTAGTGCCCTGTAGCTGAAGCCTTCCGGCGCCTTCACCGTCCCGTCGAAGAAGGGAAAGTGGCGATCGTAGCGGTCCATCGCGATGGTGATTTCACGGGTCATTACGCCCTCCCAATATTATCGTCGCTCAAGGATGTACGGTCTCCGTGAACCAGTCTGTGGGTAGTCCGATGCCCACATTCTGCTCCTTCGCGCGCCTGTAGATGACCGAGCCCGCAGCGGCGAATTGATAGCCGAGACCGAGGTTGTTCATGAAGCATGTCACCTCCGAATCGTTCTTGCGACCTATCGCTTGACCTGCGATGAGTTGGGGCAGGGTTGGATATTTTTCGAAGTCTATTTTGTTCGCCGCGTTCCAGCCTGCATCCTTGCTATCTTCATGGAAGTTGGCGCCCTTCGCCACCACAAGGATCGGCGTAGTGTCGTGGGTATGGACGGCGACCCTGTCAGCAGCGCGTATCGCATCAGGCTCGATTTCCGGCTTTTTGATGGACGACAGGTGCATCCCCGGCTCAATCCATCCTTGAAAGAAGATTGGATCGAGGGTGTTTGAACTGCACATGACGATGTCTACGCCCGCCACAGCCTCTTCAGGCAGGCTCGCTGGTGTGACTGGTATTTGAAGCAACTTCGTCATGCGGGCGCAGAAGGCTTCGCGGTTCTCCTGATTGGGAGAGAAGCATTTGATGGATTCGATTTTGCGCACCTCGCAGGCTGCTGTCAGTTGCGTCTCCGCCTGCCAGCCGCTTCCCAGCAGGCCAATGCTGCGGGCGTCTTCCCGCGCCATATATTTCACACCCAGCCCATTGGTGGCTCCGACCCGCATTCGCTGCAGAACTCCGTCTGGGAATATGGCCAGCGGTTCGCCATTATGGGTTGAGAACAGCAGTACGAGGCCGACGTATCGATTGTTTGGAGCAGCCGGGATTTTGACGCGACGCCGCGAATTCCCAACCAGTGGATTGGTGACAATATCCGAATTGATGCGGATCGCGCTCACCCCTAGCGAGGGGACGACGCCGTCCATGGATTTCAAGCCATAGATGGCGTCTTCGCTATAGGTCGTAGGGGTGATGCAATCTGAGCGTTGGCGGGAAATGCCGCGCCCTTCGGCCATGTCGAGATAGGCTTGCTCCAGCGCCTCGATGCAGTCAGGCATGGTCAGAAGGCGCTCGACGTCGTCATTGGAAAGGATCAAGGTCATGGCGTTTCCCCAAAGGCGCGACAGTCAATGCTGCGCTGCTTGTTGGGACGTTTTTAGCCGCTTTACCTTTGCAGGGGAAGAAACCGCCGACCTCGCTGGTGCGCTTCCAATCTGTGGGTTGGCTTGGGGAGTGTTAAATGCAAACGTTTTCTCGTTGACACTCCAATGCTGAGGTCATATTCCAATCAAACTAGTCGGAATTAGGGTCGGCGGGTGCCTGATACTTGAAGAAGCAGCTTGTGCTACGACCTCAAGAGTGTGATTGCGCTTACATTATAGCTTCCATGGCGGATGGGTTGTCGCGGGGCTTGGACAAGGGGTTGGGTCGGTGACGGCTGGTTCTAGATTCTCCATATCAAGATGCGTATTGGCTTTGACGGTCTTTGTTGGCGTCGTGGCGCCCCAAGGGCGCAGCGCGGCCGAGGAAGCCGGGTCTGAGAGCGGTGAGGCCGCTTTCAAGGGCAAGACCATCAACTTCATCGTGGCCTTGGCTGCGGGCGGCGGCTACGATCAATATGCCCGTACGCTGGCGCGGCATCTGGAACGCCATATTCCCGGCAATCCCAATATCGTCGTACAAAACATGACTGGGGCTGCGGGAATGCGCGCCACCAACTGGCTCTATAACGTCGCCCCCCGTGATGGCCTGACCATCGGGATCACCCAGCGCTCGGTGCTCGTGGAGCCGCTACTCGGCACCAAGGAAGCTCGTTTCGACCCGACCAAATTCTCCTGGCTTGCTAGCCTCAACGACGAGGCTTTCATCGCTGTGACCTGGAAGGACCGGGGCATCGATAGCATCAAGGACGCACAGTTGAAGGAATACGCCGTGGCCGCCGATGGCCCGGCCTCGGACGATTATATCTGGCCCGCCGTCCTGAATGCGACCATCGGCACGAAGTTCAAGATCGTGTCGGGCTACACCGGCAAGGCCGAGGAGCGCCTGTCTGTGAAGCGCGGCGAGACAGTGGGGCTGATCGGCTGGAGCTGGGCGGCGCTGCAGACCCAGGAATGGGACGACTACAAGGCGGGCAACTGGCGGATCATCGCCCATCTGGGCAAGGGCAAGCATCCTGAATTCGACGCACCGTCGATCTACGATTTCGCGACGACGGATCAGGCGCGCGAGACCTTTGATTTCCTGGATGCGACCCTCTCTCTCGGTCGCCCAGTCTTTGCGCCGCCCGGCATTCCCAAGGATCGCGAGGCCGTGTTGCGTGCCGCCTTCGCAGCCGCCCTCAAAGATCCGGCTTTCCTCGCTGAGGCGCAAAAGCAGAAACTCGACATCAGCCCCGCTTCCGGCGAGGAGCTGGCCGCGCGCGTGGAGCGCCTCTACCGCACCCCAGCCGCAGTGGTCGAACACACACAGGCCGTGCGCAAGCAGGCTATGGGCCTAGACGCCGGCGGTCCTGGGTCGCCCTGATCGAGGCGTCCGCGATCAAGTTTTATTCCACCGCTTGACGGGGCGGGGGCAATCAAGCAATCGTACATCTTAGTTCTCGAAGCTTCAGAAGAAAGGCGCCGCCAAATGTCATCAGGAAACGCTCCAGTCCGGCTTGTGTCGGAGTCTGCTATGCCCGCAGGCGTGCGCGTCACCCAGTTGCAGCCCGCCGTCGGCTCGCTGGTTTCGGGCCTTCGCTTTGATGGCAAGCTGCTAGACGAGGAAGCGCGCTTGGCCATGCGCCACCTGCTTCACAATCGCGGTCTGGTGATTTTCGAGCCGGGTACGGTCACCGCCGAGAATTTCACCGCTTTTGCGGGCTTCCTGGGCGAGTTCTTCCACTACGCCGGTCCCCACACGCCCCGCGCGCCGGAAAATCCGGACGCCACGATGATCGATTCCAACCGCGACAAGAACCTGCGCAACCATATCTGGCATGCTGACGGCGGCTTCCGCCCCGACGCGCCCGCCTTCACGGCTCTGTTCGCGCATCAGCTCCCGGAGTTTGGTGGCGACACTATCTTCAGCAACGCCGCCTGGGTCTATGAGCAGCTCGACCCGCTCTTCGCGGCCTATCTCGAGACCCTCACCGTGATCCAGTCAGCTGACGCCACCGGCCACATCACCGACCGTTATCTGGACGCTGAGGAGGCCACCAAGGCCCGCATCCGGATGCCTCCCTTCGAAATGCCGCTGGTGCGCGTGCATCCCGCCACGGGCCGCAAGTGGATCGGCGTAAACGAGTCCTATGC
>CANBVC010000181.1 GCA_947372795.1 Beijerinckiaceae bacterium
CGGCCGTCCAGCGCCTCGGGACGGGGCGCATAGATGCGCAGGGTCATGGTGATCGGCCCATGGGCAGGCGAGGGCAGCCAGTTCGCGCGACGTTCGGCGCCGGGATCATCGTTCTGAACGGCGATATCGAGAGATCCGTCCGCATTGAACACCAGCGGGTCGCGATCGCCCAGCGCGTAACGATTGATGGGATTGGCCACTGGAAAGCCCTCGGCGTCATACATGGTCAGCGACCAAAAGGCTTCTGCGGGAGGCAGTTCCCCCTTCTTGAAGCTGACGACATAGCGGTTTTCGCCCATCACGGGCTTGCCCTCGGCATCCAGCAGATTCAAGGGATAGACCGCATCCTGCGGCTGGTTTGCGCCAAGCCCGCGCTGGGCGACCACGGCGCGGGCGAAATAGTCGTTGCCGTAGACGCCAAGGTTGGTGTTGATCTGCCAGCCATTGACCATCTTTCCGATGACGCCGCCGCGCTCCTCCATCAGCTTCAGACCATCCGCCGCGCCCTCTTCGACAGCGGCGCGGATAGCCGGATCAAGCGAGGCGACATCAAAGGGCTTGCCACGCTGAATGCCGATCCGCTCCAGACGGGTCAGTTGTGACCAGTCGGTGGCCTGTGGTGGGTTTTCCGCGAGCAGGTCCACGCCACTGCGAAAGAAATCCGCCGGCTTCATCTTGTCGACCTGCACTTTGGGCGGGGTCTGCATGTCGATGGAAGGGCTGATCGTGACGGCGGGCGCCACGGGCGGTTTACCCCAATCGACAAGGCGGGTGAGCTTGTAGCTCGTCTGCGCCGTCCGCACCGCCTCATAATCGGCAGGCCCATTGGTCTGGGTGCGCCCGATGATCCAGACATGAGGAGTTGGGGCCACGATCCGTTCCACGCCCTCAGGCAGGGCGCCGCTCCAGCCGGGCGGCGTCACCGCGAAATGGCCCGCCCTGTTACCGCTGGTGCGCGTTCCCGGCGCTGCGAAGACATTCGACCACATGTCGAGCATGGGCATCAGATAATAGCGGTCCTTCATGTCCGGCAGGCTCAGGATCACGGGGCCCTGCGCCAGATCGAGCCAGGCGGAGGAATAAAGCGTGTCGAAATTGGGCCGCACCACCGTGCGGAACGAGGCGTCAGGATAGGCGGCCATGTTGGCGAAGGCGTTGGCCGGACCAAAGCCGGGAACTTGCCCCGGTGGCAGATTGGTGGTGACGCGCCGTGTCAGATCCATCATCACGAGGGGATAAAAATAAAGATAGGCCTCCGCCGCGATCTGCCGCGCCTCAATCGGATTTGTGGTGAGGGGAGCGGCAGCAATGGCTGCAGGGGTCGCGCTCATCATCGCGGTGAGCAAAGCTATCAAACGGCGCAGCATGACCACTCCTGACGCTATCTGGGCGATTGAACGCGGGACCAAAGCCTGGCTAGGGCGAGATGGCGCGGACCAACGCCAAGTCAACGGGGCGGCTCCTTCGGTCACAGAACCCTTTCTCGCAGGCGCAACATGGCGTAAGTGAGCCGGACCCTGCTCCCTCGCCCAAGGCTTCCGCCCGTCATGATCCGCCTCGACAGTATTTCGAAACAGAACGGCTCCCAGATCCTCTTCATCGAGGCCTCGGCCGCCCTCAATCGCGGCGAGAAGATCGGCCTCGTCGGCCCCAATGGCTCAGGCAAGACGACCTTGTTTCGCATGGTCACCGGCGAGGAACTGCCCGACGAGGGGCAGGTTAGCGTCGAGCGGGGCGTCACCATCGGTTATTTCAGCCAGGACGTGGGTGAGATGTCAGGCCGCAGCGCCGCCGCAGAGGTCATGGATGGCGCGGGACCTGTGAGCGAGGTCGCCGAGCGCCTGCGCGAGCTTGAAGCCGCCATGGGCGATCCCGATCAAGCCGACAACATGGTCGAGATCATCGAGCAATATGGCGAGGCGCAGGGCCGCTTCGAGGAGCTCGGCGGCTACGCCCTCGAGGGCCGCGCGCGCGAAGTTCTGTCTGGTCTGAATTTCTCCGAGGCCATGATGGACGGCGATGTGGGCGCGCTGTCGGGCGGCTGGAAAATGCGCGTGGCGCTGGCGCGCATCCTACTCATGCGCCCTGACTGCATGTTGCTCGACGAGCCGAGCAACCATCTTGATATCGAAAGCCTCATCTGGCTTGAGGACTTTTTGAGGGGCTATGAAGGCGCACTGTTCATGACCTCCCATGACCGCGCCTTTATGAACCGCATCGTCACCAAGGTGATCGAGATCGACGGCGGCTCGCTCAATTCCTTTGCGGGCGACTATGAATTCTACGAGGCCCAGCGCGCCCAGAACGAAAAGCAGCAGCAGGCGCAGTTCGAGCGCCAGCAGGCAATGCTCGCCAAGGAGATCAAGTTCATCGAACGCTTCAAGGCGCGCGCCTCCCATGCGGCGCAGGTGCAGAGCCGCGTGAAGAAGCTCGACAAGATCGAGCGAGTGGAGCCGCCCAAGCGCCGCCAGTCCGTCGTCTTCGAATTTCCGCCCGCCCCGCGCTCGGGCGAAGATGTCGTCACCCTGAAGAATGTGAATAAAGCCTATGGCGAGCGCACCATCTACGAGGGGCTCGATTTTACGGTGCGCCGCAAGGAGCGCTGGTGCGTGATGGGCGTCAATGGCGCCGGCAAATCGACGCTCCTGAAGCTGGTCGTCGGCGCCGCGGAGCCAGACTCGGGAACGGTGGCGCTCGGGGGAACCGTGAAGATGGGCTACTTCGCCCAGCACGCCATGGAAGTGCTCGGCGGCGAGCTGACCGTCTTCGAGCAATTGGAAGCGAGCTTCCCGCAGGCCGGACAAGGCTCGTTGCGCGCGCTAGCGGGCTGCTTCGGCTTTTCGGGGGACGATATCGAAAAGAAATGCCGCGTGCTGTCAGGCGGCGAAAAGGCGCGGCTCGTCATGGCGCAATTGCTTTTTGATCCGCCGAACTTCCTCGTGCTCGACGAGCCGACCAACCATCTTGATCTCGCCACCAAGGAAATGCTGGTCGATGCGCTGGCGCAATATGAGGGCGCCATGCTCTTCGTCTCCCATGATCGTCACTTTCTGGCGAAGCTCTCCAACCGCGTGTTGGAGCTGACCCCGGAGGGAGTCCATAACTACGGCGGCGGCTATGTCGAATATGTCGCGCGCACAGGTCAGGAGGCGCCGGGCCTGCGCCGTTAAGTCTCGCCGCGACCATGGATCGCCGGATGGATCGGCAATGACGCCCCTGCGACGCCGCCCGCATCATAAGCGGTTGGCGACACAATACGGGTCGGGCGGCGCACCTGGCGCAATTCGAGGCCAAGCTTGGCCATCTCGGTTTCGACAACCGCTGTTTTGACCACTACGAGATCGCGACGACCAAGGTTGCGCGCGGCATCGCGCTCGGCCTTCATATCGGTCAGTTTCTGCGCGATCGACATGGCCATGCCCAGCGTGAAGGAGCTATTGGCCACGTGCCGATCCTGATGGCGGAAACGCTGGTAGGCGTGAGTCGTTTTATAGCGGCCAAGCTCTGAGCGCACGGAATTATCGATGAGCTCGGCGAGATAAATCGCCACCTCGACGTCTGAGGGAAGGCCGAAGAAAACATAGCGCGTTTCGCCCTCCGGATTCTTCTCGCGCCACACACGGCAATCGCAGAGGCGGCCGATGGCGCCGACGGAGTAATCAAGGGGAATGCGGTTCTTGCGGCGCGTTTCATAGGCGCGGCGCTCGCATTTCGATTCGCGCAGCTCCACATCGCTAAGCGACAGGTCATGCCGATCCAGCAATTCGGCGACCTTGGCCGCCGCCGCCATGGCCTCGGCCTCGGTGCAGCCATTGTCCATGGTCATGGCGCGCAGGGCCTGAATGCGAGCTTTAAGCTTTTCGAGGGCGGCGGGGTCGGTCACAGACAAGTCCTTGCGGCGTTGACGCGAACCTAGGATGTATCGGCGCCGCAAGGCAAGGAGGGCGGAAGCGTCATGCTTGACAGGACGTACCGCTTAACGGTACGCTTTTGCGGTGATCATGAGCTTCGCCGACAAACGAACCGCCAGCATCTTTGCGGGTTACGCCGTGCGGGGGCTCCCGCCGGCGATACAAAATCGTGCAATGGCGAAGCTTTCAATCATAGACGCTGCGCAGAACCTGTCCGATCTTCGCGCGCCCCCTGGAAACAGGCTGGAAGAACTTTCGGGGGAAAGGACAGCACAGCATCCGCATTAATAACCAATGGCGCATCTGCTTCCGCTGGCTTGAAGATGGCGTCTTTGATGTTGAAATCGTCGATTACCACTAAGGAACCGAACATGAGCATCCGGCGCAATGAACTGGACGCAGGCGACGTCGATCTCTCGGAGGTCGCGACGGGGCGCAGATTAGCGCCCGTTCACCCCGGCTCCATTCTGCGCGACGAGTTTCTTGAGCCTCTGGGGATCAGCGTCTATGCGTTGGCTGGCGCGATCAAAACCTCTCGCTCGCGGCTCAATGACATTGTGCTGGGACGGCGCGCCATAACGACAGACACGGCGCTTCGCCTCGCTCGGTACTTTGGAACATCGCCTGAATTCTGGGTGACGCTCCAGACCAGGCATGACCTTGAAGTCGCGAACCGCACCCTGCGCAAACAGATCGAGCGGGAGGTATCGCCGCGCGCGGCGTAGGTTCACTCTTCCCGGCCCTCGAACGGCGCCGCCGCATAGACCACCTTGCCCCCAACCACCGTCATTAGGGAACGCAACGCGCCGATACGCTCGACCGGGATGGTCAGGTAATCGTCGCTGAGGACGGCGAAGTCGGCGAGCTTTCCAACCGAAAGCGACCCACGCTCATTTTCCTCATGCGAAAACCACGCGCCGCCCAGCGTATAGGCTTCGAGCGCCTGAAGGCGCGTTGGAATTTCGCGCGCGTCTCTTGTGCGCTCACCATCGACGGTTCGCCCATCGAGCATCCATTGCAAGGCGACGAAGGGATGGAAGGACATGACGCGGTGCGCGTCGGTCCCCGCTGCGACCTTCAGGCCCTTGTCGATTGCGCTCACGATGGGCGGCGATACACGCGCCGCCTCTTCGCCGCGCTGACGAACGAAGGCGCCCCCACGAAAATAAAGCGCGTTTTGAAACAGCCAACCAACGCCAAGCGTCTTCATGCGCGCAAGCGTCGGCAGGCTAGCGTCATGCAGATGCGCGATCGACCAGCGCAGATCGGCGATGGGGCTTTGTGCATTTACGCTTTCCAGCACATCGAGCAGTGCGCCGGCGGAGCGATCATTCATCCAGTGGAAGGTGACGCCGAGGCGCCTTTGCGCCGCAAGGCCGAGTACGCGCGCCAGCCCAGCCTTATCATCAGAGGAGGGCTTATCGTTATTATACATACCCCAGGTGACGTTTTCGCCAATGCCGTTGAAGCGCAGATAACCATCGCCCGCGCCCAAGGGCCGATCTTTCGTCAGCCGGTCGAAATCATCGAATTCGCTTCCGGGCGCGGGTGCGCTGAATGAATAGATCACGCGCAGCGTAAGTTGCTTTTGACGCGCCAGTTCGCGCACAGCGCCATAGGCCTCAAGCGGCAGATTATAACCGCCGGGATCCATGACGCCGGTCATCCCAAGGCTGTTGAGTTTGCGGAAAAACGCCTTCGTTCCCTCAATTTGTTGCTCACGAGAGGGGCGCGGAAGCAGGTCGAACAAAGCGGTGATGGCGTCGGCCTCGCCGCTGAGCCAGCCCTTTAGTTCACCGCTGTCATTCTGCGTCTTTAATTGCGCGAGCAAGGCGCCGTTGCGCGCAAGATCGAGCGCTTCGACCGCGCTCTTCGACAACAGAGCGCTGCTATAGAGATGCTGGATATAAATGCGATGATCGGGCGCGGCCGTTTCGATCTCGTCTTGCGTGGGGCGACGGCGTTCGCTGAATTGCAGTTCGGTCCATCCACCGGCGACAATAAGCCAGCCGCCGAGTGGCAGCGTATCAGCTGCGTTGCGCAACCTTTGCAGCGCTTCGGCGATGGTGGCGGCGCCGGTCCAGTGAACTTCGGTGGCATAGGAAAGCCCCGCGCGGATCGCATGAATATGAGAATCGATGAGGCCCGGAATCACCGTGCGGCCCCCAAGGTCGATCACCTGCGTCTCGGGGGCGCGCGCCATGAGGGCGGCGCTTTCGCCCATCGCCGCGATGCGCCCATCGCGCACCAATATGGCGCTGACGCTTGGCAGTCGCTTATCGAGCGTGACGATGGCGCCGTTCAGATAGAGCCTATCCGCCGCCAATGCAGGCGCGACGATGAGCAGGGCCAGCGCGAAGGCCAGCGATCTCATAAGCGTTGCAGAAAACAATTGGTCTCGACCAGAGCCGCCACCGCGACCGAGGGGCGCCGCTGCACCCGCGTTTGCTTGTAGCCATCCTTGGCGCAACTCACCGTCACCGTATCGGCTTTGGTTTCGGAATTGATATGGGTGCGGTAGAGGCCGAGCGCATTCGCATTAAGGCTCGTCGTCTGGCCATTTGTGGAGACAAGCGTCACCGTGGCGCCTGGCACGGCGGCGCCATTGGCGTCGCGCACGAAGCCGAAATAGAC
>CANBVC010000182.1 GCA_947372795.1 Beijerinckiaceae bacterium
TGCGCGGCATCGTCATGGGATTCGAGGAGGCTGCGCATCACCATGGCGGGTCCGGCGCGCTCTATGTGCGCATTCGCCGCCCGGGGCGCCCAAGCGGCAGGGACGATTCGTGACCCCCTTCGGCGCGAAACTGCGGGAGCTGCGCGCAGCGCGCGGCGTCACCCTCAAGGCCATGGCCGAAGCGATAGGTGTCTCGGCCGCCTATCTTTCGGCGCTCGAACACGGCAGACGCGGTGCGCCGACCTGGTATCTCGTCCAGCGCATCATTACCTTTTTCAACGTGATCTGGGATGAGGCGGAGGAGCTGGAGCGTCTGGCGATGGAGTCCGACCCACGCATTGTGGTCGACACCGCAGGGCTGACCCCCAAGGCGACTCAGCTCGCCAACCGTCTCGCCCGCCAGATAGGGGCTTTGGGCGAAGCCGAAATTACAGCCATGCTTGCCGTTTTGAACGTCCATGGGGGCAAGAAGCCGCCGCGTTAGTCAAACGGCATGAACTTCGCTAGGTGCGGCGCCGACAGATGGCCGCGCTTGACGAGGCCAGAGGCGGCGCCCCAGATGGGCGTCATTCTTTGAATGGAGCTTTAAATGTCCGACTGGCGGTATGATGTCCTTGGCCTCGGCAATGCGATCGTGGATGTGATCGCCCGCGCTGAGGAAGATTTCCTGATTCGCGAAAAGCTCCACAAGGGCTCCATGACGCTGATCGATGAGGCTCGCGCCCTCGGTCTTTATGACGTTATGGGCTCTGGGACGGTGATCTCGGGCGGCTCTGCGGCCAATACGATCGTCGGTCTCGCCTCTTTCGGCGCTAAGGCCGCCTTCATCGGCAAGGTGCGCGCGGATGATCCGGGTCATGCTTTCGCACATGACATCAAGGCCATGGGCGTTCACTACCCGACCGCTCCCGCCAAGGATGGTCCCGCAACCGCTCGCTGCTTCGTGCTGGTGACGCCTGATGGCGAGCGCACCATGAACACCTATCTAGGCGCCTGCCAGAACCTGACTCCCGACGATGTGGACGAGGCGACGGTGCAGGCCTCCGCCATCACCTATCTCGAGGGTTACCTGTGGGATCCGCCAGCAGCCAAGCAGGCCTTCCTGAAGGCGGCGACCATCGCTCATGCGGCGGGCCGCAAGGTGGCGCTCACCCTGTCTGATTCCTTCTGCGTCGATCGTTATCGCGACGAGTTCCTTGATCTCATCCGCAAGAAGACCGTCGACATCGTTTTCGCCAACCAGCACGAACTCTGCTCGCTTTACCAGACGGCGGATTTCGAGTCGGCGGTCGTCGCGCTGCGCAGCGAAGACCTGCTTGGCGTCGTGACCTGTTCGGAAGACGGCTCGCTGGTCGTCACGCGCGATGAAACCCATGCGGTCGCCGCCTTCCCCATCCAGCAACTGGTCGATACGACGGGCGCTGGCGATCTTTATGCGGCGGGTTTCCTTGCCGGCCTCACGCGTTCGGCTGATTACGTCACCTGCGCGCGCCTCGGCGGTCTCGCAGCGGCGGAAGTCATCCAGCACTATGGCGCGCGTCCGCAGGCCAATCTGCGCGATCTCGCCACTGAATGCGGCATGATCTGACGATCACAATTTGCGAAGGGCCACTTCCTCAATTCTATGAGCGGGGCCCTTCGTTAACACCAGGCTCGCCCGCGCCATCGTGGGCAGCACATTCTCATGCAGATTGCGCAGATTGATGCGCGTCCAGATGGAGCGCGCGGTCATCTCGGCGTCATCGTCGCTGAGGTCAGCGTATTTGCGGAAGAATGAGCGCGGGTCGCGGAAGGCGGTTTCGCGCAGACGCATGAAGCGGTTGACGTACCATTGTTCGAGGTCCGCCTCATCGGCGTGCAGATAGACCGAGAAGTCGAAGAAATCTGAAACGAAGGGAACGGCCCTGCCCAATTTATTGGGCAGCAGCACATTCAGACCCTCGACGATGAGAATGTCCGGCCGATCCACGACGATCTCTTCACCTGGCACCACATCATATTCGAGATGCGAATATACAGGCGCGGTCACGTGTCGCTTGCCCGCTTTGATCTCCGCCAGAAAACGCACCAGCGCAGCGCCATCATAGCTCTCGGGAAAGCCTTTCTTCTCCATCAGGCCTTCGCGCTGCAAAACAGCGTTGGGCAGGAGAAAGCCGTCTGTGGTGATCAGCTCCACCTTCGGCGTGTGGGGCCAGCGCGACAACAAGGCTTGCAGAACGCGAGCCGTGGTCGACTTGCCGACCGCGACCGAACCAGCGATGCCAATGATATAGGGCACCTTTCCATCTTCGGCGCCGAGGAAACGTTGCGTCGCCTTGAACAGGCCCTGCGTCGCCGCGACATAAAGGGCGAGCAGGCGCGACAGGGGCAGATAAATCGCCACGACCTCTTCCACCGAGATCGGGTCATTGATGGATTGGAGCTTTGTCAGATCCTCGATGGTCAGCGTGAGCGGCGTGTCGGCGCGCAGGGCCGCCCACTCTGATCGGCTGAAGCGCCGGTAGGGCGACACATCGCTTGTCTCGATTGTGGTGCGCTCGTCCATTCCCATCCCCGGCTTGGCGCCCCGACCTTTATGTCGTTCGCGACGCCTTTTCCGCATGGCCTGATTGCGCGGTGCGTCGCTGCAATTCGCCTTCGACCTCTTCGAGGCTCACGCCCCCCGCCCGCATCAGCACCAGCAGATGATAGAGCACGTCGGCGGATTCCTTCATCAGCGCCGTCTTGTCTTTTTCCATTGCGGCGATGACGGCCTCGAAGGCCTCCTCGCCGAATTTCTTGGCCGCGCGCGGAATGCCCGCCTCGAGAAGTGATTTCGTATAAGAGGCGCCGGCGTCAGCCGAGACGCGCGACGCGATGATAGCATCGAGATCGGCCAGCGTGAATTTGGTCATTCGTCGCCCCGTTTCAATCGAGCCGCATGGGGATCCCGGCCCGGGCCATATGGTCCTTTGCCTGCCGGATCGTATATTCGCCGAAGTGGAAGATCGAGGCCGCCAGCACAGCGGTCGCATGGCCCTCGGTCACGCCGGCCACGAGATGATCGAGGTTTCCGACGCCGCCAGAGGCGATGAGCGGCACGCTCACGGCATCGGCAACCGCCCGGGTGAGAGCGACGTCGAAGCCGGACTTTGTGCCGTCGCGGTCCATGGAGGTGAGCAGGATTTCGCCTGCGCCCAGGGCCACCACTTCGCGCGCATAGTCCACCGCGTCGAGGCCCGTCGTCTTGCGCCCGCCATGGGTGAAGATTTCCCATTTGCCCGGCGCGACAGCCTTGGCGTCGATGGCGACGACAATGCACTGGCTGCCGAATTTCTCCGCGGCTTCACGCACGAAGTCGCGGTTGTGGACGGCGGCTGTGTTGATCGAAACCTTGTCCGCGCCCGCCAGCAGAAGCTTGCGAATGTCGTCGGTGGTGCGCACGCCTCCGCCCACCGTCAGGGGCATGAAGCAGGCTTCCGCCGTGCGGCTCACCACATCGAGAATGATGCCGCGATTTTCATGGCTCGCGGTGATGTCGAGGAAGCACAATTCGTCCGCCCCCGCCCGGTCATAGGCGATAGCGCTTTCAACGGGATCGCCCGCATCGCGTAGATCGACGAAGTTCACGCCCTTCACGACGCGCCCGTCCTTCACATCAAGGCAAGGAATGACGCGGCGCTTAAGCACGCGAAGCCTCCTTGGCGCGGCGGATCAGGTCGAGCGCCTGCGCGGGATCCAGGCGCCCGTCGTACAGCGCGCGGCCAGAGATAGCGCCAGCGAGGCGCGCGCAATCGGGCTCAAGAATCCGCCTGATATCGTCGAGGGAGGCGAGGCCGCCGGAGGCGATCACGGGGATCGTCAGGGCTTCGGCCAGCGCCAGCGTCGCCTCGATATTGAGGCCCTTCAGAACGCCGTCGCGGGCGATGTCGGTGTAGATGATGGCGGAAACGCCTGCGTCTTCAAAGCGCTTGCCAAGGTCCACGGCGGAGACCTGCGAAACCTTGGCCCAGCCCTCGACCGCCACGAGCCCGTCGCGGGCGTCAACGCCAACGGCGATCCGGCCGGGATGTAGCCTTGCGGCTTCGCGCACGAGTTCAGGGTCTTTCACCGCCGCCGTGCCGATGATGACGCGAGATATTCCCTTACTCAGCCAGCCCTCGATGGTGCGCATATCGCGGATGCCGCCACCCAGCTGCACACGCATTTTCACCGCCGAGATGATGGCCTCGACCGCGCGCGCGTTCATGGGCTTGCCCGCGAAGGCGCCGTCGAGATCGACCACATGCAGATAGTCGAAGCCTTGCGCCTCGAAGGCCGCAGCCTGCGCGGCCGGATTGGTGTTGAACACCGTCGCCTGCGCCATGTCGCCATGGATGAGACGGACGCATTCCCCGTCCTTGAGATCGATGGCGGGAAACAGGATCACGGCGTCCACCTCATGAAATTGGCGATCAGGGCCAGACCCAGCGTCTGGCTTTTTTCGGGATGAAATTGCGTGCCCACAATATTACCATGGCCGACCATGGCGGTGACTGGCCCGCCGTAGCTGGTGCTGGCGAGGATCATATCCTCATTCGCCGCTTTAAGCTCATAGGAATGCACGAAATAGGCGTGCAGGCCCTTGTCGCCGGTCGCTATGCCCTCAAAGAGCGGATGGGCGTGGCGCTGGTCCAGCGTATTCCAGCCCATATGCGGCACTTTGAGCGTGGGGTCGGCGGGCGTGATGGCGCGCACGTCGCCTGGGATCCAGTCGAGGCCCGCGGTCACCTGATGTTCGAGCCCGCGCGTGGCGAGGAGCTGCATGCCGACGCAGATGCCAAGAAAAGGCCGTCCGCGCCCATGCACCGCCTCACCCATGGCCTCGATCATACCGGGAATGGCGTCGAGGCCCCCTCGGCAATCAGCGAAGGCGCCCACGCCCGGCAGCACCACGCGGTCGGCTTTGCGCACGACATCGGGGTCGCTGGTCAGAAGAATCTCCAGACCAAGGCCCGCGTTGGCGGCGGCGGTCTCGAAGGCTTTCTTCGCGGAATGAAGGTTGCCGGATCCGTAGTCGATGATGGCTACGCTCACATCAGCCTCCGGCGCCAGGGAAGAGCCCGATTCCGGGCAGATCATGATCCGTGAATCCCGGCGCCGCCGGGCGGACCGGGCGTTGGTTCATCGCGCCGATCAGGCGGCGTAGCGCGATGCTTTCGGCCTCTTCGACGGTGGAGGCGTTGATCACATCGACCAATTCGAAACGGCCCCGACTGGCGGCGGCGCGCGCCATCTGGTGGCCTTCAAGGGCGATGAAGAGCTGGATCAGCGCAAGGGTCGCCAGTAGCGCGCCCGCAGGCAGGCCAAGGAGGATCTGGCACGCTATGAGCGCGACGATGGCGAAAATGAAGCCGCTCGCCGCGAGCCATGCGCCCTGGCTCGCGAGCCAGAGCGGCCCGAAGACAAAGGCCGTGAAAGACGCGGTCTCAGGGATGAGTCGGATCTTCTCCGCCATCACTTCGGGATCGCGAGCGCCGATCGGGATATGAACGGTGAAAATGGTCATATTTTTCAGCCGGTCAGGGTTCCCTTGGTGGACGGGACGCGTCCGCTCTGGCGCTCGTCGATAGAGACGGCGATGCGCAGGGCCCGCGCCAGACCCTTGAAGCAGGATTCGGCGATATGGTGGTCGTTGACGCCGTAGAGCGTCTCCACATGCAGCGTCATCCCGGCGTTCATGGCGAAGGCCTGGAAGAACTCCCGCACGAGCTGGGTGTCGAATTCGCCGATCTTGGGCGTGTGGAAGGTTGTCCGAAACACAAGGAAGGCGCGGCCGGAAATATCAAGCGCCACGCGCGTCAAGGTCTCGTCCATGGGCAGATGCACGTCCGCATAACGGGTGACGCCCTTCAGGTCGCCCAGCGCCTGACGGATCGCCTGGCCCAGCGCGATGCCCACATCCTCCACCGTATGGTGAAAATCGATGTGCAGGTCGCCAGTCGCCTGAATTTTCAGGTCGATCAGGGAATGGCGCGCGATCTGGTCGAGCATGTGGTCGAAAAAGCCCACGCCCGTGGAAATCTCGGATTTTCCCGAGCCATCGAGCGTGACCTCGACGTTGATGTCGGTTTCCCGCGTCTTGCGCGAAAGGGAGGCGGTGCGCATGTCAGTTTTCCGGTTGCTCCCGGCTTCTAGCAAGGCCAAGACCGCTTTGCTACCCTTGCCAAGGCGGTTGGTGGGTCATAGATGCGCCAGCATGGCCCCAGGGAGACAGTGATGCAGGTTGAAGGGCAGAGCGGATCGCAGGGCTGGCACGCCACCACGATCCTGATGGTGCGCAAGGACGGCCGTGTCGTGATCGGCGGCGACGGACAGGTCAGCCTCGGCCCCACCATCATCAAGGGCAACGCCCGCAAGGTCCGCCGCCTTGGCAAGAACGCGGATGTGATCGCGGGTTTCGCCGGCGCCACCGCCGACGCTTTCACCCTGTTTGAGCGTCTGGAGGCCAAACTCGATCAATATCCCGGGCAATTGATGCGCGCCTGCGTCGAACTCGCCAAGGATTGGCGCAC
>CANBVC010000183.1 GCA_947372795.1 Beijerinckiaceae bacterium
CTGGCGGCCAATCACATGGCTTCGGCCGCCGCCAAGGACGGCCTCTCCATCGCCATCTGCGCGCCCACCCTCGCGCTCGACGAGAAGCTCGGCACCCAGGGCGTGCGCTTCAAGACGGCGCAGTACAACTGGGTCGGCCGCATCTCGCCGCTCATCAATATCGTGATGGTCTCGAACAAGTCGCCCGTGAAGACCTTCGCCGATGCGCAGACGACCGAAGTCACGCTGGGGGGCACCGGGGTCGGTTCGACGGTCTCGATCTATCCCACCGTCATGAACAACATGTTCGGCGCCAAATATAAGCTCATCATGGGCTACAAGGGCTCCAACGAGGCCATGCTGGCGGTTGAGCGCGGCGAGGTTGAGGGGCATTCCACCGCCTGGGAGGCGCTGAAGACCGCTCACCCCAGCTGGAAGCCCGAAGGTTTTGTGAGCATTCCGGTCCAGTTCTCCCTATCGCGCATCGCCGAACTGCCGGATGTGCCCTCGGCGCTTGAGTTCGCGCGGAACCCGCAGGAAAAGCGCGTGCTGGAAGCCATCCTCAGCGCGACGGAAGTCGGCGCCTCCTTCTTCACGACTCCCGGCGTTCCCGCCGACCGTGTCACGGCTCTGCGCCGCGCCTTCGATGAGACGATGATTGATCCTGAGTTCAAGGCCGATGTGGAGAAGATGCGCGTCAGCCTGGCGCCCATGAAGGGTGAGGATCTGCAGAAGCTGGTGGCGCAGGTCAGCGATCTGCCCGCCGACATCACCGAAGAGGTGCGCAAGGTCTATCAGCAGTAACGCCTGACCTGAGGGAGAGCGCGATGACGGTCGAGCCGCGGTGGAAACATGATGGTGTCCGCGTGATTCCTGCGGACGGTCTCGATCCCAACACCGCCCAGACGCCCGGCATGAACCGGGCGGCGGCCATCGACTTCGCCCGCGCGGGCGCCCAGAAGCTCTGGGCTGGCACGGTGAGCATCCATGCTGGAGCAAAGACCGGCGCGCATCACCATGGGCCCCTTGAAAGCGTGATCTATGTGGTGCGCGGCAAGGCGCGCATGCGCTGGGGGGAAAGTCTGGAATTCACCGCAGAGGCGGGGGCGGGCGATTTCATCTTCGTGCCCCCCTATGTGCCCCATCAGGAGATCAACGCCAGCGATGACGAGACGCTGGAATGTGTGCTGGTGCGCTCCGATGGACAAGCCACCGCCATCAATCTCGACATCGAGCCGGCCGAGCGGCCCGAAACGGTTAAGTGGATCGATCCGATTCACCGGACCTGAAGCGTGACGTCTGACGTCCTGATCTGGTTGATCGCGTTGGCGAGCGTGTTTTGCGTCATGCTGCGGCCACGCTGCTGGCCGGAGGCGATTTGGGCCCTGCTGGGCGCCGGCGCGCTCGTTGGCGTGGGGCTTCTGTCGGTGGCCGATGCGGCGAAGGCCGTGGCTAATGGCTGGGATGTCTATCTCTTCCTCATCGGCATGATGGTCCTGTCGGAAGTGGCGCGGCAGGAGGGGCTGTTCGATCTTCTGGCCGCAGCCGCAGCGCGTTTCGCCAAAGGTTCGGCGCATCGTCTTTTTGCGCTGGTCTATGGCGTTGGCGTCGTCGTCACGGTGTTTCTTTCAAATGACGCGACGGCGGTGGTTCTGACGCCTGCCGTCTACGCCGCTGCGCGCGCGGCTGGAGCGGCGCCGCTGCCCTATCTTTTCGCATGCGCCTTCGTCGCTAACGCTGCAAGCTTCGTCCTGCCGATCTCCAATCCCGCCAATCTCGTGGTCTTCGGCGGCAGGCCTCCCGCCTTGCTGGACTGGATCTCGCTTTTTGGCCCGGCCTCGGGGGCCTCCATCATCGTGACCTATGTGGCCCTGCGGCTTGTTTTTGCTGGGGATCTGCGCGGCAGGCTGGCGGTTCCCAAGCCGCGACCACCCATGTCGCGAGGCTGCCGCGTCGCCGCTGTCGGCCTCGCCGGGGGCGTGGCGGTCCTGCTGGGCGCATCCGCGCTTGACGTTCCCTTGGGCCTGCCCACCCTTGTGGCTGGCCTTGCGACCGCAGCCGCCATGTGTGTCGCTGAAGGCAAAGGGCCGCTCGCGATGCTGCGCGGCGTCAGCTGGTCGGTCCTGCCGTTGGTGGCGGGGCTCTTTGTGATCGTTGAGGCCTTGGCGCGCACCGGCGCCATCGAGGCTCTGGCTGGCCTTCTGGGCGCGGCCGAGCAAGCTTACGGCGATGCGGCGACCGGCGTTGGCGCTGGGACCATAACGGCCTTCGCCGTCAATCTGATGAACAACCTGCCCGCCGGTCTCGTCGCCGCCAAGACGCTGGCGCTGACGCAGCCCTCGGTCTCGCCGCTCATCACCGGGGCCGTCATGGTCGGCGTCGACCTTGGCCCCAACCTGTCCGTCACCGGTTCGCTGGCGACGATCCTTTGGCTGCTCGCCCTGCGGCGCGAGGGACAGACGGTCGGCGCCCTGCGCTTTCTCAGGGTCGGGGCGCTTGTGATGACGCCCGCCCTTGCAGCTTCTCTTGCGGCGCTGGTCCTGATCAGGTTCTGACCAGCTTCATCATTTCGCCGCCAGCATTGCGCAGCTTTTGGGATCCATCGGCGCAAAGGCCTGTTCGCCGATGATGTGGCGGATGGGTTTGTAATAGTCGTAGGGACCTTTCGACTCCTGCGGGCTCTTCACCTGATAGAGATCGAGATCATAGATCACGCGTCCGTCTTCGCGCATGTGAGCAGGCTTGCCGAGATAATCGATGGGCAGCTCGCGCATTTTCGCCATGACGGCCTGCGGCGCCTTGGTATTGGCGGCGTCCACCGCGTCGAGGTAATGGCGCACGCCGATATAGTTCGCCGCATGGGCTTTGGTTGGAATCTTGCCGCCATTGCGCGCGGCGAACCGCTTGGCGAAATCGCGCGCCTTGTCATTGGCGTCCCAGTAAAAGCCTTCGGTGACATAGAGGCCCTTGGCCACATCGAGACCCAAGGCCTTGATGTCGCTAATGACCATGAGCAGGCCCGCGATGACTTGCGGTTCCGAGGTCAGGCCGAATTCGGCGGCCTGTTTGATGGCCGTGGTCGTATCCTCGCCGACATTGGCGAGGGCGATGACCTGCGCCTTCGAGGCCTGCGCCTGCAACAGGAACGAGCTGAAGTCGGAGGCTGCGAGCGGGTGGCGCACGGCGCCCAGAACCTGACCGCCACCTTCGCGCACCACGCGCTCGGCCGAGGCCTGCATCTGGTGGCCAAAGCCGAAATCCGCCGTCAGGAAGAACCAGCTCTTGAGCCCCTGTTCCAGCAGGGCCTTAGCGGTGCCTGCCGCCAGCGCATTGGTGTCGTCGGCGTGGTGCATGGTGGTGGGCGAGCATTGCGCCGTGGTGAGTTCCGGCGTCGCCGCCTCCGCCACCAGAATGATCTTCTCACGCTCCTTGCCAAGACGCGCCACCGCCAGCGCTGAGGGAGTATTGGGCAAGTCTGTGATGGCGTCGACACTATCGACATCGAACCAGCGCCGCGCAATCTGCGACGCCACGTCGGGCTTGTTGAGGAAATCAGCCTGCAGGACCTCCACTGGCATGCCCGCAGCCTTGCTGCCGTGATCCTCCACAGCCATGCGGGCCGCTAGCACTGCGCCGGGTCCGCCGATCTCCATCGAATAGCCCGAGAGATCGCCAAGCACGCCGATGCGGATGACGCTCTGCTGCGCGCGCAGCACGGCCGGCATGGCGATGGAGCCTGCGGCTGCGCCAATCATGCGCGAGACGGAGCGGCGGCTAGGGTTATCGTTGTGCTGGTTCATGGCGACCTCATAGACGCGACTCTGCATTCGGGCGGAAGCGCCCGGCATTGACGTCAAGAATGAAGAAAAGTGGCGGGCGCGATTTAATCAGCGCCCGCCTTTGTCAGATCAGGACTTCACATAGAGGGCGGCGCCGCCCTCGAGGAATTCCTTGCTCTTCTCGGCCATGCCATCCAGCACGGCCTTTTCGTTTTCGAGCAGCGCCTGCACTTCCACGCGCAGGTCCTGCGTGATCTTCATGGAGCAGAATTTTGGCCCGCACATCGAGCAGAAATGCGCCACCTTATGGGCGTCCTTCGGCAGGGTCTCGTCGTGGTAGCGGCGCGCCGTATCGGGATCGAGACCGATATTGAACTGGTCTTCCCAGCGGAAGTCGAAGCGCGCCCGCGAGAGCGCGTCGTCGCGCATCTGCGCGGCGGGATGGCCCTTGGCGAGATCGCCCGCATGGGCGGCGATGCGATAGGTGATGACGCCCACTTTCACGTCGTCGCGGTCGGGCAGACCCAGATGCTCCTTAGGCGTGACATAGCAGAGCATGGCGCAGCCGAACCAACCGATCATCGCGGCGCCGATGCCCGAGGTGATGTGGTCATAGCCCGGCGCGATGTCCGTCGTTAACGGTCCAAGCGTGTAGAAGGGGGCCTCGTGGCATTCCTTCAGCTGCTTTTCCATATTGATCTTGATCTTGTGGATCGGCACATGGCCGGGCCCTTCGATCATGACCTGACAGCCCTTGTCCCAGGCGATCTTGGTGAGTTCGCCAAGGGTCTCGAGCTCGGCGAACTGAGCGCGGTCATTGGCGTCGGCGATGGAGCCGGGACGCAGGCCGTCGCCCAGCGAGAACGAGACGTCATACTTGCGCATGATGTCGCAGATCTCTTCGAAATGCGTGTAGAGGAAGCTTTCCTTGTGATGGGCGAGGCACCAGCGCGCCATGATCGAGCCGCCGCGCGACACGATGCCGGTCACGCGGTTGGCGGTCAGCGGCACATAGGCGAGACGCACGCCAGCGTGAATGGTGAAGTAATCCACGCCCTGTTCGGCCTGCTCGATCAGCGTGTCGCGGAAGATCTCCCACGTCAGCTTGATGGGGTCGCCGTCCACCTTTTCCAGCGCCTGATAGATCGGCACCGTGCCGATCGGCACGGGCGAGTTGCGCATGATCCAGTCACGGATGTTATGAATATTGCGGCCCGTGGACAGATCCATAACCGTGTCGCCGCCCCAACGGATCGACCATACCAGCTTCTCGACTTCTTCGGCGACCGAGGAGGTCACGGCCGAATTGCCGATATTGGCGTTCACCTTCACGAGGAAGTTGCGGCCGATGATCATCGGCTCAAGTTCGGGATGGTTGATGTTGCAGGGGATGATGGCGCGGCCGCGCGCAATCTCGTCGCGCACGAATTCCGGCGTCACGAAAGCGGGGACGGAAGCGCCGAAACTTTCGCCGTCGGCGATCCGCGCTTCCGCGCCTTCGAGCATCTTTTCGCGACCAAGATTTTCGCGATGGGCCACGTAGATCATCTCTTCGGTGATGATTCCGGCGCGAGCGAATTCATACTGGGTGACCATCTTGCCATCGAGGCCGCGGCGCGGCTTGCGGTTGGCGGGGCAGGGAGGCACCAGCTTATCGGCGGACACATCGCCATTGTCTTCCGACTTCACGGCGCGGCCTTCATAGGACTCAAGCCCGTCGCGCTTGGCGAGCCACGCGTCGCGCACTGGGGGCAAGCCCTTGGCGAGGTCGATGCGCGCGTCGGTCTCGGTATAGGGGCCGGAGGCGTCATAGACGCGAAGGGTAGGCTCGTTGGGGTCGCTCAGCGAGATTTCGCGGAAGGGGACGCGAATTTCGGGGTGGCCCTGCGGGACATGATAGACCTTGTGCGATCCGGTCAGGGGACCCGTGGTCACGGTTTCGGGAACGAGGGTGCTGTGCTTGGGCTGCACGTTCATGAGGTCCTCCAATAGCCACCCGCTGGGGGGCTTGTTGTTCAATATGGGAGGAAGTCGCACGTGGGACGCTATGGTCCCGCTTCGCCTTCCCTCCGCTGGCGCTAACCAGATCAGGTTCGATGGGTATGATCTCAGCCGCAAACACTGCGGCACCCCTCGGCTCAACGGAAACTTAGTCCGCTTTGGGATGGCGCGCAAGGGCGCCTCCCGCCTGCCCCAGAGGTCACACATTTGGATGCAAACGGGTGAAAAAACGGCGGCGCTTCATAAAATGAAACAGGCGGCGTCGTCTGGCCTTGTGGAGTGCGTTGGAATGCTGGACCGGCTGAATGACGACACGGACCTGCGCATGATGCGCCATTGCATCGCTTGCGCGCGCGAAGGGGTGGCTGCGGGCGAATTCCCCTTCGCCTGCGTCATCGCCAGGGACGACGAGATCATCTGCGTCGGGTCCAATCGCACGCGTCGGGACGGCGATGTGACCCGCCATGCCGAAATGGTGGCCATGAGCGAGGCGCAGCGTCTGCTGGGGCGAGGTCGCCTGCGCCATTGCACGCTCTACACCACGGTCGAGCCTTGCCCCATGTGTTCCTTCGCGGCGCGCGAGACGCGGATCGCGCGCGTGGTTTTCGGGATCTATTCGCCGCTCATGGGCGGCCATTCGCGCTGGGATGTGCTGGCTGACGCCTC
>CANBVC010000184.1 GCA_947372795.1 Beijerinckiaceae bacterium
ATCCCCGCATGTTGCTGCTCGATGAGCCCTCCATGGGCCTTGCGCCGCTCTTTGTGGAAGAAATCTTCCGCATCATCGAAGATCTCAAGAAAGAGGGCCGCACCATCCTGCTCGTCGAGCAGAACGCGCAGGCCGCTCTCGACATCGCCGATCACGCCTATGTGCTCCAGTCCGGCCGGATCGAACTGTCGGGGCCTGCGGCGGAAATCGCCCGCAACGATAAGGTTGTCGCGGCCTATCTGGGTGGTTAGGACTGGAGGCTGATCGTCCAAAGGGAAACCACGCATGACTGAGGCCAAGGCGGGCCGCGCCGTATTCCGCTTCCGGAATTTCCGCTTCTATGTCACGGCGCGGTTTCTGTGGGGCCTCGCCATGCAGATGCAGACGGTGGCGGTCGCCTGGTATGTCTATGACGTCACCCGAGACGCTTTCGCCCTCGGCCTGATCGGGCTCGCGACCTTCCTGCCGACCGTGCCCCTGTCGCTCGTTACCGGCGCCGTGGCGGATCGCTATGACCGGCGCACCATTCTCTACACCGGCTATGGCGTGGTCACGCTGGGCGCGCTGGCCCTGTGCATCCTCGCCTGGAACAAGTTGCTTTGGCCGGTCTATGTGGTCGTGGTCTTTGTCGGCGCCGCGCGGTCCTTCGCCAATCCCGCCGGGCAGGCGCTGGTCGCGGCGACCGTGCCCGACGAGGAATACGCTAGCGCCATGGGATGGACCAATTCCATCATCCAGACCTCCACCGTGGTCGGCCCCGCGCTGGGCGGCCTGCTCTTTCCGCTGGGGCCGACTGTGCCCTTTGCTATCTCTCTCGCTCTCTTCATCGTCGCCACCTACTGCGCCTGGCGCATTTCGCCCCCGACCAAGAAGCTCGCCAGCAAGCCGCCGGTCACGCTCGCCATGCTCTTTGGGGGCTATCGCTTCATCTGGGCGAGCCCCGCCATCCTGGGCTCAATCTCGCTTGATCTCGCCGCCGTGCTGCTCGGTGGGGCGACGGCGCTTTTGCCGATATTCGCCAATGAAGTATTCCACACGGGGTCTTGGGGGCTTGGCCTGCTGCGCTCCATGCCAGCGGTTGGCTCCATCGCGGCGGCCCTGTTCCTCGCCCATTACCCCATCAAGCGCGGCGTTGGTCGCGTCATGTTCTACAGCGTCGCCGTCTACGGGCTCGCGACCCTGGGCTTTGGCCTCTCGACAAGCATATGGCCCGCAATGGTCTTTCTTATGATCCTGGGCGCGGCTGACGTGGTGAGCGTGGTGATCCGCCAGTCCATCATCCAGATCGATACGCCCGACGAAATGCGCGGGCGGGTGATCGCGGTGCATACGATCATGACAGGCACATCCAACAATCTCGGGGATTTCGAATCAGGCGCTCTCGCCCATTTCATCGGCGCCGCCCCGGCTGTGATCGTCGGCGGCGTAGGGGCGGTCTGCGCCTCGGTGATCTGGATGCGATTGTTCCCCCAATTATGGGCTCGCGAAAGCTTCACCCAAGCAAAATGAGTGATTTAGGGGCGGTGATAAGCTTTCATTAAGGCTTGCGCGGGAGAGTGGTGACATAACGTTAACCATAATCCGAAAGCCTTCCCATGGCCCCCCGCGCCCCCCGGAAAGAGACTGCCGCCGCCAAGAAGGCCAGCGGATCGACCCGCGCGACATCCTCCCAGCTGACCGCCCGCGCGGTCGCTGCGAAACTGAAGGCGGTGCAGAAAGCCTCTACTGTGCTCCCGCCCCCGGTCGTAAGGCGCCCCACGCCGACCTCTGCTGAATTGCTGGCCAGCGTCCGCGCCGCCATGTCGCTGAGCGCGCTCGCCGCGCAGGCGGGCCGGGTGCGCGCGCAGGCTCATGCGCATGGTTTCAAGGCCTCGGGCGTTCTCATGGCGATCGGCGTCGGCTGGATCATCGGCGCCAATACATTCGACGCTCACGCTCCCTCGCCGAAGGTCATCGAAGCCATGAGCATCCTCGCCAACCGGCTCGACGAGGTCGAGGCCATGGCGAAACGCGCTGAGCGAGAGGATGTGTCGGGCCTTCGCGCCAAAGTCGCCACCCTGCAATCCAGTCTCGAAACCAGCCGCTCCCAGACCAATACGGCGATCATCGAGTTTTCGGCCCGTGTCGAAGCGCTCGACCGTGATAGCAATGCGCGCATGCTCTACGCGGCGCGCGATGTTTCGGCGCGGTTCGAAAAGCTGGATCGCGATGTCGCCACCCGCCTCGCCGAGGTCGATAAATTCGTGATGCGGAACATCGAGCGAGTCCAGAAGCTCGAACAGCGTTCCGAACAGGAATTGGCTGCGCAGGAACAGCGCGCTTCCGCGCCACCACCCCCGCGCCCTGCGGCCTTCGTCCCGCTGCCGCCGCCGCGTCCCCAGCTTGAAGCGGAGTTCACCTCGCTTGGCTCCGAGACGACGAGCGTCTCCGCCCAGCCTGCGCGCAGCCGCAACGCCCAGCGCATCCCGCCCAATGGCTATGTGCTGCGCGAAGTTCGCGACGGCTTCGCCTTGCTGGAGGGGCGCTCTGGCCTTCGGGCGGTGGCGCCTGGCGACGCCATTCCCGGCGCCGGCCTTGTGCGCGCCATCGAACGGCGCGGCGCCGAATGGGTGGTCGTGACCTCTGTCGGTCTCATCGACGGCAAGGACTATTGAGCCGCCGTCCTATTCGTTACGCGGCGGCGCGCTCGCCGGAAGGCGCGCGAGCAGGGCGATCAGCGCGCGGTCCTGCAGCACCACATTACGCTCCTTGGGCCTGAGCCAGCGGGCTGCTTCCAGTGCGCTGTCAGCGTCGTTGAGTTTGGCTTCGGCCACGGCGCGGTCGGGATCCACCACCCCGCGCACATGAGGTTTCAAAGGCGGCAGGAAGGCTTCGTGCAGCGTGCGGAATTCGGGGTGAGCATGAATGGCCAGAACGCCATCGGCCTCGTCGAAACCATCGCGCGCCAGTTCTTCAGCCAGAGCATTGGCTCGCAGGGCGACTGGCGGCGGGCTCGTCTCCTCGGGCGTCAGCAGCAGGCCCACGCGCTTCAAGCTCAGCCCCAGCGCGAGCATGCCGCTGCCCCATGACAGGAAGATCGCGAGTATGAGCCCCGCGATGGTTGGCGACATCCAGGCCACCAGCGAGGGCGAGATGAGCAGGCCCGCGATCAGCGTCACAAAGCCCAGCGCCACATGAGAGCGATGACGCCGCACGATGCTCGAGAAGGGAATGGAGCCGTCGTCACGCCGCTGCGGGTTCCAGCCGGTGTCGCGCCCGAATACGATCTGCACGACTGAGCCGGTCTGGATCACCATCATGACAGGCGCGAAGAGGGCCGACATGAGGGTTTCAACCAGCGCGGAGCCGATCAGGCGCAAGCCACCGCCGCTCGCCTCGCGTGTCGCCCGGTCGAACAGGGCGATGACAAGGCCCATGAGCTTTGGCGCCAGCAGCACGGCCATGGTCAGCCCGAACAGCGCCAGCGCGCGCTCCGAGTCAAAGCGCGGCCAGGCGGGGAAGAGGCGGAACTCGTTGGTGAAATATTCCGGCCGGATATAGGCCGACTGAAACACAAGCACGATGCCGACGATGAGCTGCGCCATCCAGAGCGGCGAGGCCAGATAGCTCATAATGCCGGTCGCGAAATGCTGGCGGGTCGCGAGCTTCAGCCCGCGCGAGCCGATGACGCGCATATGTTGCAGATTGCCCTGACACCAGCGCCGGTCGCGTGCCGCAAGATCGATCAGCGAGGGGGGGCTTTCCTCATAGCTGCCGCCCAGCGTCGGCAACATATAGACCGCATAGCCTGCGCGACGGATCAGCGCCGCCTCGACGAAGTCATGGCTCAGGATATGACCGCCGAAGGGCGGGCGTCCGCGCAGGTCCGGCATGCCGCAATGATCGGCGAAAGCCTTGGTGCGGATGATGGCGTTGTGGCCCCAGTAATTGCCGTCACGCCCTGACCAGACCGCAAGTCCCGCCGCGATAACGGGGCCATAGATGCGCGCTGCGAACTGCTGCACGCGGGCGAACATGGTGTTGCGGTTGATGATGAGCGGCAGCGACTGGATGATCCCCGCGTCAGGGTCCGCCTCCATGGCGCCGGTGAGGCCCAGAATGGCGTCCGCAGACATCAGGCTATCAGCGTCCAGCACCAACATATGTTCGTAGGCGCCGCCCCAGGTGGTGACGAAATCGCCGATATTGCCCGCCTTTCGGCTCGTATTCTTCGGGCGCCGCCGGTAGTAGATCCGCGCCTCCGCGCCAAGGCGTTTGCGCATGGCGATGAAGGCGCGCTCTTCGGCGATCCAGACATCGGGATTGGTGGTGTCGGAGAGAAAGAACCAGTCGAAATGCGCGCCGAGCGCCGTGGCCTCAACCTCTTCGAAAATCGCCTGCATGGCGCCGAAAACCCGTGAGGGCGCCTCATTATAGATCGGCATGACGATGGCGGTGCGCGCCTTCAGCTTCTGCGGAATCTGCGGCCGTTCTGCGCCGCGCGCCAAAAGCCAGCCAAAGCCCAGGATGCCGCTGGTGAAGGCGATGGAGATCCAGGAAAAGTTCGCCACGAAGAGCACCAGCAGCGCCCATTTCAGGGTCGTGATGGGGCCGATGTCGATGACGCCATACATCTCGCTGGCGCCATAGGCGGTGAGGGCGAGGCCGCCGCCGAAAACGAAGAGACGCGAGGCCCAGGGCATGCCCCAAAGATGGGGCGCAAGGCGCTTGCGCCGCTCATGGGCTTCGAACTGACGCAGCGATTGAGTGGGCATGGGCAGCAGCGCCGCCGGAGGCATGCAATGGTCGGTCTCGACCACCGCAGGGGCCTCGTGCTGATCGGTCACGGCGTCCATCTATACATCCAGCTTTCGCTTACAGGTTTGCCTTGCACCTCCAGCTGAAGCCGTAACTCGCTCAAGGTCTCATTGCCCGGATCGACATCAAAGGCGACGCGATAGGTCTTGCGGTCACTGTTGATGAAGGTCCGCACCGATGAGACGGCTCCGGGCGAGGCGACGATCTGCGGAGAAACCTCCGCGCTCCTCTGGGGGTCGGCGACGATATCGCCGTTAAAGTCGACCATAAAGCGGCGGCGGCGTGTGTTTGCTGGGGCGCCTGCGGGGCGCCCACCGCGCGAGAGGGTGACAGTGGCGCCCGGGGGGCGGTCCGGCGGCGTCCAGCACCACAGCTGACGATAGGCGAAACTGACCTCGGAACCGGCGTTCATAACGGCGCGGGGGCGCCAATAGCCGATGATGTTCTGGTTCACCTCGGATTCGCTGGGGATCTCCACCAGCGTCACATTTCCCTGACCCCAATCGCCAATGGGCTCGATCCAGAGCGAAGGACGACGCTCCCAGTGATTGTCATCATCAAGGAACCGTCCGAATTCGCGGTCTCGTTGCAGAAAGCCAAAGCCGCGCGGATTGTCGTCGACGAAGGCGGAAAGTTGCAGGGTCTCGCGGTTGGAGACCGGACGCCAGAGCCACTCGTCCTTGCCATTCAGCATGGCGAGGCCCGCCACGTCGTAAATGCCCGGGCGCACATCATCGCTGCGCCGCCGGTCGAGCGTGCCCAAAACATGGGTCGCGGTCATGGTGGCGACGCCCACATGGTCAAGGTTCACGCGGGGGAAGAGAGTGCACTCTGTGTCGATGATCGTGGCTTCAGCGGCGCGCAGGGTGAAGCGATAGGCTCCCGATACGCTTTCTGAGTCCAGCAGCGCATGGATCACGAGGGCTTCGGAGGCGAGCGTCGGCTTTTCGATCCAGACCGCCCGGAACAGCGGAAATTCCTCGCCCTTGGGGTCGGCGGTGCGGATCGACAGGCCTCTGGCCGTCACGCCATAGTTTTGTCCATTGGCCAGCGACCGGAAGAAGCTGGCGCCCTGAAATATCGCGACTTCCAAGGGCGGTTGGCCCTCGCGCAGCCGCAGCACCCGGAAGCCCGAGAAGCCGATATCCTTGCCTTCGGTCGGCGCCTTGATCTGGCCGAAGGAAAAATCTGCGGGATTGTAGGAGAGCCGACGTTGAACACCGCCCTCGATGACGTCGAGGTTGACAGGCGTCGCGTAGACGAAGCCACGGTGCAGCGGCTCAATTGCATAGCCCGTGTTTTCGTTGGCCCAGACCGCTGCTCCGGGCTTGCTGCGGATGCTCGCATATTGCTCATAGGTGAGCGAGCTGAAGGCTTCTGGAAGATCAGCGGCGGGGGCCTTGTAGGGCTTTTTTGAGAGCGCGCGGGCCGCCTCGACGACGCTGGCGGGGTCGAAGGCCTGCGTATTGGGCTCGGGCTTGGGCGGCTCCGCCACGGGCGGGGCTGGAGGCTGTCCCGAGGTCTGCGAATCGACGAAAGTTGGCAGAAGGCTCGCGAAGCCCGCCAAACCATACTTCAA
>CANBVC010000185.1 GCA_947372795.1 Beijerinckiaceae bacterium
TCCACGCACATGACGCCATTGTAGCCCTCCGCTACGAAGTCCTCGATGCGCAGTTCCTCGGAGTGAAACTGCACGGCCTCCAGCGCGTCGATGACGGTGGGGGCGAGGCGCTTGGTGAGGGTGAAGGTGGAGTCGTGCTTGGGATCGCAACCGATCTGCAACACGCGCTTGCCGAGCTTGGAGAAGGCCACCGACAGGTTCGACGAGGTCGTGCTCTTGCCGATGCCGCCCTTGCCATAGACGGCGAAGACCTTGGCCTGACCAATGTTCAGATTAGGATCAAGCTCGACCTGCATGGAGCCGGCGGGCTGACGCGGAATCGGATTTCTGATCGGAATGTTCATGCCGCAATCTCCGTGGTCACGCCTTCGAGGCGATCTTCGAGTTCTTCGCCAGCCGTTTGCAGGGCCAGCAACAAATCAGGGTCAGGTGTCCAGTAGCCGCGCTTGTGGGCTTCGATCAGCCGGTCGGCGATCTTGGCGGATGCTGCGGGGTTCAGCGTCGCCAGACGTTCGCGCATCTCGGGGTCCAGCACATAGGTCTGGGTGAGGCGCTGATAGACCCAGGGCTCCACCTGTCCGGTCGTGGCCGACCAGCCCATGGTGTTGGTGACATGGGTCTCGATCTGGCGCACGCCTTCGTAGCCATGCTTCAACATGCCCTCGTACCATTTGGGGTTGAGCATGCGGGTGCGGGTTTCCAGCGCGACCTGTTCATTTAGCGTGCGCACCACGCCTTCGCCCTTGGTCTGATCGCCGATATAGACCGGTGCGACCGTGCCCTTTGCGCGCTTGACGGCGCGGCTCACGCCGCCCAGCGTGTCGAAATAATTATCGACGGTCGTAACGCCCAGCTCCACCGAGTCGAGGTTCTGATAGGCGAGATCCACGCCCTTCAGGATGCTCTTTAGCAGTTCGGGCTGCTGTACCGGCTTTCCCGCGCGGCCATAGGCGAAGCCCTTGCGGCGGGTATAGGTCTCCGCCAGCTCGTCTTCGTTTTCCCAGTTGCCGCTCTCAATGAGGTTGTTGACGTTTGAGCCATAGGCGCCATCCGCATTGCCGAAGACGCGCAGGGACGCCGCTTCCATGTCGCCGCCGTGCTCGGCCATATACGCCAGCGCATGTTTGCGCACGAAGTTGCGGTCTAGCGGCTCGTCGGCGCTCGCCGCAAGGAAGGTCGCCTCCGCCAGTAGCTTGATCTGCAAGGGCATGAGATCCCGGAAAATGCCCGAGAGGGAGATGATCACGTCCACACGCGGATGGGTCATCTGATCCAGCGGAACCAGCGTGGCGCCTGCAAGGCGGCCGTAGCTGTCAAAGCGGGGCGCTGCGCCCAGCAGGGCGAGAGCCTGGGCGATGGGGGCGCCCTCGGTCTTGAGATTATCCGTTCCCCAGAGCACGAGGGCGACAGTCTCGGGGAAGGAATTGCCATCGGCCACATAGCGCGTCAGCAGCCGCATGGCCTGACGGGCGCCGTCCTGAGTGGCGTATTTGCTGGGGATCTTGAAGGGGTCGAACCCATGGAGGTTGCGGCCGGTGGGCAGCACGTCGGGCGTGCGCAAGAGGTCGCCGCCGGGGGCGGGGTTGATGAAGCGCCCGTCGAGCGCCCTGAGTATGCCGCTAATTTCGAAATCCTGCGCCAGATGGTCTGCTGAGGGCTTCAGAGCGCGCAGGATGTCGCGTATCCCGCTGTCCTTCGTGATTGATTCCACGGCGACGCAGGAGACCAGAGCCTCCACGGCAGCGCGCTCCAGCCGCTGCCCATGGGTGGATTCCGCCATGGCGAGCAGCATGTCGGCGCGCTCTTCTTTCGAGAGCGGCTCGCCCACCACATGCAGGCCATGGGGGATCAGCGTATATTCGAGTTCGAGGATCGCTTCGTTCAACCTGACGATCTGCGCCTCGATATCGCCGGTCCAGAAGGGCTCGGCCGCCGCCAGATCAAGCTCCGCCGCCTGGGACTGGATAAGCGCCGCAAGCTCGGCGCAATCTTCCGGGGTCTCCGGCTTGTCCTTGCGCCAGCGGTCGAGCGAGGCCTTGAGATCGACGAGGCCGCGATAAAGGCCCGCGCTGGCGACTGGTGGCGTCAGGTAGCTGATGAGTGTTGCGGCGGCGCGGCGCTTGGCGATGGCGCCCTCGGAAGGGTTGTTCGAGGCATAGAGGTAGAAGTTCGGCAGGTCCGCAATGAGCCGGTCCGGCCAGCAGGCGCCCGACAGGCCCGTCTGCTTGCCCGGCATGAACTCCAGCGCCCCATGGGTGCCGAAATGCAGCACGGCGTCGGCGCCGAAATCCTCGCGCATCCACCGATAGAAGGCCGAGAAGGCGTGGGTCGGCGAGAAGCCCTTTTCGAAGAGCAGGCGCATGGGGTCGCCCTCGTAACCGAAGGCGGGCTGCACGCCCACGAAGACATTGCCGAAGCGCTCGCCCAAAATCTGGATGCTTTCGCCGTCGGCCTGCTGCCTGCCGGGCGCGGAGCCCCATTGGGCCTCGATCTGCTTCAGCCATCGCTCGCGACGCACATGCTGTTCTGTGGGCACGCGTACATGCACATTTGCGAGGGCGCCGAAACGCTTGGCGTTTCCTTCGATGATCGAGTCACGCAGCGCCGCCACGGAGGCGGGCGGCTCAACTTTATAGCCTGCGCCCTTCATGGCATGCAGCACGCGGTAGAGCGATTCGAACACCGAGAGATAGGCGGCGGTGCCGGTGTTGCCGGCATTGGGCGGAAAGTTGAAGAGCACGATGCCAACCTTGCGGTCGGCGCGCTGGGAGCGGCGCAGCAGCGCCAGTTTTTCGATGCGGGCGGAGAGCGTCTCGGCGCGCTCGGCGCAGACATGCATGTCGCGGGCGTTCTCGGACTTCGGGAACACGCATTGGCGCTCGCAACCGCCGCAGGTGGTTCCCCCATCTGCGCGACCGCCGAATACGGCGGGGCCGGTGGAACCGTCGAGCTCAGGAATCGCCACCATGATGGTCGATTCCACGGGCAGCAGGCCCCGGTCCGAATCCTGCCATTGCTCCATGGTCTGGAACTCGACGGGATGGGCGGCGATATAGGGAACGTCGAGCCTGGCGAGGATTTCTTCCGCCGCCTTGGCGTCGTTATAGGCGGGGCCGCCCACGAGGGAGAAGCCCATCAGCGACACCATGGCGTCAATGGCGGGCTGGCCGTCCTTCATGAAGAATTTTTCGATGGCAGGACGGGCGTCAAGGCCGGCCGCGAAGGCGGGGATGACCCGCAGGCCGCGCGCTTCAAGGGCCGCGATCATGCCGTCATAGTGACCGGCGTTGCGCGCCAGTACATAGGAGCGCATGAGCAGGAGGCCCACGGTCGCCTTTGCGCGGCCCTCGGGCGCAGGCAGCTTGCCCGCGTCTTCGGTCACGGTCACGTCCATGCGCGGATGATAGACCCCGACCTCCGGATATTCGACGGGCGGCTGGACTTTCAGCTTGCCGCGCAGATGGCGACGCGGGCCGTCGGCGTAGCGGTCCACCAGATAGAGAACCATGTTCACCATGTTCTCTTCGGAGCCCGCCAGCCAATATTGCATGGCGAGAAAATAGGCGCGCACATCCTGCGCCGTGCCGGGGATGAAGCGCAGGATCTTCGGCAGGCGGCGCAGCATCTTCATCTGGTTGGCGCCAGCGCTGGCGCTCTTTTCCTTGGGGCCGCGCAGCTTCTTCAACAGGGACATGGCGGCATTGGCGGGGGCGCTCATGTCGAACTGGCCGATGCGGGTGAGTTTGGTCACCTCAGCAGCGGAAAGCGCGCACAACATGGCGTCGCACGTGGTGCGGCGCGTGTTGAGTGCGGGCAACAGCGGCGTGAAATGATCTTCCATGAAGAGCATGGTGTTGATGATGATGTCGCCCTGCACGATGTCATCGAGGCAGCGTTGCAGCGCCACAGGATCCGCCGCAAATTCCGAAGCCGCATGCACTCGCAGCGAGAGCCCTGGAATCTGCTTCTTCAGGACCACCCGCGCACGATCGATCGCGCTCGCCACATGGGTGTCCATGGTGACAAGCACGACGCGCATGGGCGTCGCTTCAGCGGGAGAAGTGAGCTTTGGCATCATACAAAGTCTCGATGGTGATGGTCGCCACGCCGCGCTCGGAGGCGAAGCGTTCGGTATTGCGGCGCGCTTTGCCACGAACAAAAAATGGAATCTTTTTCAGCTCTTTTTCAGCCTTGTCGTCCCACCTGAACATGATCGTGTCGCCAGCGCCGACCGGCTCGGCAGCGGCTCGCGCCATGGCCGTGACGGGCTCGGGCGCAATGACTTCCGCAGGATTGTCCTGGGCCTTCTGGGCCTTGCCGCCGAGATGGGAGGGCGCGGCGCCGTCATGAAACTCCACGTCGTCACGGAACATGGCGAGGAGATGCTCCTCAAGACCCATCATCAGCGGATGCACCCAGGTGTCGAAGATCACATTGGCGCCTTCGAAACCCATCTGCGGCGAATAGCGGGCCGGGAAATCCTGCACATGGACCGGGGCGGAAATCACTGCGCAGGGCACGCCGAGGCGTTTGGCGATGTGGCGCTCCATCTGGGTGCCCAGCACCAGCTCCACCTGCAATTCGGCGACCTTCGCCTCGACGTCGAGATAGTCGTCGGCGATCAGCGCCTCGACGCCATAGAGCTTGGCGGCCTCGCGTACTTCACGGGCGAATTCGCGCGAATAAGTGCCAAGACCCACGACCTTGAAGCCGAGCTCCGTCTGCGCGATGCGGGCGGCTGCGATGGCGTGGCTGGCGTCGCCGAAGATGAATACGCGCTTGCCCGTGAGATAGGTCGAATCGACTGAGCGCGAATACCAGGGCAGGCGCGAGGTTTCTTCTGCAAGCAATGCTGTAGCGTCGACGCCAGCAATCGCCGCCACTTCCGCGATGAAATCCCGCGTGGCGCCGACGCCGATTGGGATCACCTTGGTGAAGGGCTGTCCGTGGGCCTTCTCGAGCCACAGGGCCGCAGTGTTCGCGACTTCGGGATAGAGAACCACATTGAAATCGGCGTCTCCGAGCCTTGTCAGATCCTGCGGCGAAGAACCCATGGGCGCGACCAAATTCACGTCGATCCCCATACGTCCCAGCAGACGGGTGATTTCCTGAACATCGTCGCGATGGCGGAAGCCCAGAGCCGTCGGCCCCAGCAGATTGCAAAGGGGCCGGGTGCGGGCGGAGCGCTCGCGCTTTGCGCCAGCCAACGCGCGTACGAGGCGATAGAAGGTCTCCGCCGCGCCCCAGTTTTCCTTTTTCTGGTAGGCAGGCAACTCCAGCGGCACCACCGGAATCGGCAAGGCGAGCGCGGCGGCGAGCCCGCCCGGATCGTCCTGAATGAGTTCGGCGGTGCAGGATGAGCCGACGATCATGGCCTGGGGCTGGAAGCGGTCGTAGGCTTCCTGTGCGGCGCTCTTGAAGAGTTCGGCCGTATCGCCGCCGAGATCCCGGGCCTGGAAGGTCGTGTAGGTCACGGGCGGGCGGGCGCTGCGCCGCTCGATCATGGTGAAAAGCAGGTCCGCATAGGTGTCGCCCTGGGGGGCGTGCAGCACGTAATGCAGGCCGGTCATGCCGGTGGCCACGCGCATGGCTCCGATGTGCGGAGGGCCTTCATATGTCCAGACGGTGAGCTGCATGGTCAGACCTCCAGCCGCGTGCGACGATTGAGCGGCCGTGCGAACAGTTCAGCAAGATCGCCGGCCTGTTCGTAGCCCTGGATAGGAGTGAAGATCAGTTCGATGGACCATTTGGTGCTTAGGCCCTCGGCCTCCAGCGGATTGGCGAGGCCAAGCCCGCAGAGGGTCAGATCCGGGCGCGCGGCGCGGCAGCGATCGAGCTGGTTGTCCACATGCTGGCCCTCGACGATGCGCAGGTCCGCAGGCAGCAGTGCGAGTTCGGCGGACAGATGCTCGCGATGCAGATAGGGGGTGCCGACCTCGATCATCTCCACATCGAGTTCGCGGGAGAGAAAGCGCGCCAGCGGCACTTCCAGCTGCGAATCGGGGAACATGAACATGCGCTTGCCCGCCAGCATGCCCTTTGAATGAGCGAGGGCCTGCGCGGCGCGGGCGCGGCCTGGGGCGGTCACCTTTTCGAAGCGCTCGGGGCTGACACCAAAGGCTTCGGCTATGGCGCGCAGCCACAGGGTGGTGCCTTCAGCGCCCAGGGGGAAGGGCGCTGCGATTCGTTTCGCGCCGCGCTCTTCGAGCGCGCGAGAGGTGTCGCCGAGGAACGGTTGCGCGAGCACGTAGGATGTATTGGGTCCAACGGGTGGGAAGTCCGTCGCGCGGCGCATGGGGAGGAACGTGCAAGGCGCGATGCCCAACTCATCGAAAAGACGCGCAAACTGGTCCTC
>CANBVC010000186.1 GCA_947372795.1 Beijerinckiaceae bacterium
TCTCGTCCTGATAGACCAGCCGCCCATGCTCCTCGCGGCCCATGAAATCCTGGCTGCCGATGAAGATGGGCGCGCGGAGCTTTTCAGCCTGACGCTCGATGACGGCGCGGGCCTCATCTTCCTGCGTAGCGACGACGACGGGACTGCGCGGCTTGATGATGCCCGCCTTCTCGAAGGCGATTCCTGCCAAAGTCGAGCCCAGAAATTCGGGATGATCGATGGAGACCGGCGTGATGACGCTAAGCGCGGGGGCGCCGATCACGTTGGTGGCGTCGAAACGACCGCCAAGGCCGACCTCGAGCAGCAAGACGTCCGCCGGGGTCTCATGAAACAGCTTGAAGGCCACCGCCGTGGTCATTTCGAAGAGCGTGATGGGCGCGCCCTCGTTGACCCGCTCGCATTCCTCCATCGCGGCGACGAGCTGCGTCTCCTCGACAAGCCGACCGGCGAGGCGGATGCGCTCGTGGAAACGCACGAGATGCGGCGACGTGTAGACATGGACCCTGCGGCCGGCGGCTTCCAGAACCGCGCGCATGAAGGCGACCGTCGAGCCCTTGCCATTGGTGCCGGCGACATGGATCACCGGGGGCAGATGCAACTGGGGATCGCCGAGGCGCGCCAGAAGATGTTCGAGCCGCCCCAGAGACAGATCGATCTTCTTGGGATGCAGGGCCAGCATCCGCTCTAGAATCAGATCAGATCCGGTCATAAGCCTTAAGCCGCGGGGGGCGTATTGGTGAGAAGGCTGCACAAGCGGGCCAGCGTGGCGCGCATCTCGCCGCGCGGCACGACCATGTCGACCATGCCATGTTCTCGCAGATATTCGGCGCGCTGGAAGCCTTCGGGCAGGCGCTCACGGATCGTCTGCTCGATGACGCGCGCGCCAGCAAAGCCGATGACGGCGCCCGGTTCCGCGATGTGAATGTCGCCAAGCATGGCGTAGGAGGCGGTGACGCCGCCGGTCGTGGGATTGGTGAGCACCACGATATAGGGAAGCCGGGCTGCGCGCAGGCGCTGCACCGCCACCGTCGTGCGCGGCATCTGCATGAGGGAGAACATGCCCTCCTGCATGCGCGCGCCGCCTGAGGCAGTAAAGATGATGAAGGGCGTCTTGCGCTTCACGGCCTCGGTCATGCCGGTGATGATGGCCTCACCAGCCGCCATGCCGAGCGAGCCGCCCATGAATTCGAAATCCTGCACCGCCGCGACCACCTGCTTGCCCTCAAGGGCGCCGGCGGCGAGCTTCACGGCGTCAGGCGCGCCCGTCTTGGAGCGATATTCCTTGAGACGATCGGTGTAGCGCTTCACATCGCGGAATTTCAGCGGATCGAGCGGCGCTTCGGGGGTGGCGATCGTCTCGTAACGCCCGGCGTCGAACAAAGTGTCGAGACGCATCTTTGCGGGCATGCGCATATGGTGGCCGGAGCTCGGCACCACATAAAGATTGGCTTCGAGATCCTTATGGAAGACGAGCTCGCCGCTCTCGGGACATTTCACCCAGAGGTTTTCCGGGGTCTCGCGCTTCAGGAACGAGCGGATCTTCGGCGGGACGACGTTCGACATCCAGTTCATGGCGAAGCCCGAGCCGGATTCGTTATCTGCTTCACTCATCACGCCACCGCCTTGCGCGCCGCGCGCACACCGCCTGCGATTTCGCTGACGAGACTGGTGACCGCCGTCACCGTCGTCGCCGTCGCCCGATCGTCGCTATCGAGCGAGCCCTTGAGCGCATCGATAAGTGCCGAACCAACCACGACTCCATCTGCATGGGCTGCGATAGACTGCGCGGTCTGCGCATTCTTGACCCCGAAACCGACGGCGACCGGCAGGTCCGTATGGGCCTTGATGCGGCGCACTGCCTGCGACACCTTCGAATAATCGGGTGTGGCGGCGCCGGTGACGCCGGTGATCGAGACGTAATAGACAAAGCCCGACGTATTGGTCAGCACCTTGGGCAGGCGCTTGTCGTCGGTGGTGGGGGTCGCAAGACGGATGAAGTTCAGCCCGGCGCCGAGCGCGGGGATGCACAGTTCCGCATCCTCCTCGGGCGGCAGATCGACCACGATGAGACCATCGACGCCAGCCGCCTTCGCGTCCTTCAAAAAGCGTTCAACGCCATAGACATAGATGGGATTGTAATAACCCATCAGCACGATCGGCGTGTGATCGTTTTCCTTACGGAAGGCGGTCACGACCTCAAGCGTCCTGATCATGGACCCGCCCGCCTTGAGCGCCCGCAGGCCGGCAGCCTGAATCGAGGGCCCGTCCGCCATGGGATCGGTGAAGGGCATGCCGATCTCGATGACGTCGGCCCCAGCGCCGGGCAGGGCCCGAATCAGCGCCAAGGATGTGTCGAGGTCAGGATCCCCGCACATGAGAAAGGTCACAAGGGCCGCGCGGCCCTCGCTGCGAAGTTCGCTGAAGCGTTTGTCAATGCGAGTGGTCATGATGCCTGCCGATAGCACGGAAGCGCGCCGCGCGAAAGCAAAAGGCCGGGCGCGAGCCCGGCCTGACGACTGCTTTTAGACCGCATCAGGGCGTGGGGAGTGGCGCCGGATTGGCGGACATCGAGCGCAGATAGGCGATGATGTCGGCGCGCTTGGCCGGATCCTTCTCGCCAGCATAGGACATCTTAGTCCCCGCCACGACGCCCTTGGGATTGGCGAGGAAGGCGTTGACCTGTTCGTAGCCCCACTTGCCACCCTTGGCCTTCATGGCGTCGGAATAGGAGAAGCTGGTCGAAGCCACAGCGCGGTCGATGACGCCGTAGAGGCTGGGGCCTGTGGCCTTGGCGGAGCCGCTCGCGTCGAGCGAATGGCAGGCGGCGCAGGCCTTGACGAGGTTCTCACCCTTCTTGGGGTCCGCCTTGGCGAGAAGCGTCGGCAGGGGGATGGAGGCTTCGGGCGCAGCGGCGACGGCGCCATGGCTCTCCGGAGCAGCAGCGAGCTCGTAACCGGGCTTTGCCGGGTGAGGCGCTGCGAACAGCATATCGGAGATGACGCTGAGCCCCATCACGAAGAGAAGTGAGCCGAGCACCGCGCCGGCGATTTTGTTCAGTTCGAAGGAATCCATGCCTACAGGCTCCGCTTTCAGCCAATCCGCGCATCCGGCGCGCAACAGCGTGCGAGGCCGGGACGCCAGCCTCATAGGATGGTGGTTGATTACCCGCTTTGCGCCCCGCTTGGCAACAGTATAAGCAAATATCTCAATGCTACCTTTTGCCGCCTGATCATGACCCCCATCGTTCTCATCCCGGCCCGCATGGCCTCCACCCGCCTTCCCGGCAAACCCCTGGCCGATATCCACGGGGCGCCCATGATCGTTCATGTCTGGCGCCGCGCCTGCGAAGCAGGAATCGGCGAAGTGGTCGTGGCCGCCGACGCGCCAGAAATCGTCGCCGCCATCGAGGCCGCAGGCGGACGCGCCGTGCTGACGGGACAACATCACGAGTCGGGCTCAGACCGCATCTTCGAGGCGCTGGGCCTCGCCGATCCCCAGGGGCGACACGACATCGTGGTCAATGTGCAGGGCGATCTGCCGACTGTTGAAGCGGCCACCCTTCGCGCCGCCCTGCGCCCGCTGGATAATTCGGCAGTCGACATCGGTACGGCCTGCGCGCTGATCACCCGGGCGGAAGAGCGCACGAACCCCAATGTTGTGAAGGTGGTGGGCTCGCCCATCAGCGACACGCATATGCGCGCACTTTATTTCACGCGAGCAACCGCCCCGCATGGGGATGGGCCGCTGTGGCACCATATAGGGCTCTATGCTTATCGCCGTGCGGCTTTGGCCCGATTCGTCGGCCTGCCGCCCTCAGCGCTGGAGCAACGCGAAAAGCTCGAACAATTGCGCGCGCTGGAAGCGGGCATGCGAATCGACGTGAGCGTCGTCGGCGAGGTTCCGCTCGGGGTGGACACGCCGCACGATCTCGAACGCGCGCGGCTTATGCTGGCGGGCAAGTGACGGAGATTTTGGTGAAGAAGGTGATCTCGTATCAGGGCGAGCCGGGGGCGAACTCCCATATCGCCTGCCTCGACGTCTATCCTGACTGGGAGCCCTTGCCCTGCGCCAGCTTCGAGGACGCCTTCGCGGCGATCACCGATGGCGTCGCCGACCTCGGCATGATCCCCATCGAAAATTCGATCGCCGGACGTGTGGCGGATATCCATCATTTCCTGCCCAAGGCTGGCCTGCATATCGTCGGCGAATATTTCCTGCCGATCCATTTCCAGCTTCTCGCCCTGCCGGAAGCGGACATCTCCACCATTCGGTCTGTCTACAGCCATGTGCATGCGCTGGGACAGTGCCGCAAGATCATCCGCGAATTGGGCCTGAAGGCCGTCGTGACTGGCGATACGGCAGGCTCGGCGCGCGAAGTCGCCGAGTGGAAAGACCCGACGCGCGCCTCGCTGGCGCCCGCTCTTGCGGCAGGGATCTATGGGCTGAAGACGCTGGCGTCGAATGTCGAGGATGAGAAGCACAACACAACGCGCTTCATCATCCTGTCGAAGACGCCCAAATGGCTACCCCAGGGCGAGCCAAACCCTGTGACGACCTTCCTGTTCCGGGTGCGCAACGTTCCTGCCGCCCTTTACAAGGCGCTCGGCGGCTTCGCGACCAATGGGGTCAACATGTCGAAGCTGGAAAGCTATATGGTGGACGGCGAATTCGCGGCGACCCAGTTCCTCGCCGATGTGGACGGCCACCCCGATGACCCGCCATTGCGGCGGGCGCTGGAGGAGCTGGAATTCTTCTCGCGCGAAGTGAAGATTCTGGGCGTCTATCCAGCCCACCCATTCCGAATTGAGACGCAGAAGGCGGCGGAATGACGAGAGGGTTTGGAGATCAGGCTTGAACCTTGATCTCCAGACGATCGTAACCGCCAAGGCGGTAAATCAGGAACGAAAGCGCCCAGGCGCCCGCGAAGACGCCGACGACGATGAAGCCGAACAAGGCCATCTGGTCGTTGGCGCCGGCCACCAGATCCCAGAACCAGCCCTGCAGACCGAGCCGCTCGCCGATAAGGCCCAGCGCCTCGATGGCGCCGATGACGAAGGCGACCAGCACTGACATCAGAGTGATCACGAGATTGTAGAACAGCTTGCGGATCGGCTTCACGAAAGCCCAGCCATAGGCCCCCAGCATCAGCACGCCGTCGGCGGTGTCGGCAAGCGTCATGCCCGCCATGAAGAGCAAGGGGAAACACATGATGTCGAGGAATGAGACGCCATTCGAGGCGCTCGCGGCAGCGACGCCGAAAAGGCTGATCTCGGTAGCCGTGTCAAAGCCCAGCGCGAAGAGGAAACCCAGCGGATACATATGCCAGGGCTTTGAAATTAAGCCAAAAAGCGGGCGCAGGATGCGCGAAAGGAACCCGCGCCGGGCAAGCAGGGCGTTGGTGTCTTCCTCACTGACCTCGCCCGTGCGGCGGGCCTGCCGGAAGCTCTTCCAGACGCCGGACAGGATCATGAGATTGAACAAGCCGATCAGGATCAGGAAGCCGGCGGAGACGGAGACGCCGATCAGGCCGCCAATGGATCTGAAGTCCTCGAACCGCTCATTCAGGCTGGCGGCTGTGAGCGCCAGCAAGGCGGCCGCGACCACGACGATGCTGGAGTGGCCAAGCGCGAACCAGAACCCGACCGTGACCGGCTTCTGATCTTCCTGCATCAGCTTGCGGGTCACATTGTCGATCGCGGCGATATGATCGGGATCGACCGCGTGGCGCAGGCCAAGCACATAGGCGAGAAAAGCGGAGCCGAGCAGGACCGGTTCATGATGAAAAGAGGCGAACGCCATCGCCCAAGCCGCGACATTGCCGAGGACCAGCAGGCCAAAGATCGCCACGATCCGCGTCTTGAGGGGGGCGTCGGCCAGGCTGCGCATCATACGAATCATCAGGTTCCTCATACCCGGCGACCCGACCGTCGCAGGCTGAGGGCCCATCTTGAACGGCAAAGGTCAGGATCTGAGGCTTATGTAGTGTTGCCGCGGTTCAGCCGTCAATCAGAATCATCACAATTGCGGAAATCTGCATAACTCCGGCCAAGGCGCGAGGCTATGCAGCCGTCTTGTCAAGGGGAACCGGCAGCTTGAGGCTGCCTGGCGTATCAGGACCGTGCAGGCGAACCAGGGTCGACCGCGCGCCGACCAGAAAATTCGCGACATAAAGATTTAGCACGGCGGATGTATCGCCGGACATATCGCCACCATAGATATGGACGCGCATGGAATAAAAGACGACCGCCGCGTGAAGGGTCATGACGAGCTCAAGCTCGCCCCACATCAGTGGCGACGATTCATAGCCCGGCAGCTTCGCCTCACGCCGCATCTCGGCGATCAGGGGCAGCACCAG
>CANBVC010000187.1 GCA_947372795.1 Beijerinckiaceae bacterium
ATAAACGGTTCCGGCGCGCCGCGTACGCATTGGATGAAGCTCCTCAATGCTTTGGCGCGCCTAGAAACCAACGAAATCGAGCAGCGTTTCGCCGCAGCTGACAGACGCATTCGTGAAATGGGGATCTCCTATCGGGTGCATGGAGAGACGCGCGAGCGTAGCTGGCCGCTCAGCCACATGCCTTTGCTCGTGTCCGAGACGGACTGGGTAGAGATTCGCGCTGGCATCGAGCAGCGCGTGGATCTGATGGAGCGAATCCTCGACGACATCTACGGGCCTTCGAAACTCATAGCCGAGGGCGCCCTGCCCGCCGCCGCCGTCGCCGGTTCGCCCGACTTCATAAGGGCCATGCGCGGGGTGAAGCCCCCTGGGGGCCGATGGATACGCCTTTACGCCGCAGACATTGGCAGGGGACCAGACGGCAAATGGTGGGTACTGGGCGATCGTGCGCAGGCCCCTTCTGGAGCAGGCTACGCGCTGGAAAACCGGCTCGTCCTGTCTCGAGCCTTCGCCGGTCTCTACCGTGAAATGAACGTCGAGCGCCTAGCGCCTTTTTTCCGGGATTTCCGCACAGGCCTTGCGAAGGCTGCAGTACGTAGCGACCCGCGCATCTGTCTTCTTACCCCGGGCGCTTGGAGCGAGACCTATTTCGAGCAGGCGTATCTCGCGCGTTATCTTGGCATGCTACTTGTAGAAGGCGAAGACCTCGTGATGAGCGAGGGGCGGCTGCATGTACGCACGATAGCAGGGCTCAAGCGCGCCGATGTGATATGGCGACGTGTCGACGCGGATTGGTGTGATCCGCTGGAATTGAACGCAGCCTCCCAACTGGGCGTTCCCGGTATGCTTGAGGCTATCCGCCGAGGCGAGGTCGTTGTCGCCAACATGCCGGGCGCAGGCCTCATCGAGTCCCGTGCTCTGCTCGCTTTCCTCCCTGCGCTTGCTCGCCGGGTGTTAGGCGAAGACCTACGCCTGCCCAACATCGCCACATGGTGGTGCGGGCAGGAGCAGGAACGAGAGAATGTTCTTAAAAATTTCGATAAGATGAATATTAGCGGCGCCTTTTCCGACAGTGTGCCGGGTATGGAGGGTATTCGCAGCGTATTGGGCGCAGAACTTGGCGACAATCAGCGCAGGACTTTAATCGCGGCTATTCGCGAGCGCGGGATGGACTTCGCCGGACAAGAGGACGTTCGTCTCTCCACCACGCCTGTATGGAGCGATGGCAAACTTGCACCACGCCCGTTTTCCCTGCGCGTGTATGCTGCAGCAACGCCAGATGGCTGGCGCGTCATGCCGGGCGGTTTTTGCCGCGTATCCGGACCCGGTGATGCGCGGGCCGTCAATATGGGCGAGGGCGCGCAATCAGCAGATGCCTGGGTCATCGCCGAGAAGCCCGTCGAGATATCAACGCTTCTGCCTGCAGCCGATAACGTGAACATTGTGCGCCTGCTCGGAAATCTCCCAAGCCGCGCAGCAGACAATCTCTTCTGGTTCGGTCGCTACCTCGAACGCGCTGAGGCGACGCTGCGCCTTATTCGTACGCTCTGCAGTCGCCTCATGGACGCCGACATGCCCGTCCAGGGTGGACGCCAAAGCATCGACCGACTGCAACGGATGCTTGCCGCATGGGGAGCCACTCCACCGGACGAACGGACGCCATTTAGTGTTGCAGCAGCTATCCGCAGCGACGAGGCTTATGGTTCGGCGCTATCGATCGCTCGAGCGGCGCGCAGAGCAGCTTCAGTTATCCGCGAGCGCCTTTCTCAGGACGCCTGGCAACTTGTCGGAAGACTGGAATCGCGCCTTACATCGCCAGAATTTGGCGGCGATTCCGAGCCAGAGATCATCGAGCGCGCCGAGGCGGCGCTGCATACGATCGCCGCACTTTCCGGCCTCGTGAACGAGAACATGAATCGCGTCGCGGGTTGGAGCTTCCTCGACATGGGCCGGCGTATCGAGCGCGGGATCAACACCTGTCGTTTCGCTCGCCATTTCGCCGACCGCGACGCTCACGCCGAGCAACTCGACGTACTGCTCGACCTCATCGACTCGCAGATCACTTATCGCGCTCGATACATCGTTGGCGTGGCTCCGGCGCCCGTCCGCGACATGGCTCTGCTCGACCCCTATAATCCACGTTCGGTAGGCTTTCAGGTCGCGCGGCTCGACGAACAACTCGCGGCGCTACCAGTGCTGCGAGAGGATGGGATGCTTGAGACGCCCCGTCGCATCGCCACCAAACTGCGCGCTGACCTCACCATCGAAGACGCTGATCAACTCGATACGCAAAAAATCCTCGCCGTCGAACAACGTCTTATCGGCCTCGCCGAATCCATCGCCGCCAGATATTTTCTTGACGGAGGCCAATCGGCCCAGACCGGCCGGCCAGAGGGGCTCGCTTGATCTACGATATCCGACACGTCACGACCTATCGTTACGATTCCCCTGTAGCATCCGCCCGCTGCACAGTGAGAATGCTGCCGCGTTCCCAAGAGGGACAACGTGTCATCGACAGCGGACTTGAGGTGTCGCCGCCACCGACCGAGAAGCTGGAGAGCCTCGACTATTTTAATAATCGCATAGCGGTGATGCGGATCGCCGCCGCTCACCGCGAATTGCGCGTGGCGGCGATGTCGCGTGTCGAGGTATCACGCCAACAGTCGCCCGCGCCGGGTCTCACACCCGCATGGGAACAGGTGCGCCGCGATGCGCTCTCGTTCCCAAGCCTTGAGGGTTTGTCCCCCGTCAACGGTCTCTATCCGAGCCGTCTCACACCTATTCATGCACCAGCCACATGCTACGCAAAAACGAGCTTCACACCCGGCCGTCCTGTGCTGGAAGCCGCTGTTGAATTGATGGGGCGCATCAGGACGGATTTCAAATACGAGCCTGCCGCCACCGCTGTTACGACCCCGCTTGCGGAGGCTTTCCAGAAACGGGAAGGCGTTTGTCAGGATTTCGCGCATATCATGATCGCGGCCCTGCGTGGCCTTGGCCTGCCAGCTCTCTATGTCAGCGGCTATATCCGTACCGTTCCGCCTGCCGGAAAGCCAAGGCTTGAGGGCGCCGATGCGTCTCATGCGTGGGTGACAATCTGGTGCGGCCACGAGTTCGGCTGGCGAGATCTTGATCCCACCAACGCCATCATGGTTGGGGACGACCATATCGTCGTCGCCATTGGCCGCGATTATGCGGATGTCTCACCGCTGGATGGAATCATCTTTGCCTCAGGAAATCAGAAGCTGTCGGTGAGCGTGGATGTAATCCCGGTTAGCGATGCCAGGTGATAAGTGTGGCGGACGTGGTGAGCCGCGCGTCACGGCGAAGTTTGTTTTCACTTCCATCTAGCGGCGTCGTTCTTGCCAGCCACGCCTGAATGCTCCAGATTACGATATCGTCGCCTCGGCTTCGCGGGCGGCGACGAAAAACAGGCGGGGAAACGATGAACGAGCAGAAGCTGACATTTCCGTCAGATGGCCTGAAGCTGTCGGGAATTCTGTCATTTCCTGACGACTTTAACCCCACCCGCAAATATCCGGCGATCATGGTGTTGCACGGATTCGGCAGCAACAAGGATTCCGTTCGCTGCTCTGATCCGTGCCGTTTCCTGAACGGTCTCGGCTACGTGACCCTGCGCTTTGACATGCGCGGTTGCGGGGAGAGCGAGGGCGAACCGAAGCATGTGCTCTGCCTTGACCAGGTTTCCGACACCCGCAACGCCATCACATTCCTGTCTGGCCACCCTAATGTCGATGCATTGCGCATCGGCTGCATGGGCTCAAGCTTCGGCGGCGCCGTGACGATCTACACGGCAGGCGTCGACACGCGTGTAGCGGCGGCGATTTCAGTCGGCGGATGGGGAGACGGGGTCAGCAAATTCCGCAAGCAGCATCCGACGCCAGAAGCCTGGGAGCGTTTCCTTGCGATGTTGGAAGACGGCAAGCGCCACCGTCTTGATACGGGCAAGTCGCTCATGGTTCCGCGCTTCGACATCGTCCCGGTTCCCGAGGCCATCAGGCATAAGGTCAACCGGGGCTCGCATCAATTGTTTCCGGTCGAAACCGCGCAGAGCATGTTCGATTTCAGGGCGATCGACGTCGTTTCACAAATCGCGCCGCGTCCACTGCTGCTCATGCACCCTTCCGTCGATTCCGTGACGCCTACCGAACAGTCGATTGATCTTTTCAAACAAGCCGGCCAACCGACGGAATTGCACCTCTTCGCGGGGATGGATCACTTCCTCCTCGGCGACAAGGAACCTGCAGCCGAGAACCTCTTGCGTGACTGGCTGTCTCGCTTTTTCCCAGCTTGATAGTGACTGCAGGAGGACCATTCATGCTGCGCCTCGTCACTCTTTTAGCCCTCCTCACCGCCTTCACCGCCTCCGCTGCCGAACAGACCAAGGTGCGCATGGGCGTGGTAGGCGCATCCGCAGATGTCGTCTTCTGGTCTGGCGTCGAACGAGGCTATTTTGCGAAGGAGGGGGTCGACCTTGAGATCGTGAAATTCGATTCCGCCGCACGCATGATGGCGCCTCTAGGGAACGGCGAATTGCAGATCTCCGCAGGAGGCGTCTCGGCGGGTTTCTTCAACGCCATAGCCCGCGGGATCGACATAAAGATCGTCGCCGACAAGACGCAGACGGTGCCAGGCCTTGGCACACAATCGCTTGTGGTGCGCAAGGATCTGATCGAGAGCGGGCGCTTCAAGACTCTTGCCGATCTCAGGGGCATGAAGGTCGCGAGTCCCGCCCCTGGTTCGGCTTCCATGACCATCATGACGAAGATGCTGGCGCGTGGGGGCTTGACCAATAAGGACGTCGATTCGGTTTTTCTGGCCGTCCCCCAAATGGCGGCCGCCTTCACCAACAAGGCGCTCGATGCGGCGGTTCCGCTGGAACCTGGCGTCTCACAAGCTTTGCAGACGGGACTCGTGCAGCGCGTGATTGAAGATTACGATGTTTATCCCGAGCATCAGATAGCGGTTATCTTTTATTCTGGTCGCTTCATCCGCGACAATCGCGCGGCAGGGGTCGGTTTCCTTCGGGCTTATCTGCGCAGCGTACGAGACCTCAACATGGCGCTTCAGGATGGGCGGCTCACTGGGCCAGGCAGCGATGATCTGATCAAGGTGCTCACGCGTTTCGGCCCTTCGCAAGCGCTGGAATTTTATCGCACCTTCAGACTTGGCTTCTCTCATCCCGATGGAAAATTGCATTTGCCGAGCCTATCGGAAGACCTGCAAATCTTTAGAGATGAGGGATTGATCGAGGGCGAGGTGACGCTAGACCGCGCTGTCGACCAAAGCCTTCTCGAGGAGGCCCTTCGCGAAGCAGGCCTCTACAAGCCGACGCGTTGAGGCGCGAAGCTCGCCTAGCTTATATCAATTTTCACCCGTGCTGTTCTAAACCGATAAGGGGGCCACTTGGCGCTCAAAAAAGGGAGGCGACATTGCTGACACGACGCCAGGCTATCGTCACGGGCGCAAGCGCCGGAGCCCTGCTCGCAGCGCCTGCGATTAGCCAGAGCTTAGCTAAGATCAAGCTTGGCGTCCCGAACGCGGCAACCGACGTAGGATATTTCGTCGCCCACTCGCGCGGCTACTTCAAGGACGAAGGCCTCGATGTCGAAATCATTCCGTTCGATTCCGCAGCGCGCATGATTGCGCCTATGGCCACGGGAGAGTTGCAAGTCGCCGCAGGCGGTCCCTCAGCAGGCCTGTATAACGCCGTGGCGCGCGGGGTCGACATCCGCATGGTCTCCGACAAGAGCAAAAATGTAGTCAACCGCAGCAGCGTGCATATTCTGGTCCGGAAAGAGCTGATCGAGTCAGGACGCGTCAAGACGATCTCTGACCTAAAGGGCCTCAAATACGCCAATGGCGCGCCGGGAAGCTCCTCGACCTCAATCTTCTATGCCCTTTTCAAAAAAGCGGGCTTCTCCATGGAAGAGGTCCAGGAAGTCTCCATGAGCTTTCCGCAACAGGTCACGGCGCTAGAGACGGGCGCGATCGATTTCGCTGCGCCCCCCGACCCCGCAGGAACGCTCGCCATCAAGCGCGGCGTGGCCGTTCTGCTAACTGAAAGCTGGGAGCTGATTCCATCACATCAAGTGGCCGTGACGCTCTATGGCGGCAAATTCATTAAGGAGCAGGCGGATCAAGGTCGACGCTTCATGCGCGCTTTCCTGCGCGGCGTGCGCGACCACAATGACGCGCTGGACGCAGGGGGGCGCTTTGAAGGGGCGAAAGGTGATGCGATCATCGATATCCTCCTTAAATATGGCCCCTTCAAGGATCCCCAAGTCTACAAGTCCTTCGTAATGGCCTTCTGCGACCCCGACGGCAAGCTG
>CANBVC010000188.1 GCA_947372795.1 Beijerinckiaceae bacterium
AGGTCGAGGTCCACGTCCTGATTGAGGGCGGGATCATGCACACGCGTCACCTTGGTGGCGGTGACCATATTGCCGTCCTTGCCGCACAGGCCGATGGCCCGGCCGCCTGCGGCATTGATGAAGCCGACGATCTGCTTGTTGATGGAGCCAGCAAGCACCATCTCGACGATCTCAACAGTGGCCTTGTCGGTGATGCGCAGACCCGCCGCGAACTCGGACTTGATGCCGAGCTTCTTGAGCATGGCGCCGATCTGCGGGCCGCCGCCGTGGACCACGACCGGGTTCACGCCCGACTGCTCCAGCAGGACCATGTCTCTTGCGAAACTGCGCGCGACCTCCTCGTCGCCCATGGCGTGCCCGCCGTATTTCACCACAACGATGGTTTCGTCATAGCGCAGCATATGGGGCAGGGCCTGCATAAGGATTTCGGCCTGATGCTGGGGGCTGCTCTTGGAGGCGTCGGTCATGGCGTATCTTCCAGCGTGCGATGCTGCGCCGTTGTAGCGGCTGGGAAGAGAAAGCTCAATGCGGGGGGGCGTCCCTTACAAGCCCATCTGCGCAAGCAGGCTGGCGATGCTAGCGCGCAGTTCCGGTACGCCCTCGCCGGTTTGCGAAGAGGTGAAGATCACCTCGGGGTGGGCGGCGGGGTGTTTGGCGAGGCCCTCCAGCACCTGCGCGATGCGCGCATCGACCTCGGACTTCTTCACTTCGTCGCGTTTGGTGAGGATGACCTGATAGGAGACGGCGCTGGAGTCCAGCAGCTTGAACATCTCCTCATCGACATCCTTGAGCCCATGGCGGCCGTCGACAAGCACATAAACGCGCTTGAGGGTGGCGCGCCCGCGCAGATAGCCGCGCATAAGCTCGGTCCAGGATGCGATCTTCGATTTCGACACCGCCGCATAGCCATAGCCCGGCATGTCGATGAGGCGCATCCGCTCGTTCGGCGGTTCGGCGCCAAGAGCGAAAAAATTCAGCTGCTGGGTGCGGCCGGGCGTGTGCGAAATGCGCGCCAGCGCCTTGCGGTTCGTCAGCGCATTGAGCAGCGAGGACTTGCCGACATTGGAGCGCCCGCCGAAAGCGATTTCGGGCGGCCCCATGGGCGGCAGGCCGTCGATCTTCGAGGCGGCCCAGATGAAGTCGCAGTGGCCAGCGAAGAGCTTGCGCCCCTCTTCAGCGAAGTCTCTCGCCTGCTGCTCGTCCTCGCCGTCCATGTCCGCCATCAGGTGCTGGCCTTCTTGCGGAAGAGTTTGCCCAGATTGTCCCACAGTTCGATCTTCACGCCCGCCTTACGCATGATGAGATATTGCTGGGAGACAGAGAGCGTGTTGTTCCAGGTCCAGTAGATGACGAGCCCCGCGGGGAAGGAGCCCAGCATGAAGGTGAAGATCACCGGCATCCAGGCGAACATCTGCTTCTGCACGGGATCGCTCGGCTCGGGGTTCATCTTCATCTGGACGAACATCGAAACGCCCATGATGAGCGGCCAGACGCCGAGCACAAGGAAGTGACCGACGAAGGGGATATTGGTCGGGTCGAAAGGCAGCAGGCCGAACAGATTGAACAGATTGGTCGGATCCGGCGCGGAGAGGTCGCGGATCCAGCCAAAGAAGGGCGCTTGGCGCATCTCGAGGGTGATGAAAATCACCTTGTAGAGCGCGAAGAAGACCGGGATCTGCACGGCGATGGGCAGGCAGCCTGCGACGGGGTTGATGCCCTCGCGCTTGTAGAGCTCCATGAACTCCTGCTGCTGCTTCTGCTTGTCGTCGGGGTAGCGCGCCTTAATGGACTCCATCTGCGGCTGCACGGCCTTCATCTTCGCCATCGACAGGTAGCTGCGATTGGCGAGGGGGAAGAAGACGCCCTTGACGATGACGGTCACGATGAGGATCGCTACGCCGAAATTGCCGACGATGCCGAAGATATAGTCGATCAGCCAGAACAGCGGCTTGGTGATGAAGTAGAACCAGCCCCAGTCGATCATGAGATCGAAGTTCTTGATGCCCAGCGACTTCTGGTAGGCGTCAATCGTGCGGGTTTCCTTGGCGCCGGCGAAGACGCGGGTCTGCGACTGTACGCTCGCGCCCGGGGCGATCGTGATGGCGTCGAGCAGGGCGTCGCTCTGATAGGATTTCACGCTATCGCCCGTGGAGGAGAAGCGGCCCTTGAAGTTGGCGGCCTGCTCGGGGATGACGACTGAGGCCCAGTATTTGTCGGTAAAGCCGAGCCAGCCTCCGGCGCCCTCGGTCACGTGGGTCGCCTTGGCCTCTTTCTCGATCGAGTCGTAGGTGAATTCCTGCACGCGCGAGTCGCCGACGATGCCGACGAAGCCTTCATGCAAAACAGCGTAGCCAGCCGTCTTCGGCTTGCCGCGACGCGCCACGAGCGCATAGGGATAAAGGCTAACCTCGGAGGCGGTCGCATTGCGCACGCCGTCGGTCACGGTGAACATATACTGATCATCGACCGCAATCTTGCGGGTGAAGACAAGGCCCTGCCCGTTATCATGGGTCAGCGTGAGGGGCTTTGCGGGCGTGAGCACATCCGAATCCGCGCTCCAGAGCGTGTCAGCTTTTGGCAGCGCGATATTGGCTCCGGGCAGTCCGACGAAGCCAGTGTCTGCATAAAAGGGCTCAGGCGCATTGGCCGGCGACAGCAGCACGATGTTCGGGCTGTCGGGTTTCACGGTCTCGCGGTAACCCTTGAGGGAGACGTCGTCGATCCGTCCGCCCTTGAGCGCGATCGAGCCCTTGAGAGCGGGGGTGTCGATCTTGATGCGCGGGCTTGCGGCGATGGCCGCCTCGCGGGTCAGCGCCGTCTCGGGCGTCGCAGCGGCAGGCGCGCCTGATGGTGCGTTTGACGTGGCGCCTGCGGGCGCCGGGGCGGCGCCGGGCGTTTGCGTGGTGGGGGTCGGGGCGCCGGGGGTGGCAGGTTGTGTCTGGGCGGCGATCTCGCGGGCCCGTTCCTGCTTCGGCCCCGCATAAAAATATTGCCAGCCGACAATGACCAGAAGCGACAGGCCCATGGCGAGGAAGAGGTTCTTCTGGTCTTCGCGCATCGTTTAGATCAGCCTGCTTTGGGGTTTGAAAAGCCGTGCGGAGCGCCGCGCGGCGGTCAGGTCGGGCGGGTGGGGCGGGAGCCCGCAGCCGCGCGTTTCGGGTCGTTCAACTTCAAAAGGGAGCGTTCCAGCTCGTGGCTGAGCGCGCGAAAATCCATGGAGAGGGCTTCGCGCCGCGCAATAAGCACATAATCATGATCTGAGCGAAGGGGAAGGGTTATTCCCAGACGAACCGCCTCTCGCAGGCGGCGTCGGATGCGGTTGCGCACCACCGAATTGCCGGTCTTCTTCGTCACCGTGAAGCCGACTCGAGGACCCTCGACCGCATCGCTCTCGCGTATGCGGGCCTGCAACGCAAAAGCGCGCGCAGTCACGCGCGCGCCTTTGGCGGCTCTGAGAAAATCCGCTCGTTTGCGAATACGGTCAGGTTGCTGCCCTATGGAAGAGCCGCAACCATCAGGCGCTGGACCGGTCATGGACACAGCCCCTCGCTTGCAGGTTCTGACGGGGTCAGGCCGACAGCTTCTTGCGGCCGCGCGCGCGGCGGGCTGCGATAACGCGGCGGCCGCCGACGGTGGCCATGCGAGCGCGGAAACCGTGGCGGCGCTTGCGCACGAGATTGCTGGGCTGAAAAGTCCGCTTCACGGGTATGCTCCGGTTCTAGGGACAGCGGGCGCCGACGGCTGGCCGCAGGCTGATCCTGAATACGCTGTCGCGGTAAGACAATGGCGCTGATCGCGAGAGTGCCGACTTTGGTGCCGACAACGCGCGCGAACGACCTCGGCACAAGCCGAAATCTGTTGCGCGGCTTATAGGGCCAAGGCCGTGGGCGAGTCAATGAGCCCCGTATGGCTTTGCGCTCGACCCGGCGCGCCCGGGGGAGGGCGGGTGCAATCCCGAGGGGGTGCTTTGCGCAGTGGGACCGGGTAAGATGACGCTGGGGCCGGAAGAGGAGGGCCGCCGGGAAGCGCCATGGATCAGCAATTGGATAAAGGCGTAGCGGAAGCGCCCGCCTCCGCCAGGCAGGTCGCGCCGCGGCGTGTTCGTTTCGGGCTCGCGAATCGGCTGCTTGTTCTGCTTCTGCTGTTCATCATGCTGGCGGAAGTCGCGGTCTATTTTCCCACTATCGCCAATTTCCGTAATGCGTGGCTCAGGGATCGGCTCGCCGCAGCTTCCACGGCGGCGCTGGTTTTCGAGGCGGCCCCTGCCGGGATGGCGCCTGAGGAGCTGGAAACCGCGCTCTTGCGCAGCGTCGGCGCCAGAACGCTCGTCCTCAAGAGTGGAGACACACGGCGTCTGCTCGCTGCTTCGATAATGCCGCATCGCATTGATGAAAGCTTCGATTTGCGGGACCCATCCAATTGGGGATCCATCGTCGCCGCGCTACACACACTCACCGCCAGCCGGAACCGGGTGCTGAGCCTTGTGGGCGAGGCGCCGATGGGCGCTGATCTGATCGAGATCACCCTCGATGAAGCGCCTCTGCGCGCCGACATGTTGCGGCATTCTGCCAATGTTCTGACGCTATCTCTCATTAGCTCGAGCTTGGTCGCGCTGTTAGCGGCGCTGGCGATTCATCTGATGGTGCTGCGACCGGTGCGGCGTCTGACGAGCAGCATCACCGCCTTCGGGCGCAATCCTGAGGCCGTGGGCCGGGTGATCGAGCCTTCGGGGCGCAGCGATGAGATCGGCGTCGCAGAGGATGAGTTGGCCATCATGCAGCGGGATCTGCTGCGCGAACTCAACCGCAAGAAGCGCCTCGCGGCCCTGGGCCTCGCGGTGGCCAAGATCAACCACGACATGCGCAACATGCTGGCGTCCGCCCAGTTGCTGTCGGACAGGCTGGCCGACTTGCAGGACCCTATCGTCGCCAGGATCGCTCCCAAGCTGGTCGCCACCCTCGACCGGGCGATTTCTTTTTGCCAGTCGACGCTCGTGTATGGCCGCGCGGTGGAGCGGACGCCAAAGTCCGGCAGGCTAGTGCTTCATGCGTTGGTGACGGATGTCGTCGAAACCCTTGCTCCGCTGACGCCCGGGGTCACCTTCGACAATGCGGTGCAGCGCGACTTTGAGGTTTATGCGGATGCGGAGCAGTTGTTCAGGGCGCTGCTCAACCTCGTGCGCAACGGCGCTGACGCCTTGCTTGGCGCAGGCGCCGCGCCCGGCGCTGCCCCCATGGTGCGCATCCGTGCCCGCAAGGAAGGCGGCGCGACCGTGATCGAAGTCTGCGACAATGGTCCGGGCGTGCCTTCGCAGGCCCGTGCGAATCTGTTCCAGGCATTTGCCGGCTCTTCCCGGCCAGGGGGAACAGGACTTGGCCTGTCGATCGCGGCTGACATCGTTCAGGCCCATGGCGGTGAGATCATGCTCGTGCCGCCCACAGCTGACCGGGGTCTGGGTGGGGCGACTTTCCGCATCACCTTGCCCCAAAAGCGCAAGAAAACACCCGTCCCGCTGGAAGTCGCCTGATGCGAGCATCTTCATCTGCAGCAAAAGACGTTCAAAAAGATCAGTCCCTATTGCAAAGGCCATCCGAAGCCGCTAAACGAACCTCGTTGGCCTAGCCGACCTGATCGTCTTACGGGTTTCACCCACTCGATCTGCACGCGCCCGTAGCTCAGCTGGATAGAGCACCAGACTACGAATCTGGGGGTCAGAGGTTCGAATCCTTTCGGGCGCGCCATTTGCGTACAAAACCACGAACATTTCCCGCCTGGGTCTGGCGGCCTGCGATTACATCCGCCAGAGTGGCCTTGTCGCCTATAATTCGGACCTTTTGATCGTCCACCTCGATTTGAGAGATGACGGAGCGCAAGTAGGCTTTGCGGGCCTGGGTGTCGCCAGTGTCCAGCTTGGTGCGCATCAGCGCGGCGAAGGCGTTGAGCTTCTCCGGCGAGATTTGGGCTTGCGCGCGGCTAGTGGCGGCAAGCCGATCAATGGTTGCCTCAATGAGCGTCTTCTCATTCTTCAGGGCCCCCACCCGATCTTTCAGATCTTGATCGAGCTCTACGATGCCATCCTCAATCGCCTTGTACAGCCGAGCAAGCTTGTCCTGAACCTGGGCAAGACTGGCGTCCAAGCCCGCCTTGCGATCCGCCACGGCCTGATCCTTGTGGGACCGGCGCTCGATCAGGGCCTCAAGGATGGATGTGAGCCGGTCTGGGGTTAAGAGCTGCTGCTTCACATTTTCCAAAACCAGTTCATCAAGTTTGGGCATTGGAACATGTCGGCCCTTGCAGACCGACTTGCCCTTCTGCTGGCAACCGGCGCAGCTGTAATAGGTGTAGAT
>CANBVC010000189.1 GCA_947372795.1 Beijerinckiaceae bacterium
TTCAGCGTGGATCAAAATAGTCTTGTCCTTCAAGCTCTCCTTTCCAAGCCAAAGCGCGCAGTCAAACTTCCGCGAGCCGAACGGTTTCTCTATTTTTTTCCGCCATTCATAAAATTCCCAGCCATCCCGAAAATTGCCGATCATGAGCAAGAGCGTAGCCAGGTTCCAGTATACGGATGGCTTGTTTTTATCGAGGATCACTGCGTTGAAAAATGCCTCAATCGCCTCGTCGAAGCGCCGCAAATCCTTCAGCACGACCCCAAGGTTCGAATAGGCGGCGGCGTATTCCGGCCTCAGGGAAACGGACTTCCTGAGATCGGCCAGCGCCGCTTCAAGATCTTTCAATCCATGCAGGACGATTCCACGATAGGATAGGGTTTGCGCGTTATCGGGAGAAAGAGTCAGCGCGATGTTAAAGCTTTCAAGCGCCTCCTCAAGCCTGTTGAGGCTGTGCAGCGCCAATCCACGGCTTGAGTAAGCCTCCGCATGATTTTTCCGTAATTCGATCACCCGATCAAAATCTCTCAAGGCGTCATCGAACCGCTCGATCTCCTTCAGGACATTCCCACGCTGCATGTATGCGTCGACAAAATTGGAATTGATCGCGAGCGCCCTTTCATAACTCGTCAACGCCTCGGGAAATAGCTTCAACTCCTTGAACGTATTACCGCGGTTGAAATGCCCATCTGCATGGTCAGGCGCGACTATAATCGCTTGATTATGGCTTGCGACCGATTCTTCAAAACGCCCCAATTGACCAAGAGCGACACCCCTGTTCGTATAGGCGACCGCAAGCTTCGGGTCTAAGGCCAACGCCCTGTCGTAACTTGCGACAGCCGCCTCAAAGCGCTTCAATCGATGAAGCATTGTCCCATAGTTCACGTGCACGCCAGCGGAATTGGGCCTGATACGGAGCGCCTTCAGATAGAGGGATTCAGCTTCGTCAAAACGATTCAATTCAGAGACGATCAACGCCAATAATTGCAGCGCATCGAAATGTTCCGGATGCGATCTGAGAATTTCTTCGTATAAGGACTTGGCTTGGGCGCGTTGGCCTGCTTGCTGAAGCGCCAGAGCCTTCTGAAGCTTCTGCTGCGCCAGATCCAAGGATGCCCTTTTCGGCAGAGATCCGGCAACGCCGTGTTTGCGCATCGAGCAACCCCAAGTTTATAGGTCATCGCAAAGGGGCGCAGACCCCTGTCGATTCTGCCGATCGTCAACGGTCGATCAGCTCAGTAAACCAAACATCAGAAAGTTAATATCTACCCCTAAGGCAGGCCTCACGGCTGATTGATCGAATTATTCAGAATGACCCTGAAAGGGTAGCTAAAGCACACGCAACCGCTCAACAGTTAGCAGACCTCTGAAATAAGATTGCGGCTTACCACGCAGTAAAAAACAGCGCAGAGCCTTACCGAGAGAACGACGAGAGAGTTGGCACGCCCAACGGGAATCGAACCCGTGTCTTCACCGTGAAAGGGTGATGTCCTAGACCGCTAGACGATGGGCGCAGCAGGCGGGGCGAGTCGGCCCCGATGACGTGCGGAGCTATAAAGGCGGCGCTGCGCTTATGCAAGGCGGTGTGTGCGGTTTTTTCAAAGGTTGGCGGAAAAATGCCGCCAACGGCTACAGCACGCGCCAAATGAACGGCCCGACACCTAGACTTGCTCGACCGCCACAATGCCGGGGATGCTTTTGAGCGCGCCTGCGATCTGGGGTGTGATCAGGAACTTCCCGGGCAGCTTCACCTCGATCTCGCTGGCGTCCCGGTCAAGCATCAGCACCAACGACACCTCGCCGTCGCCGCGACCGCTAAGGCGCTGGGAGATGGATGACAGCGCCCCTTCTTCCCGCAGAAAGATGCGCAGGCCCTTCTGCACCCGGCTCGCCGCCTGATCCAGCGGCTCGACCGTGACGATGCGCGCCCGCACGTCCTCGCCCTCAAGATTAGCCTGCACAGCCACCAGCACGACTGACCCCTTTTCAAGCAGGTCGCGGTACTGGTTCAAACCCTCCTGAAACAGGATCGCCTCATACTGGCCCGAGGGATCGGAAAGGGTCACGATGCCCATCTTGTTGCCGGACTTCGTGCGCCGCTCGGCGCGGTCCAGCACCGTGGCGGCGAGCCTTGCGGCGGATGCCCCCTGCTTGACCGAGCGCGAGAACTCCGTCCACAGCGGCACGCGCATACGCTTGAGCACGGCGGCGTAATCGTCGAGTGGATGCCCGGAAAGGAAGAAGCCGGCCGCCTCGAACTCCCTGCGCAGGCGCTCGGCGGCCGCCCAGGGCTGGGCTTTGGGGGGCATGAACCGTTCGGTACCCGCATCGGCGCCGAAAAGGCCCGCTTGCCCCTGCACCCGGTCCTCTTGAGCGCGATTAGCGACGGCGAGCATGGATTCCACAGCGCCGAAAGCGCGGGCGCGTTCCCGCTCCAGTTCATCGAAGGCGCCGGTGGCGGCAAGGCTCTCCAGAACCTTCTTATTGACCTCGCGCGGATTGATGCGCCGGGCGAAATCGCCGAGATCGGTGAAGGGCTTATCGCCACGCGACGCCACAATGGCGGCCGCCTGTCCCTCGCCCACGCCCTTCACAGCCGAGAAAGCATAGCGGATGAGGTAGCTCCCCGTCCCGTCCTCATGAACCTCGAAATTGACGCCGGAATGATTGATCGAGGGCGACTCGACCCGCAGGCCCAACCGCCGCGCCTCATTGCGGAATTCCGACAGCTTGTCCGTATTGCCCTTGTCGAGGGTCATCGACGCCGCGATGAATTCAACGGGATAATTGGCCTTGAACCAGGCCGTCTGATAGGCGATCAGCGCATAGGCCGCCGCATGGCTCTTGTTGAAGCCGTAGTCGGCGAATTTCGCCAGAAGGTCGAAGATTTCGTCCGCCTTGGGCTTCAGCATCCCGCGCTCAATAGCGCCGCGCACGAAGCGGTCGCGCTGGGCGTCCATCTCCGACTTGATCTTTTTACCCATGGCGCGGCGCAGCAGATCCGCCTCACCGAGCGAATACCCCGAAAGGGACTGCGCGGCCTGCATCACCTGTTCCTGATAGATGATGACGCCGCAGGTCTCCTCAAGGATCGGACGCAGGGACTCATGGGGATAATCCGCCTCCTGCTCGCCAAGCTTTACGGCGCAGTAGGTGGGAATATTGGCCATTGGGCCGGGTCGATAGAGCGCCACAAGGGCGATGATGTCCTCGAAACGGTCGGCGCGCATTTCCGCGAGCGCCTTGCGCATGCCCGCGCTTTCCAGCTGGAACACGCCGATGGTCTCGCCACGGCCTAGCATCTGGAAAGTTTTGGCGTCGTCGAGCGGGATCTTGGAGAGATCCACCTCGATGCCGCGCTGGGCGAGCAGCTTTACGGTCGTGGACAGGGTCGTGAGGGTCTTGAGACCCAGAAAGTCGAATTTCACGAGGCCCGCAGGCTCCACCCATTTCATATTGAACTGGGTGGCCGGCATCTCGGACTTGGGGTCCTTGTAGAGCGGCACCAGCTGATGAAGGGGCCGGTCGCCGATGACGATGCCCGCCGCATGGGTCGAGGCGTTGGAATAGAGCCCCTCCAGCGTCTTGGCGACTTCGAGCATGCGCGCGACACGGGGATCGGCTTCCGCCGCCTCGCGCAGGCGCGGCTCACCTTCAAGCGCCTGAGCGAGGCTGACGGGGGCGGCCGGATTTTGCGGCACCAGCTTGGCGAGCTTGTCCACCTGCCCTAGCGGCATCTCCAGCACGCGGCCGACATTGCGCATGACGCCGCGGGCCAGAAAGGAACCGAATGTGATGATCTGAGCCACGCGATCCACGCCATAGCGCTCGCGCACATAGCGGATAACCTCGTCGCGGCGGTCCTGGCAGAAATCGATGTCAAAGTCGGGCATCGAGACGCGTTCGGGGTTCAAAAAGCGCTCGAAGAGCAGCCCGAAGCGGATCGGATCAAGGTCCGTGATGGTGAGCGCATATGCGACCAGCGAGCCCGCGCCCGAGCCGCGCCCCGGCCCCACGGGAATGCCCTGCGCCTTCGCCCATTTGATGAAGTCGGCCACGATGAGAAAGTAGCCCGGGAATTTCATACGGGTGATGATGTCGAGTTCGAACTCGAGCCGCTCCTCGTAATCGCTCACAGCAAGGCCGGGCGCCGGCCCATGGGCGCCCAGACGCGAGGCAAGGCCCTCACGCGCCTGCCGACGCATTTCCTCCGCCTCGGCTATTTCGGCGGCCTCGCCATCGACCCCGTCAGCCCCCGTGGTGAACCGCGGCAGAATGGGCTTGCGCGTCAACGGACGATAGGCGCAGCGCAGGGCAATTTCGACCGTATTGGAGATGGCTTCCGGCAGATCGGCGAAAAGCTCCTGCATTTCAGCGCGGGTCTTGAATCGATGCTCGGCCGTGACTTGCCGACGATCGGTCTGGGACACGAGCGCCCCGTCGGCGATACAGAGCAGCGCGTCATGGGCGTCGTGCTCTGCCCTTGCGGCGAAGAACGGCTCATTGGTGGCGACCAGCGGCAAGCCACACTCATAGGCAAGATCAAGAAGCTGAGGTTCAACCTCTTTTTCCGACTGTTTACCATGACGTTGTAGCTCAATGTACAACCGGTTTGGGAAGAGCTCCTGTAAGGCGGAGAGGCGCTGAGCCGCAGCCTCGGGCCGCCCCATGGCGAGCAAGCGGTCAAGCCCGCCCGTCGGGCCGCCGGTCAGGGCGATGACGCCTTCGGTGGCGCCTGCGAATTGGCGCAGGAGGACATGGGGCGTATCGCCCGATTCAGGATCGAGCCAGGCGCGGCTGCCCAGATCCATCAGGTTCATATAGCCAAGCTCGCTCTGAGCGAGGAGCACGATGGAGCCGCGTCCGAGCTCTCGTTGCTCATGGGGACGCCCACCCAGACTGGCGCCATCGCCGAAGTCGACAGTGAGCTGAATCCCGACGATTGGCTGCAAGCCATCCTTGGCGAGCTTTTCGGAGAATTCGAGGGCGCCGAAAAGGTTATTCGTATCCGTGATGGCGATCGCGGGCTGGCGATCAGCGGCGGCGAACTTGGCGAGCTTGGCTATCGATAGCGCCCCTTCCCGAAGGGAGAAGGACGTGTGGACGTGCAAATGCACGAAGCCGACTTCTCGAAGCACGCGACTCACGGGAGACCTCCGGGGGATAAGGCGCGATCATCGCGGATCGCGGCCGCCGGGTCGAGCGGGCGGAGAGATTTCAACAGGGACAGGGCTCAACCAGCTCCCATACCCCGCGCCACAAGGGCGATGAGCGACACGAATGCCACGAGCGAAGCCAGCTCAGTAACGTCGGCGATCAGCATGCGAACCATTGAGAGAACCTCCCTAAACGCGGAATGTTCTAATTATGTTCTATTTTTGTTCCGAGTCAAGAGGCGAAAGACAGGGGCAGGAATCCCAACCGAACTCCCACCCCAATTCTCACGCGAACTTGTTGTTCTTCGGAAATCCCTTGGGCGGCAAACGCCCGGATTCGGCGCGGGCGCCGATCCATTCCGCGAGATCCGCCTTTTCAAGCGAGAAGTTGCGGCCAGCGCTATCTTTCCATGTGAGGCCCTCGGCCATCGCGAAGATCCGCGCGTCGGAGACGCCGCCGTCCTTGTAGCGTTGCAGGCGCACGCCCTTGCCGCGCGCCATCTCGGGCACATCCGCCAGCGGGAAGATCAGCAGCTTCCGGTTATCGCCGATGATCGCCACATGGTCGCCCCGCGCGGGCACGAGAACAGTTGCGGTGGCGGGAGCGTCGAGGTTGAGCACGCCCCTGCCCTTGCGGGTCGAGCTGATCATCTCATCCTGCGAGACGACGAAGCCACGTCCATCCGATGAGGCGACCAGCATCTTCAGGCCCGGCGTATAGAGCAGAACGGAGACGATCTCCGCCCCCTCGTCTATCTCCGCCATGAGCCGGATCGGCTCCCCAAAGCCGCGTCCGCCCGGCAGTTTCGAAGCGTCGAGCGTGAAGACCTTGCCGTTTGAGGCGAGCACCAGCAGCTTCGATGTCGTCTCCGCATGGAAGGACACTTTCAGCCCGTCGTCGCCCTTGAACGTCAAGTTGCCGAGATCAGCGACATGCCCCTTCAGCGCGCGGATCCAGCCTTTTTCGGTCACGACGACGGTGATCGGCTCGCGCTCGATCATGGCCTCGGTGAGATCGATGTCGGAGGTCTGTGGCGCTTCCTCGAAAGTGGTGCGACGCTTGCCGACCTTGGTCTCGGGATTGAATTTCTTGCGGACCTCCCGGATCTGCCAGGAGATCGTCTTCCACTGCTGGGGCTCGTCCGTGACAAGAGAATCGAGCCCTGTCTTCTCGGCCACCAGCGC
>CANBVC010000190.1 GCA_947372795.1 Beijerinckiaceae bacterium
CGAACATGGTTGCTCCTCGAATGCCCCCAAGGGAGGCGGTTCGCCAAAGCCCCAAAGCAGAACGCGCCCGGGGGCGCATCGCGCTGCCGGGCGTTGACCCCCTGCCTCATGGGCTGGTGGGCTTCAGGTTTAGGATCTCTGACGAGAACCCCGGGTTCTTAGGCCGGAGGGGCGGGGGAGTCAAGGAAGGGGGCTCAGGCTTTGCTGGCTTCCGATGGCGTCTCAAGGGCTCCGGCCGCCTTATCGAAGACGAGTGGAGCGCCTGCTCCGAGATAAATAGCGGTTATGATGTTCGCAGAGTCGAGTGCGACAGGCAGGGCGCCCGCGCAAAGGGCGAGCAAAGTGCGGACGCAAATATAGAAGGCGCTGTTGTAGGGCGGCGGGCAACCGCCGCCATTACTTGCCGAGGCGCGCACAGCGGCAAGGATCTCAACAGAGGCGCTTCCTAGAACACCCCACCAATAATGCGCAGGAACCCCGCCCAGAATGCTCATTCATCGCGTGCGATGATGGCTTCCGGCGCCAATCGCTCCCAATCGCATGGTCCAAACAAATTTTGAGGCGAAGGACTGAATCGCGCTGGCCGCTTTCTGACGACCCGCAAGCTGGGCGAAGGTGAGCGCGGCGTTGAGGGCCATCAGCCCGACGAAAATAATAGCGAGGATCAGGGTCAGAAAATCAGCGATCATGGCAATCTCCCGACAGGACGGGTTGAGGGAACACCAAGCAAGATGGGCTGGCGGACAGCCATGGTCAAGATGCCGGCCGATCAATTTTGGCGTTAAACCCTCACCCCAACACCCCCAACATAGCCCGCTCAATCCGCTGCTTCACGCCAAAGAACCCCTGCCATGGGTCCCTGCGGTCAGGGGCGTCCTTCAGCGTGAAGGCGTCGGGCGCACGCAGCTTTGGCAGCTCCGCCCAGCTCAGGGGCATGGCGACGCTCGCCGTAGGGCGGGCGCGGGGCGACCAGGGGAGGATGGCGGTTGCGGTGCGCTGGTTGCGCAGCCAATCAATAAATATGCGCCCCTCGCGCCGGGCCTTGGACATCACCGCGACATAGCGGCCGGGCGCAGCGCGGGCGAGGCCGCGGGCGAAACCCGAAGCGAAGGTCTCGATGGTCTCCCAATCCTGACTGGCGTCAAGCGGGACGACGACATGCAGCCCCTTGCCGCCGCTCGCCAGTGCGAAGGACCGAAGATCGACCTGCGCAAGAATGTCCCGCAATTCGAGCGCCGCCTTCTTCACCTCATCAAAGGCGAGCGCAGGGTCGGGATCAAGGTCGAAGACGAGACGGTCGGGCGCCTCAAGATTTGGCAGGCGCGCGCCCCAGCCATGCAATTCGATGACAGAGAATTGCGCCGCCGTATCGAGCCCTTCGGCATCATCTATCTTGAGATAGTTGCGCTTCTTGATCGGGTCCGGCACGCCCGAGACGCCGCGCTTCATGCCGGGCAGAAGATGACGCTGGAAGAAGGTCTCCGCCTCCAACCCATCCGGCGCGCGCACGAAGCTTACGGGACGACCCTCAAGATGGGGCACGATGCGGTCGGCGACGCGCTGATAATAATCGTGCAGATCGCCCTTGGTGATCCCGCAGGCCGGAAAGAGGATACGTTCCGCATGGGTCAGGCGCGCGGGCGCGAGCTTTGGTTTTGAGACGCTTTGCATCACAGGCACGTCCTCACGAAAGCGCAGAAAGCGAGCGTGGCGCAACAGGCCATCGGCGGTGCGCGCGGCGAAGACGAGTTCAGCGCGGCGACGCGGCGCAACCCACACCGCCTTGCGCGGGGCGAGATCAGCGCGCGCGAGTTCGGGCGGCGGCTTTGGCGAGCGGTCCGCGTCGAGCTCGGCCTTTGTCCGGCGCAAGAAGGCGTCGCTGAAGCCCGTGCCCACCGCCCCCACATAGCGCAATGCGCCCTTGTCTTCGGCTGCCAGCAACAGCGATGCGAAGGGTCTGCGGTCCGAGGGAACATAGCCGACGACGACGAAATCCTCGCGCTTGTCATGTTTGATCTTGAGCCAGCTTTTCGAACGGCCAGAGCGATAGGTTGATACGCAACGCTTGCTGACGACGCCTTCCGCGCCCCCTTCGGCTGCATGGGCGAAAACCTCTTCACCCCTGCCGATCTGATAGGGCGCAAGGCGCAAGAACGGATCAGGCGAGGACAGACATTCGGCGAGGGCATCTTTGCGCTCGATAAGCGGCTTGTGACGCCAATCGACGCCGCCCGCAGCCAATAGGTCGAAGGCGACGAAAACGATTGGCCCAGACGCGCTGTCGAGCGCGTCCACAAGCCCAATGAAATCGGAGAGGCCCCGTTCATCAAACACGACCGCCTCGCCATCAATCAACATGCGATCGAACTTGCGCCGCGCCACCGCCAACGCAAGGCCTGCGAAACGGTGGCGCCAATCCTGTCCGATGCGCGTATAAATCCGCACATCCGAACCATCAGCGGCGATCTGGATACGATAGCCGTCATATTTGATTTCATGCAGCCACTCGTCGCCCGAAGGCGGAAGCTCTACGCGCGTGCAAAGCATCGGCGCAACGAAATGCGGGGGCTGATATGTGTCGGGCGTCTTCGCCGCCGGGAGGTTGTGTTCGACCCCGGCGCGGTCCCGGCCCGAGGCGACGCTTGTTTGATCGGCCTCCAGAAGGCGCGAAGGACTTTGCACGAAACCATCGCGCTCCTTGATGAGCAGCCAGTTCTCTCGCGGGCCCTTTTCGCGCAACCGCACGAGCGCCCAGCGGCCCTTCATGCGCTCGCCGAAGAGCTCGAATTTCAGATGGCCCTCACGCAGCGCGGCGGGTGGATCGGCCGAGATCGGCGCCCAATGTCCCTGATCAAAGATCAGCACCGTGCCGCCGCCATATTCGCCTCTGGGAATCACGCCTTCAAAGTCCGCATAGGCGAGCGGATGGTCTTCAGTGCGCACAGCAAGACGCTTATCGGCGGGGTCCGCGCTTGGCCCACGCGTCACCGCCCAGCTTGCGAGCACGCCGCCGATCTCAAGGCGGAAATCATAATGATCGCGACGGGCCCAATGGTGCTGCACGACAAAGAGCCCGGCGCCGGCGCCGCCTGTCGCGGGTTCCGAGGTCCGGGAAAAGTCGCGCTTTGCACGGTAGGTGGCGAGTTGGGATTCTTGCGCTCGCTTGCGCGCCATCAGCCAGCCTTACGCCGACTTGCGCTCGTTGGCTTTGCAGAACTGCGCCCGGCCCCGCCCTTGCGCTTGGGCTCGGGCTCGGCCTCGCTCGGTTTGCTGCGGCGCGGCGGATTTTGTTGTTGGCCCTGCCCCGCCGAAACCGAACGCTTCAAAGCCTCCATGAAATCGACGACCGTTGAGGGCGCGCGCTCCTTTTCGCTTTCGACGGCGATGGCGTGACCGCCTTCGATCTTCTCGCGCACGAGCTCGCGAAGAGCCTCGGCATAGTGGTTACGGTAGCGCCCTGGATCGAAATCAGCGGTCTTTTGCGCAATGAGATTTTGCGCCATCTCCACCATGTCGCTGCTTGGCGTCGAATGGCCGAGATCGGCGAAAATCTCATGGGCGTTCTTGATCTCGCTGGCGTAGCGCAGGGTTTCGAGCACAAGGCCTTCGTCGGCGCAATGAAGCGCGACGAGCTGTTCCTTGCCGCGCAGCGTCAGCTGCCCGATGCCGACCTTATCTTGCGCGCGCAAAGCGTCACGAATGACCCGGTAGCCTTCAGCGGCCATCTCGCCATCGGGCAAGATATAATAGGGCCGGTCGAAATAAATGGAGGGAATATCGGCGGCCGAAACGAACTGCGTCACATCGATCGTATGGCGGGTCGAGAGCTTCAGCGCATCGAGCTCCTCGTCATCGAGCAGCACATATTGTCCCGGCTCCACTTCATAGCCACGAACGATATCGTCCTCGGAAACCGGGCCAATGCCCGGCGCCGTTTTTTGGTAGCGTATGCGCTGCTTGGACTCGCGATGCACTTGATGAAACGTCACCTCCCCGGCGCTCTTAACCGCCAAGACGAGCTTCACCGGAATGGTGACGAGGGCGATGCGTAAGAAGCCCTTCCAGAAAGTGCGCGCGCTGTCGGCCATGGGGTCTCTCCCGGAGGTCATCGCAAACGCAGCGGCGCGCTAGTTCGTTCCGGCGCGTCAAATTCAGGGTAAGAGATTTTGATTGATAGGTCTCAATAGCTGAGGCACAGTCCCCGCCGCACTGGGCGTCAAAAGATCAGGAGCGAGGACTTAAGAGTATGGCCGATCCGAAACTTAAGCAGGCTCTGAAAAACGGCGAATTTATCGTGGCGCCCGGCGTATTCGATCTCATCTCGGCGCTCATCGCCGACACGATCGATTTCAAAGCTCTCTATGTCACCGGCTACGGCACGGTGGCGTCCTATCTCGGCCTGCCGGACGCGGGACTCGCGACCTATCGCGACATGGTGGAGCGCATCGCCCAGATCGTGAAGCGCACCACGCGCCCGGTGATCGCCGACGCCGACACTGGCTATGGCGGCCTGCTGAACGTGCGCTACACCGTACAGGGCTACGAAGATGTTGGCGTCAGCGCCATTCAAATCGAAGATCAGGAATTTCCGAAGAAATGCGGCCACACCCCGAACCGGAGGGTGACCTCGCTCGACGATATGTTGCGCAAGATCGAGGTGGCGGTCGACAGCCGGCGAAGCGATGATTTCCTCATCGTTGCGCGCACCGATTCGCGCACAGGCCTTGGCCTCGACGAGGCGATCCGCCGCGGCCAAGCTTTCGCGAAGGCGGGCGCAGACGTTGTTTTCGTAGAATCGCCCGAGAGCGTGGAGGAGATGCGCGCCATCGCGCAGGCCGTCGACGCACCGCTCTTCGCCAATATCGTCAACGGCGGGCGCACGCCTCTGCTCAGCGCAGACGCGCTGAAGGAGATGGGCTACGCCATAGCCATTCATCCCACAGTCGGCTTTCTCGCGGCGGGCGCCGCGCTGCAAAAAACCTATGCCGATTTGCACCGGAATGGCGAGACGAGCCCCGACATCGATCTCTACCCCTTCACGGAATTCAACAAACTACTGGGCTTTCAGGAGGTCTGGGACTTCGAAAAGAAGTTCGCACAGACGCCTTGAGGGGGGTGAGTGGGGTGTTTCCGGGTCGTCAGAGCGAGACAGTTCGCAATTGCATAATGGCGGAGAGGGAGGGATTCGAACCCCCGGTACGGTTGCCCGTACTTCGCATTTCGAGTGCGACGCATTCGACCACTCTGCCACCTCTCCGCAGATCGAAGCATGAACTTCGATGGTCGGGCGGGGCTGTAACACGACGGGGGCTCGGCTTCAACCTTCATTGATGAGCGATCAGCCGTTCTCGCACGCCGACTCCATTGACGCGCGGCGCTGGCTGTTGTTTACATGTGCCCGCTCCGGCTGCGCCGGGAGCCCCTATGGCGGAACTGGTAGACGCGTCCGACTCAAAATGCGGTCTTTAATTTAAAGAAACCGTTGATTTTACTGCTTTTTATGCTAATTTAAGTGACTACACAGAAGCACTAAATGGCTACACAGCGCTATTGCCAAGGTCAAGTTAAATGACAGGCTCAAATAACCTCATCGCCAATGCCAAAATCGAAGTTCTCGACGGGAAACTGCACGTCTTCCGCCGCCCAGACACCCAGTTCTGGTGGTGTGGTTTTCACCACAAAGGGAACTACATCCGAGCTTCCACCAAAAGCGCTGACCTGAGTGCTGCGACGGAGGCTGCCAAGCAGTGGTACTACCGCAAGCAAGGCGCGCTGGACGCTGGCGTCCCAATCGTCCCTAAGCACACCACCTTCAACCACTATGCTAAGCTCGCGCTTGAAGACTACAAGCAGATGGTTGCCGCCGGACTGCGAAGTCCAAGCTACCTGAAGGGTTTGCGGCTGCTGCTCAACAACGATCTGGCGCGTTTTTTTGGAGCCTACCCCCTGACGGCCATCAACCAGCAGCTGTGGCACAAATACATGCAGCAGCGGCTGATTCCCTCCAATGCGAAGCCGTCTACCGTCCACACGCATCTCAACGGGATACGCATCGTATTCCGGAGAGCCAAGCTGCGCGGCGAAATCCAAGACGCGCCCGTGTTCCTCACCGAGCGAAAAACTTCATCCGACGCTACACCCCGCACCTGGTTCGAGCCCGAACAGTACGATGCAATGTATACGGCAACACGTGCTAATATTGCTAAGCTTAAGGGAACGCGCTGGCATCAAAGCGCGATGGAACTGCACGATTATGTGCTGTTCATGGCCAACTCCGGCTTGCGAATCGG
>CANBVC010000191.1 GCA_947372795.1 Beijerinckiaceae bacterium
AAGCGTTGCGCAAGCGTCTCAAGCAGCGGATCGGCCGAGGGCCCATCGATTCCATGAAGGAACAGCAGCGTCGGCCCCGTCCCCGCCTCAAGCATACGAACATTCGTCCCGCGAACGTCCAGCACAGTTTCCCGCATGCCGCGATTTCCTCCTGACTATTTGAGCGCAGTCTAGTCAGGGCCGGAGGGTTGTTCAACCTTTAGCGGGGTCACCCGACCTAATTCAACGGCGACCAGGACGGATCCGACCCAAACGAGGGCGTCGGCACCTGGAACTCCGCGCGGCCGAAAACGTCGGCCATATAGAGTTTGGGCCCGCTCTGGCCGCTCCCTTCGCGAAAGAACATCACGTAGAGGCCGTTCGGCGCCCAGGTCGGCCCCTCATTGTGGAAGCCGTCGGTGAGCATACGTTCGCCCGAACCGTCAGGCTTCATCACGCCGATTCCGAATTGGCCGCCCTTCTGGCGCGTAAAGGCGATGAAATCACCCTTGGGCGACCAGACCGGCGTCGAATAACGCGCGCCATCGCTGTAGGAGATGCGCTTGGCGCCACCGCCGCCGCCACCCATCACATAGATCTGCTGCGTCCCGCCACGGTCGGATTCAAAGCAGATCTGCGCGCCATCTGGCGCATAGGAGGGCGAGGTGTCGATGCCCGCCGTATCCGTGAGGCGGGTCGTGGCGCGCGTCCGCAGGTCCATGGTGAAGAGATTGGTGGATGAGCCCTGCGAAAGGGACATGATCACGCGCTGACCATCGGGCGAGAAACGCGGTGCGAAGGTCATGCCCGGAAAATTGCCGACGGCCTCCCGCTGACCGTTTTCGATATTGAGCAGATAGACGCTCGGATCGCCGCGCCCGAAGGCCATATAGGTCACGTCCTGTGACGAGGGCGAGAAACGCGGCGTCACGACCAGTTCATCGCCACGTGAGAGATAGCGGATATTCGCGCCGTCCTGATCGATGATGGCGAGGCGCTTGACGCGGCGCTCCTTGGGCCCGCTCTCGTCCACGAAGACGACGCGGCTGTCGCACCAGCCCTTTTCACCAGTGATGCGTGTGAAGATGGCGTCGGACACGATATGAGCGACGCGGCGGGCGTTGTTGGGGTCGGTGACATATTGCTGTCCCGCAACCTGCTGGCCGCTCGACACATCCCACAGGCGGAACTCTGTCTTGAGGCGACCGTCAGGCCCGCGCATCGCGCGGCCGGTCACGACGAATTGCGCGTTGACCATGCGCCACTGGTCGATCTGGGGCGCGTCTGGATTGGTCTGCTTCTCGACGAAACTGGCGGGATCAACTGGTTTCAAAAAGACCGAACGGCGGAAGTTGTCCGAGATGATCTGCGTCGCCTGCGGGCCGCCATCGCCCTGAAACGCTGTCACAGCGATAAGGATCGGCTGGAAACCCGAGCCGCGCTTGATGTCGAGCGCCGACTGCGCCATGGCCGGGCCAAGCGGCAGGGCGGGAATTGGCACGGCGGCGAGGAGAGCCGTCATCTGGCGGCGCGTGAGGAAGAGGCTCATGGCGGGTCTATCCTGAAGATCGGTCGCGGAGGGACATGCAATGGGGTGAGCGGTCGGAATGAGAGAGCATCATCCCGCCATCTCCTCGGGATCGAACCGCAAGATGCGGCTCTTCCATTCCTGATAATAGGGCGCAAACTGGGCTGGAATCGGCATGGGATCGCAGCGACGCACAGCCCGCAGCGCGCTTTCGGCGAGATTGCGCAGATTAGGATCGCTCGGCGGATTGAGCAGCACCGGCTCCACGGCCAGCGCGCCATTCACCCCGAATTCGACCTTGATCTGCGGCACATAGCGCGTCGCTGAAAGGCCCACATAGGTCCAGCACTGTTTGTAGCGGTCCTGCATCAGGCCATCGAGCTGACCCATCATCGAAGGCGACATGCGCGCAGCGCTCGCGGTCGGGGCGCCAAGCGAAGCCTGTTGGCTGGCCGCGCGAGCGGTCGAGGCCTTTTGGGACGGCGCCTCGCGCGACAAAAGATTGGAGACCGCGTCGGAATCATACTTCGTCTTGGGCGCATTCTCGTCGCCTGACTTGGGACGCGCGGCAGGCTTTTGCGGCTCGTTCTTATCGAGCAGCTTGGAGATAGCGGTGGGGTCGAGCGGCTTCTCGTCCGCCTTCGGCCGCACGGGGGCTCTGGGCGGCGTCGGCGGGGGAGGCGTCGGCGCAACCTCAGCCTTCTTCGGCTCCTCCTTGGGCCGCTGCGGCGGCTTTGGAGGCTCGATCGCTTCAGCGTCGGGCTTGGGAGGCGGCGTCTCGGCCTTGGCGGGCTCTGGCGGGCGCGTGGGCGGGCGCGGCGGCTCGGGCTTCACGGGCTCAGGCTCGGGCTTGGGAGGCTCAGGCGGCAAGGCGGCGGTGCGCGTGGGGGGCGCAGGCGTGGGATCAGGCTCCTTGCTCTCGCCGGGATCGGGAATGCGCCGCAGGGGCGTGGGCGGCGCCGCAACGTCGGTTTTCGCCTCGCGGGTGGGCGTCGGCTTCGTCTCCTCGACCTCGGCGACCTTGTCGGCCTTGATGGGCGTCGGCGCGGCCTGTTTCGCGTCTTTCTGGCCCTTCATGATTTCGTTGAGCTGCGAGTCCGTCACGATCTCGACCGGGACGGATTCCTGCGCATCCTGAAAAGGCTTGGTCTCCGTGAAGCTGACGAGCGTCGCCGCCAGCAGCGCCAGATGCACCGCTGCCGACAAAACGTGGCCAGGTTGGGAGACGGAGACTTTCACGCGGGCGCGCTCACTTCTTTTCCTGCTCGGTCACGAGCGCGACCTTCTTGAAGCCGCCACTGGTGATGATCGACATCACCTGCGCCACGCGGCCATAGTTCACGGCCTTGGATCCGCGCACATAGATGCGCTCGTCAAAGCCCGCCTTGGCGAGGCTGGAGATGCGCGCGGCGAGGTCTTCGATCTGCACGGGCTGATCCATCACGAAGATCCCGCCCGCATCGTCGATGGCGACGCTGAGAGGCTTTTGATCGATGTTGAGCGCGGCAGCCTTGGTCTCCGGCAAATCAATCGCCACGCCGGTGGCGAGCAATGGCGCAGCCACCATAAAGATGATGAGCAGCACCAGCATCACGTCGATGAAGGGCGTCATATTGATTTCGGCCATGGCGCCATAGCGCGGCACGCCGCGTCTGCGTCGCCCACCCTTCTTCCCTGCTCCTACTGACATTCCCATAGCGGCGCCCCTTAGTTACGGTCGCGTTCGCTGGCGACATGCTGGTCGATCTGCCGTGAGAGGATCGAGGAGAATTCATCGGCGAAGGATTCCATCCGCGCCTGTGAGCGCGCCACCTTGCCTTGCAGGATATTGTAGAAAACCAGCGCGGGAATGGCCGCAAAAAGGCCGATGGCGGTGGCGAAGAGCGCTTCGGCGATGCCAGGCGCCACGACCGCGAGCGAGGTGTTCTTCGAAGCCGCGATGGAGCGGAACGAGCTCATGATGCCCCAGACCGTGCCGAAGAGGCCGACGAACGGCCCCGCCGAAGCGACCGAAGCCAGCACCAGCAATTGCGACTCCAGCCGCTCGACCTCGCGCGCGATGGTCACGTCGAGCACTTTCTCGATACGCGCCTGCAGGCCCATGAAGGCGGAGGCGGCTGAGCTGAAAGAACGCTTCCACTCGCGCATGGCGGCGACGAACAGCGCGCCCATGCCGCTGGGCTGCTGCTGCGACAGCAGCTGATAGAGATCCTCCAGCGAATTGCCCGACCAGAAGGTTTCTTCAAACAAATCCATCTGCCGCTGCACGCGCCGCAGCAGTAAAACCTTGTCGATGATGATCGCCCAGCACCAGACAGAGGCGCCCAGAAGACCGAGCATGACGATCTTGACCACCAGATGCGCCTGCCAGAACATGCCCCAGAGCGACACTTCCCCGGCGGCGCCCACGGCTCCCGATGCGATCTCGGCAGGATTCATCTCATCGTCCTCAATTATGCGGGGGGAAAGGCGAAGCCGTTCCTTCACGCAAATTCCGTCAATTGTTAGACCTCGCCATGGCCGGGGGCCTGGGCGGACCTATATGGCGCTCATCAGGGCCAGTTAAGACCTTCTCAGGGTTAATGGCGGGTTAGCGGATCCGGATTTTACCTCGCAGATGCAGCAAAAGCGGGGCCATCAAGGGGAGATCAGGCGATGAAGGGCGGACTGACCATTGCGATCATGACCCTGCTGGCAACCACAGCCGCCCCCGCAGCCGCCCAGCGCGCCTCCACTCCCTCCATGTCCTGCCGTTCTGCGGCGGGGCTGGTGGCGCGCCACGGCGCCGTGGTGCTGGGCACGGGACCGGACATCTACGACCGCTATGTGGTCAACGACAGCTTCTGCCCCATCGGCTATTACGCCCGCCCCGCCTTCGTGCCGACGCGCGACAATCCCCAGTGCTCCATTGGCTATTACTGCAGCGGCATGCCACTTTTTCCATCGCGCTGAAGCCTCGCCATAAGGGCGCGTGACGGTTAAGCTCGCCTGATGGCGACACCTGTTCCAACCCTCATAGATTCCCCCGCCGCCTGGCGGCGCCTTGTCACAAGCATTGCGGTGGGAAGCGTCGGCTGCGTGGGCTTCTGGTCCTATGTCGTCGCCCTGCCCGCCGTTCAGGCGGATTTCGGCGTAACGCGAGCCGAAGCGTCGCTGCCCTATACGCTCATTATGGTCGGCTTCGCCTTTGGCGGCCTGTTTATGGGCTGGGTGACGGACCGTTTCGGCGTCTTCAGCGCGCTCTTGGGCGGCGCGGCGATCATGGCGCTGGCCTATGGGCTGGCGGGGCTCTCCGTCGGCGTCGTCAGTTTTGCGCTGGCGCAGGGGCTGCTCGGCATTGGCTGCTCGGCCTGTTTCTCGCCCCTCATGGCCGATATTTCCCATTGGTTCGAGCGTCGGCGCGGGCTAGCCGTCACCCTCGTCTCGAGCGGTAACTATGTGGCGGGCGCCCTGTGGCCGCCGATCATCCAGCACGTGATAGAAACCCACGGCTGGCGTGCGGCCCATTTCGGCCTCGGCTTGCTCTGCATCGCGGTGGTGGCGCCGCTGGCCTTTTTGCTGCGCGCCGCCCCGCCTGCGGGCGCAAGCGCCAAGACGGCGCCAAACCCCTTGCAAGGGATCATCGCCATGCCGCCTGCCGCGTTGCTGGCGCTGATCTGCGCGGCGGGTTTCGCATGTTGCATGGCCATGGCGATGCCGCAGGTTCATCTCGTCGCCTATTGCGCGGATCTGGGCTATGGCCCGGCGCAGGGCGCGCAGATGCTCTCCATCATGCTGGCGCTGGGCATTGCGAGCCGCATCATCTCGGGCTTCGTCTGCGACAGGATCGGCGGGCTCATGACCCTCCTGATCGGATCGGGCGCGCAGGGTCTCGCCCTGCTGCTCTACATGTTCTTTGACGGGCTGAACTCGCTCTATCTGATCTCGGCGCTCTTCGGCCTCTTTCAGGGCGGCATCATTCCCATGTACGCGGTCATCGTCCGCGAATATTTCCCCGCCGGGAAAGCGGGCGCCCATATCGGCCTCATCATCATGGCGACCCTTTTTGGCATGGCGCTGGGCGGTTGGTCGTCGGGCATGATCTTCGACTGGACCGGCTCCTACCGCGCCGCCTTCTTCATCGGAGTGCTGTGGAATCTCGTGAACCTGGCCGTGGTCGCCGCAATCTTGTGGCGACGGCGCCCCGCCCCCGCGCTGGCGTGAGGTCGCAAGACGACGCACGCTCCTGTAGCATGAACGTTCAATCGAATCGGCGGGCGACATGATCGGCAAGCTCAAGGGCGTCATCGACTCTTACGGCGAGGATTTCGTGATCCTCGACGTTCATGGCGTCGGCTATGTGGTGCAATGTTCGACGCGCACCCTGCAAAAGCTGCCAAAGCCCGGCGAAGCCGCCGCCCTCGCCATCGAAACGCAGGTGCGTGAAGACGCGATCCGTCTCTTCGGCTTCGCCTCGGATGGCGAGCGAGACTGGTTCCGCCTGTTGCAGAGCGTGCAGGGCGTCGGCTCAAAGGTGGCTTTGGCTATTTTAGGCGTGCTAGGCCCCGGCGAACTCGCCACCACCATCGCGACGCAAGACAAGGCCATGATCGCACGCTCCCCCGGCGTCGGCCCCAAACTCGCCGCCCGCATCGTGGCCGAACTCAAGGACAAGGCCCCCGCCTTCGGCTCAGTCGATCCCGCCGTCGTGCGCCTTGCGGGCGAAGACGAAGCCAAGGCCGCCCCCAAACC
>CANBVC010000192.1 GCA_947372795.1 Beijerinckiaceae bacterium
GAGGCTTTCGGCCGTTGGGAAAACATCAAGATCGGCCTCATCGCCCTGTTCGGCGGCACAGCCGGCCAAGCGGTGGTCTGGTACACCGGTCAGTTCTACGCCCTGTTCTTCCTCACCCAAACCCTGAAGCTGGACGGCACGACGGCGAACCTCCTGATCGCGTTCTCGCTTCTGGTCGGCACGCCGTTCTTCATCTTCTTCGGCTGGTTGTCGGACAAGATTGGCCGCAAGCCGATCCTGCTCGCGGGTTGCCTCATCGCCGCAGCCAGCTACATGACCCTTTTCAAGGAACTGGCCAATACGGTGAACCCGGCGCTGTATAACGCCACCCAGACCGTAAAGGTGCAACTGACTGCCGATACGGCGAACTGCAGCAATCTGTTCGACCCGGTGGGCGTGCGCACCTTCACCCTGCCCTGCGATGTGGTGCGCCGCACGCTGGCCACCAACTCCATCCACTATGATCTGGTGAACGGGCCGGCTGGTTCCGAGCTAAAGGCGACCGTGAATGGGACAGAGACCGCTGTGGCCGACAAGACCGGCGCCGCGCTGGTGGCTGCGGCTCAGGCCGCTGGCTATCCCAAGCCTGGCGATGCGACCATTCTGAAGCAGCCGACTGTAGGCGGTGTTCTGGGTGACGCGCGCGCGCAGAAGGCCATGGGCATCCTGTTCATCCTCGTGCTCTTCGTCACGATGGTCTACGGCCCCATCGCAGCCTTGCTGGTCGAGTTGTTCCCGACCCGCATCCGCTACACCGGCATGTCCCTGCCATACCATCTGGGCAATGGCTGGTTCGGCGGCTTCCTGCCCCCAACGGCCTTCGCGATCGTCGCTTCGACCGGCAACATATTCGCCGGCCTGTGGTATCCAATCGTGATCGCCATGACGACCTTCGTCATCGGCTTGCTCTTCCTGCCAGAGACCAAGGACCGCGACATCTACTCCAACGACTGAGGTTCAGCCTCTCGAAAAAACAAGCCCCGCGGCGATCCCGCGGGGCTTTCTACTAAGGCAGGCCTGAGCAGCTCAACGACAGACGCGGATGCGACGGGGCGTGTAACCGTAACCGTCCCAGACGTCTTCACGCTCGAACCAGCAGCGGGGGCGCGGCGGCGGCGGAAGCTCTTCCTCCACCACATAAGCTGGCCCCGGGCCATAGTAGTGAGGCCTGGCGGCCCCGTAAGCGAGCGCGCCAAGCGCAAGCCCCCCGACCACGCCTGCGGCCACAGCGCCTGCGTTTGAGCCTCTACGATGGTAATATTGTGCGGCGGCCTCAGTAGGGCCCAGCGCGACAAGGGCGCTCACGAGAGCGGCCGACGCTACCCCGAAACGAATAGATCTGATCGACAACTTATGCAGCATGGAGCATCCTCCGCATAGCGCTGGAAACATCCCCAGCGCAGCTGCAGCTATATAGGCTGCAAATGTTAGCGCAAAAATGAACCTACTGCGGCGAAAAGACGGCGAGGATGATGGAAAACCGGGACGCGCAAAGCTTAGATTAAGTTAGGTAAGCACTTTATTTTTGCAAGCCTATTGAGCGATCTTAGAAACACATGTATCTAGAGCTTGTGCATATTACGCTGGGTCATTTGAAAAGTAACTGATTTTGGCTTTTTATATTGTCAAGTACAAGCACTTCGCATTAAAAACCAGCCGAGGATGGAAAGAAGAAGCCAGATGGACACGAAAACGCAGAAGGTCCTCACGCAGGACGCCGACCAGACCGTACGCGCAGCCGCCGGCAAGCGTATCGAAACACGCGTCCTCCTGGTGGAAGACAGCGAGTCGGTTCGCCTCATGATCGGTGAGTACTTGCGTAATAATTCCATGCAGGTGGACATGGCTTGGTCGGTAGCCGCAGCCCGCCGCTCTCTCGATCTGTTCAAGCCTGACATCGTGCTTCTGGACTTGAGCTTGGAGGACGGGGAAGCCTTCGACCTGCTGACCTCAATCTCCCGCGCCCAGATCCCCTGCATCGTCGTCTCCGCCCGCGAGACCGCGCTGGACCGTGTGCTCTCGCTCGAACTAGGCGCGCAGGACTACATCATCAAGCCGATCGAACTGCGCGAGCTTTTGTTGCGCATTCGCATTGCATTAAAGGGCGCCAATCGTCGCGGCTCCCAGGGCGCCATGAACTCCCTCGTCTTTGGTGATCTGGAAGTGGACCAGGTCGAGCGAGAGATGATTTCGGACAAGAAAATCCGCGTGCCTCTGACTAGCTCGGAGTTTATTGTTCTGCGACTGCTGGTCGCCAATAACGGAAAATTCGTCGAGCGCACCGAGATGGCGCGGGTGATCGGGCGCTCGCGTATGAGCGACCAGAGCCGGGCGCTGGACGTGCTCGTCAGTCGCCTGCGCTCTAAGATCAAGAAGACCGGATCTACCGTGACGATCAAGAACGTCCGCGGCCTCGGCTATGCCATTTACTGAGGCCGAAAGCCTCAGTCTCCAACCTCGCCCAAAGGCGCGAGCATCAACCTCCGATCAGGGCGGCCATTTCCTCGCAGACGGAGGCAATCTCCTGCAGCAGGGCCTGCGTGACGTCACGCCAGTTCGACGGCAGGTCACCCGCAAGCCGTGCAGCGATCGCTTCGCCCTGGCGAGCGCCATATTGGGCGAGAACTCCCTTCAGGAGATGGGCCTGTTTTTTGATTTGCGCCTCGTCCCCCTTCGCGGCTGCGGCCTCGAGAGCGGCGCTCGCCGCGTCGCAGTCCCTTATGAACTGATCCTTGAGCGGAATAAACTGTTCCGAGCCAAGCAGCGATATGATGTTGTTCAAGTAAGCCTTATCAAGATGAGTCATCTTACGTCGTCGCTCCGGGCGCCTGCGGCCAAATGTTGGATATTATTGCGCTTAATTCACAACAAATGTAAGATAAATTTTGCGGAAAGGGCGCCAGAGCTCTACCTTCCCACCCACCATCCGAACAGCCTGCAGAAGATCGAGCTGACGCCATGACGAGCATGATCTATCCTGGGGCCAAGAACAACGACTCGAGCCGCCTTCCCCTCTATACGATCATCTTCGCCTGCATCACGTCCTTGATGGTCAACTGGTCTGTCGTCTTTGGATTGAATGCGCGTACTGCTGTCGAGATCCACGAAACAGCATATCGCGAATTGCAGCAGACCAGCGCCCTGTTCGCAGATCAGGTCTCGAACTCCATCAACGCGATCGACGCCACTCTGCGAATGGGCGGCTATCTGCTTTCGGATGGCTCAAGCCATCTGGTCACGCTGATCGAAAAAAAAGTCATTTCCCTCGAGCCGCTAGCCCGATTGACCTATGTCGGGCTGGACGGGAGGGTCACCGAGACCGATCAAGGTCCTGATCCAGACAGTACCGATCTATCGCGGCTTGATGAAATTCGCGCGCATCTCGATAACAACGTCGACGGCCTTTATATCGGGCAGCCAATGCTCGGTGAGCAGCGAAACTGGGTGTTCCATTTATCCCGAAAGGTTTCAAAACCCGATGGCTCCCTGCGCGGGGTGCTTGTCGCCTCGATTAACCCCTATTATTTCGCCGCTTTTTGGGATGAGCTGCTGAAAGGCGATCGCATCGCCTCTCTGGATCCTGCAGTCAGCCTTTTTGGTTTTGACGGAATAATCCGCACGAGTTCTCACCATCTTGACCAAGATCTGACGAGTTTATATCCGCAACAAGCCATACGGAAGGTGATCGGCGACGGTCTTAGCGGACGCTTTCAGTATGAGAGCGGAAGCGGTTTGCGCGATAGCCATTTCACAAAGACGATGGACAAGCCGCTCATCGCGGTCGCCAGCTATTCGACTGCTGCTATCGGGGCGAAAATTGAACAGCGACGCCGTGAATCCTACCTGACCGGGGCGCTGATCTCCTCGATCATTCTGGTGACCAGCATCGTCCTGATGCTGGCCATGTACACCAGCCGGATCAACGAGAAGCGCGCGAGCGCTGCGGAAATTCGTCTGGCCTCGGCGCTCGACGTTATAAAGGACGGCTTCGCCATTTATGATGCGGAAGGCCGCCTGTCCACTTTCAATCGCGCCTTTTCGACATCGTTCAATCAACGGGGCGATGGATCGGATTTGCAGGCGATCAACGCTTATCTACGCAACAACGCAGATCTCCCCGAGGAGCCGGAAAGCGGCCCTGCCAGCAGAATGCGCAAGCAGCGTTTGGTGGGCGATACGCATATGCATGAGCCTCAGCGTCATAACGAATTCAACGTCGGCGACGGGCGCTGGTTCAGGCTGGAAAGCAGCCAGACGCCTATTGGCGAAACCGTCATCTATGGCGCTGACATCAGCGAGTCACGTCGCCGCGAAGCCGCTCTTTTGCGGCATACTAGGAAGATTGAGGCTCAGGCCCAAAAAATGAAGCAGCTCGCAGAAATTGCTGATCGGGCAGCAAAGGTAAAGTCCTCGTTCCTCGCCGCGATGAGCCATGAGCTTCGCACGCCGCTCAACGCCATCAATGGGTTTGCTCAGGTTCTGGGCAAGACCACGATGGAGGAAGAACCAAAACATATCGCAACGCTCATCAATCAATCGTGCCGCCACCTGCTCGACATCGTCGACGACATTCTCGACTTCACCCGCCTTGAGGCGGACCGCGTGACGTTGCACCCAAGCAAGATCATCATCCGCAAACTCTTTGAAGAACTGATTGAAACGGCCTCGATACTGACCAAGGACAAGCCGGTGACGGCGAGCTTCGTGCTTGAGCCCAACACGCCCATTCATATCATAGCGGATCTTCGCCGCCTGAAGCAGGTGCTCCTCAACCTTGTCAGCAACGCCGCCAAGTTCACGCAGTCGGGCGAAATTCGCCTGTTCGCTGTGACAAAGGGGAATATGATTCACTTCGAAGTGTCAGACAGCGGCGAGGGCATAGCACCAAGCGTAGGCGCGAGTATTTTCGAGCCTTTCGAACAGGCCTCTTCCTCGGGCCGGCTTCGCACATCGGGCACGGGACTCGGACTGGCGATCAGTCGCCGGCTCGTCAATCTGATGGGTGGCGACATCGGATATGAAAGTCGCCTTGGAGAGGGAACCACGTTCCACGTTGAAATCCCACTTGTCTCCGGCAATCTACTTGAGGAAGAACCGGTCGCCGCCATCGGCGCCGAGACGCCGCTTCCCCCACTACGCATTCTTGTCGCGGAAGATGCGCCCTCCTCGCGCATGCTGTTGCGCATGATGCTTAGTCGACAAGGCCATCAAGTGGATGACTATGAGAATGGCAGGACGGCGCTTGATGCATTGCTGAAGAATGATTACGACCTCGCCATCCTCGATGTTCAGATGCCCGTGATGGATGGCCTTGAGGCCGCCGAAAGCCTGCGAGCCTCACGCCATCCAGCCGCTGACCTCCCGCTCATCGCTCTGACCGCGCAGGTTTTGGACGACGATGTCGAAAGAATCAGGGCGAGCGGCTTCGATCTCGTTCTCGGCAAGCCCTTCATGGAGGAAGAACTGTACGCTGGTATTCGTAAAGTACTGAAATCCCTTTTGAAGATTCAGCCAGCGTCGATTGCCGGCGTAGCTAGCATCCCTACACCTGGTGCTCCGGAGCTTCTCCAACATCAGGACGCCTGACAGCGACGCTGGCTGGTCAGCTTAAGAAAAATGCTTCTGCAGAAATAAATCCCCCGTCATTTTCTTTTGGCGAACGGTGAGTCCAAAAGGTTTCCGCAAAAACCCAACGCAGACTTAGCAATATAATGGAAACGTAACACTCATTTCGAAACGCTTTCACAGCAACTGTTATCCCATAGCCCGGCTCATGTAGAAATCCCGGAGACAGGGCATGACAGAATCTTCCGAAGACCCGCCGAAGCGCAAACGCGGCCTTGCTGCGCTCTCGCCTGAGCGCCGCCGCGCCATCGCCGCCATGGGCGGGCGTTCCGTCCCCCCCGAAAAGCGCGCCTTCTCGCAAGACCCGCAGTTCGCCGCAAAGGCGGGTCGCAAGGGCGGCACGTTAGCGAAGGCCGAGAACCGGTTTTTCTCGCGCTTCCCCGAAAAGGCGGTCCTCGCTGGCCAAACCTCGGCGGAACTGCGCCGCGCCAAGGCTGACGCCGCAGCCGCAGCTCCTGCGACCGAAGATAGCGACTCCAACAAGTCCTGAAACAAACCGCGCCGTGGCCAGATGATCACGGCGCGTTTTTATCATCAGGCGCAGTGCTGCATCGCTTCGTG
>CANBVC010000193.1 GCA_947372795.1 Beijerinckiaceae bacterium
GATCATAGAGCCGTTGCAGCATGTCGCTGGAGCGCGTTCCTTCCGCGCCTTGCAGCTGCGCCGCAAGCTCGTGATCCCAATAATGTTCCTCTAGCGCGATGACGGGAATTTTCTTGTACATGTCGGCGTAATCCTCCAGCGGCGCCGGATGCGCCTATGCTTTCTTATAGCAGTTTATATGCGCCTTCACAGCGGCCCAAAGCCATTCGAGGCGTTATCCGCTACCGCCGCCAGTTGACGTCATCACCTGAGCCGGGCTCAATGGTGTCTGCGGCAAACAGGTGGAGAGTAACGTGTTCAAGCGGGTTCAGAGCGTCTATTACACGGTCAAGGATATGGATCGGGCGGCGTCTTTTTATGAGACTGTTTTCGGCCTTAAGCTGAAGTTTCGCGACGGCGCGCGCTGGGCCCAATTCGATGGCGGCAATGTGAGCCTCGCCCTGAGTTCCCCCGAAGAATCCGCCAGCCTCGAAGGCGGCGCCGTCGCCGCGCTCGAAGTCGATGATCTCGCGCCCTATGAGGCGAAGCTCGCTGAAGCCGGTTGCACGATCATCCAGCGACGCGATATGGGCGCCCACGGCAGCGTGTTGGCTTTCAGGGATCCCGAAGGCAACATCGTCCAGCTTTTCGCCAAGGCAGCAATCTAAGGCCGTCAGGCCTCAGTGTCGGTTGTTTCAAGGTTGGCGCTCATGCGCGACAAGATGGCTTGCAGATTTTGCACGTCGCTCATGTCGAGGCCCGCCACTAGCAGATGCTCCGTCCGGGCGTTCACGTCCCTGCATCGCCGGGCCACGTCGCGGCCTTTGTCTGTCAGGGAGACCTCCACGCCACGCTGATCGCGGCTCGCGCGGGCGCGCTGTATCAGGCCCTGGCTCGCCAGTGAACGCATGAGATGGGAAAGCGCCGTCGCCTCAAGACCAACGGCGTTCGCCAGCGAGGAGCAGCGCAGTCCTTCCTGCTCAAGCAGATGAATCAGCACCCGCGCGCCCTGCATGCCGATTTTGCAGCCTGTGAGCCCGCGCAGGGTTTCGCGCCCGAACCGTGTCGCCACGCTGCTCATCATCAGCCAGAGGCTCGAGCTGACCTGCGTCTCAATGGAGAGCGGTTGATCCATGGTTTCCCCCTACCCGGACATCGACCTGATTATTCTTATTTTTGGTTTTGTATCCTTGCCCACTTAGGAGTGGGCAAGGATTAATAGCAAGTGATTACCACAAGGACAACGCGACCTTAGTGGCGAAGGGCCTCTATTTTAAAGTTTTTCCTGCAGGAAACGCAGGATACGCGGCGCCACGAAGGCCGGGAAGCTGCCCGGCTCGTCCAAAGGCTCGCTTATCCAGAAATGCCCGGCGTCCACTGTCACCGTGCGCACGAAGTAATCCGCGCGCTTGAGGGCGGCCAGCATCTGCTCGGACTGGGTCTTGGGGTCCACGATGTCGTCGCGCTGGCCCCAAGCCATGAAGAAGGCGATGTTGTTTGACGCCTTGGTCACATAATTGATGGGCGAGGCGCGGTGGTAGCCGAACCGATCCTCCAGCGCGCTGAAGCCCAGAAAAATCTCCGCCAGATTGCCCTTTGGCGCGAGGATCTGGTCGAAGTCCCACTGGGCCACGAGGTCATAGATGCCATAGACGGGCACGCAGGCCTTCACGGCGGTGCTGACACCGGGATAGGCGTCCTCAGCCTGATTGGCGAATTCGGGCCGGTCGCCCGCCAGCGCCACCAGTGAGGCGAGATGTCCGCCTGCCGAATCGCCCATGATGCCGATGCGGTTCACATCAATCCCAAGCCCCGCGCCCTTGGCGCGCAGGAACTGCACGGCGGCGCGCACGTCATGCACGGCGTTGGGGTAGAGATTCTTGGGCGCGAAACGATAGGTCACGGCGAAAACGCCGATGCCATGTTTGGCGAAATAGGGGCCAAGGCGCCCATAGCTCTTGGGCCCGCCGCGCTGCCAGGCGCCGCCATGGACAGCGACGATCACAGGGGCGTTGGGTTTGTCGGAAGGCAGGTAGAGATCGCCGGCGATGGCGACGTCGCCGCGCTTTACGAATTCGAGATCCTTGATGACCCTGAAGGCCTCGTGCGGCGCGTCATGCATTCCAGGTAGCTCCTGCCCTTGGCGCTATCGCGCCAGATTGTTTTCCGGCGCGATATTCGCAAAGCAGACAGCCTTTCACAAGGCCGTGAGGCAAGCCTTTTTATGTCGAGCCTTTTTCAGGTGTTGCCCGGCATCAGGGTGGTGCAGCCGCCGTCCACGAACAGCGCCGTCCCCACGATGAAGGAGGATTCCTCTGACAGCAGGAAGAGAACCGCGTTGGCGAGGTCCTCGGGAACGCCCGGACGTCCGACCAGATTGACCACGGGACGGGTCGGGTCGAAGGAGTCCTTGCCCACCGGCGAGCCGATCTTGTTGGGCACCACGGCGTTGACTCGGATCTTGTGGGGCGCAAGCTGGATGGCCTGCGATTTCGTCAGGTTCACCACACCGCCCTTGGCCGCCGTATAGGCGGTGGCGCGGTCGCGACCATAGTAGCCGGAGGTCGAGCTCACATTGACGATACGCCCGCCGTGCCCGCCCGCGATCATCGCCTTCGCTACAGCCTTCGTCAGGACGAAGGGAGCGGTGAGAGTGATCGCCAGCACGCGGTTCCATTCGGCCGTAGTGAGGTCGAACATGTTCTTGTTATCTGAGATGGCGGCGTTGTTGACGAGCATGTCGATGCGCCCGAAAGCGGCGACGACGTCGGCCACGCATTTCAGAATGTCGTCTTCGCTTGAGACGTCGCAGACGAAGGCCTTGGCCTTGCCGCCAGCCGCCACGATATCGGCGGCGACCTTCTCGCCGCGGCCCTGATCGAGATCGACAACCGCGATGGTCGCGCCGTGGGAGGCGAGCAGCTTGGAAATGTCTTCCCCGATGTTGCGGCCCGCGCCGGTGACGATGGCGACCTGATCTGCGAATTTCATGGCGTTCTCCCGTGTTGATGGCTTGCTGGGCTCAACCGCGATGGTCGACGCGCCACATTTCGAATCTGTTTTCGATCATCTTGAGGCCCTGCGTCAACGCCATGCCGACCGCCGCGATGATGATGATGCCCACCATCACCCGGTCCGTCTGGAAAGTCGCGCCGGCAGTTTGCATCATGTAGCCGATGCCAGCCGAGGCCCCATACATTTCACCGACCACGATGCCGATCAGCGCGTGGCCAAGCCCCAACCGCAGGCCAGTGAGCAGATTGGGCACCGAAGAGGGCAGGGCGACGGTGGCGAAGAGCTGACCGTCGCTCGCGCCAAACGAGCGCGCCACCTTGATGAAATCGCGATCGATGGTGCGCACGCCCGTCATCGTGTTTACGAGAATGGGGAAGACGGTCGACAGGAAGATGATCGCCACCTTGGCGCTCATATCGACGCCGAACCAGATGATGATCAGCGGCATGAGCGCGATGCGCGGCGTGGCGTAGAGCGCGTTCACGAAGGGCTCGAGCAGCGCGTTGAAGCGTCTGTACCAGCCCATGAGAATGCCCAGCGGCACGCCCACGATCACCGCGAGCCCATAGCCTAGCCCGAATTCGATGCCGCTGACGGCGAGGTCGTTCCAGATCGACCCATCGCGAACCATGGCGGCGCCCGCCTTGATGATGCGCGAGGGCGAGCTGGTGAAGAGCGGGTTCACCCAGCCATAGAGAACGGAGAATTCCCAGAACAGCATGAAGGCTGTCACGGCGAAGAGGCCGAGCAGTGAGTTTTCGTGGCGCGCCCAGAGCGAGCGGCTTGGACCACCCTGCGCGTCGTCCTCGACGATATCTTGCGTCACGCTGGTCACGTCATGCTCCCACGGTGGAGGTCAAAAGGCCGGTGCGTTCGGCCTCTTCCTCGATGAGGCGCCAGATGCGCTCCTGCAGATCGCGGAAGCGCGGCTGCAGCTTGGTCTCCAGCGTGCGCTGGCCCGGCAAGTCCACATCCACGATGGCCTTGATGCGCGCCGGCCGCGCCGAGAAAACCGCCACGCGATCGGCCAGGAACACCGCTTCGTCGATCTGATGGGTGATGAACAGCGCCGTCTTTTTGGCGCGGGCGAGGATTTTCAAAAGCTCCACCTGCATGAACTCGCGCGTTTGCGCATCGAGCGCCGCGAAGGGCTCGTCAAGCAGCAACAACTCAGGGTCCGTCGCCAGCGCACGCGCGATGTTCACGCGCTGGCGCATGCCGCCGGACAATTCATGGGGGTAATGTTCACCAAAGCCCTTGAGCCCCACGAGTTCAAGCAGGTTCGTCGCCCTGTCGCGGATTTCCCCGCTTGAAAGCCGCCTCTGCAATTCGAGGCCATAGCTGATGTTGCGAAGCACCGTGCGCCAGGGAAATAGCGAGTCCTGCTGGAACACCATGGCGCGATCGGCGCCGGGCTTGTCGACGGGAACATCATCCACGCGGATCTCGCCCGCGCGCATTTTCACAAGCCCGTCCACCGCGCCCAGAAAGGTCGACTTGCCGCAGCCGCTGGGACCAACGATGGCGAGCAGCTCGCCTTCGCGAACGTCAAGATCAACGCCATCAAGCACACGCAGATTGCGCTTGATGCGATCATTCCAGAAGTCGATCCGCACGCCACGCGCGGAGAGCTTCACTGCGCGCGCGTCATGCGCTTTGTCCATCATGTCGAGCGGCATGTGGCTCACTTTGCAAGCTTCGCGAAGAAGCCTTCCTTCTCAAGCTCGTCGAGCGCGGTTGTGTCCGAGATGTCAGCCGGCTTCACATTTCCTGCTGCGGGTAGCTTCTCCTTCATTTCATCCAGCACGAGCTGAATGCCAGCCATCGAGGGGCGGGGAATGTCGGGGAAGATGTTTTTCGAGAAGCTGTCATAAGTCAGTTCAAGCGAATGATTGTTAGGCGTCTTAAGGAAGGCGGCGCTTGATTCCAGCGCTTCGACCTTGGTGGTCTTATAGGCGTGGATGCCTTCGCCCATGGCGGCCATGAAGCGCTTGATGAGTTCGGGCTTCGCTTTCACGGTGGAGCGCCGCGCCACATAGGCGGTGTTGGGATAATCGCCCGCCACAACGGTGCAATCGACGAGCATATGGAATTTGCCGGTCTCTTCGAGTTCTGCGCTGCGCGGCAATTGCTCCATGGAGCCGTCAATCTGGCCGCTCATCATGGCCGCCGTGCGCGTGCCCTCGCCGCCAAGCTGCAAAAGCGTCACATCGCTGCGCTTGAGGCCAAGATGGGCGACCGAAAAGCCCGCCGCCGTATCCGAGGAAGACCCGAGCCGCGAGATCGCGATTTTCTTGCCCTTGAGATCAGCCGCCGTCTTGATTTCGGACTTCACGATGAGCTGGAAGGGCAGCTTGTTGGAAATGCCGCCGATGAAGACGATGTCGCCGCCCTGCACGGCCGCCGCCGCCGCAGGCGTATAGCCGTTCTGTCCGATATCGACAGAGCCGCCCATGACCGCCTGCGTAAGCGTCACGCCCGCGTCGATATAGACCATGGTGAGATCGAGCCCATGCTTGCGGAAAAGGCCCTTCTGAAACGCGTAGTTCATGGGCGAGGTCGTCATGGAGAAGCCATCATACCCGACCTTGATCGGCATGAGCGCCTGCGCCGATGCGCGCGAGACGAAGGGCGCTGACAGCAGGCTGGCGCCGGCCAGCGTTGCGAAGCTGCGTCGATCAATGCGAGCCGTCATGCCTTTACTCCCTCGTCGTCGGCTCTTGGGCGCGACGTTTGCAGTCTATCTTATTCGCAGGCTTTGTAGAGCAGCGGGTCTTCATTTTTTCTTGATGGCGGCTCTCAGGCCAGCTCGTATGTGCGGCCCTTTTTCACCAGCGTCAGGCCATAGTCGCGCAAGGCCGCCTCCGGCGTCACATATCCCTCATTGACATCGGCCACGACCTTGGCAGGATCGCGCTGGCGCGGGTCGCCCAGACCGCCGCCACCGGGCGTGTCGAGACAGAAGACGTCGTCCGCCTTCAACGGATAATCCGCATAGCGCGTAGGCAGGCGCTTTTCGCCTTCGCGGCCGGCGTTCACGACGATATCGCCCGTGCGCCCCTTGCCGCCATCGGATGCCCCATTGGGCGCGATGATATGTTTCGTCGAGCGGATGGAAAAACGCGCGTCCTGAAGGTTCAGATATTCGCGGCGAATGCCAAGCCCGCCACGAAAGGC
>CANBVC010000194.1 GCA_947372795.1 Beijerinckiaceae bacterium
AATTCCCAGCGCAGGCGCGCATCGAAATCGCGGTTCTGCTCGAACCAGAGCGCCGGGCCGGCTTCTAGCCAGAAGGTGATGACGTCGTTTGGGGTTACTGTATACATAGCGCTTCGCTTGGGCTGGAGCTCCGCGCCATCATACCACGCCCGTCGCCACAGGATAATTCATGCCGCAAGCCATCGAAGCGCCGCAGGACGCCGCCCCCTCCGTCAATTCGTGGCATGTGGCGGGCTATGCGGGTTTGCTTGTGCTCATGGTCGTCGTCATCAAGCTCGACGATCCCTTCGCGCTGAACTTCATGCATGTGATGTCCGGGGTCTTGTGGACGGGCATCGATCTGTTCATGGGCTTCTTCGTTGGGCCCGCTCTGCGTTCGGCGCCTTTTGAGGCGCGACGCGCGGTGACGATGCGGCTCGTCCCGCGCACCCTGTTTCTCATGCCCACGCTCGCGATCATCACGGGAACAACGGGCTGGTTTCATGCCAAACAGCTAGGCTTTCTCGATACGCCCTGGCCGCAATATGGCTGGGTGCTGGCGGCGCTGATCATCATAATGATATTGACCGTGCAGGGGCTCGGCATTCTCCTGCCGACCAACGTTCGCGTCTATCTGGAGCTGCGCAAGCCTGTGCCCGACCGCGAGCGCATCGGACGTCTCCTGAAAAGCTATGTCTACCTCGTCGGTTTTCAGGGCCTCATGCAGATCGCGATGATCGTCGTCATGGCGAAATTTGTGACGGGGCTCTGACATGCTGCGCAGAGTTCTGCTCCTCATCGCCGTGCTCATCTGCGCCTGGACGCTCGCTCCTTTCGCCACATCTGCGCAGCGGGCAGTCGATCCTTTCGGCCGCCTCACATTTTATCCGGGGAAAACGACGGTCGCCTGTCCGCCGCAGAACCCGCGCACGGCGGTGGTCTTTGTCGCGGGCCAGTCCAATGTCGCTAATTTCGGCGAGAAGCGTCAGACGACGGCTTTCGGCGACCATGTGGTGGCGTTCTTTGATGGCGCGTGCTCCATCGCGGCCTCGCCGCTGCTTGGCGCCAATTCAGATGAAGGCGAGAGCCTTTCGCTTATGGCGGACGAGCTGATCCGCTCGGGGCGATTTGACCGCGTGGTGCTGGCGCCCGTGGCGGTTGGAGGAACCGGGATCGCCCGCTGGGTCGAGGGCGATCTTGCACCCGTGCTGCATCAGGCTTTGGCCTCCGTGCAGAGGCGCTACAAGGTCACCCACGCCATCTGGCATCAGGGCGAGACAGATGCCGACGATGGCGTGAGCGCCGCCGATTATCGGAGCCGTTTCGACACATTGCTCAGCCGTTGGCGGGGACAGGGTATGAACGCGCCCGTTTTCGTCTCGATCACGACACGGTGCGATCCTGCGTGGAGGCCGGACAATCCAGTTGCCCAGACCCAGCGAAGCCTACCCGATCCGGGCCGGGGCCTTTATCGCGGGGCGGACACGGACGCCGAACTCGCCGCCAACGAGCTGCGAGGGGGCGCCTGTCACCACAACGCCGCCGGGCAGGCGCATGTGGCGAAGCTTCTGGCGGGGGCGCTTTTGGCCGTTGATCCAACCCCCTAAGGGGCATTCAGGGGTGGCCAGCGGGCGCGCATCAGCGTAGAAGATTCTTATTCTGTTCTCGCCCGGAGCCGCTCTCCCTTGTCCGATCCCTTTGATCTGTCTGACGCTGACGAGCCCGATTTCGCCATTGCGCCTGCGCCGCGCGCCGGAGGCATAGCAGCGCGCGCCCTTGCTGGCGCCGCCGGGGCGCCGCGTTATCTGGAAGGCCTCAATGCCGAGCAGCGCGAAGCGGTCGAGGCCATGGACGGGCCGGTGCTGGTGCTGGCTGGCGCTGGCACTGGCAAGACACGCGTGCTCACCACCCGCATCGCCCATATCATCGCCACAGGCCGCGCCCGCCCGCACCAAATCCTCGCGGTCACCTTCACCAACAAGGCCTCGCGCGAAATGAAGGAGCGCATCGGCGCCCTCATCGGGCCGGGCGCCGAGGGCATGCCCTGGCTTGGCACCTTCCACTCCATCGGCGCGAAGATCCTGCGCCGCCATGCCGAACTCGTGGGCCTGCAATCCACCTTCACCATTCTCGACACGGACGATCAGATCCGCTTGCTGAAGCAAGTCTTGCAGGCGGAGGATGTGGACGACAAGCGCTGGCCCGCAAGGGCGCTCGCCCATCAGATCGACAATTGGAAAAATCGCGGCCTTGATCCCACGCGCGTGCCTCCCGGGGAAGCCGGGGCCTTCGCCAATGGCAAGGGCGGCAAGCTCTATGAGATGTATCAGGCGCGGCTGAAAACGCTGAACGCCGTCGACTTTGGCGATTTGCTTCTGGAGAGCTTGCGTCTGATGCGCGAGCATCCCGATGTGCTGACGCAGTTTCAAGAGCGCCTCCGCTATATTCTCGTCGACGAATATCAGGACACCAACACTGTTCAATATCTCTGGCTACGCTTGCTCGCGCAGGGTAGGCGCAATGTCTGCTGCGTGGGTGATGACGATCAGTCCATCTATGGCTGGCGCGGCGCGGAGGTGGATAACATCCTGCGCTTCGACAAGGATTTTCCCGGCGCCAAGGTGATCCGCCTTGAGCGCAACTATCGCTCGACCGGCCATATCCTTGCCGCCGCCGCGCATCTCATCTCCCATAATGGCGGACGCCTCGGCAAAACCCTGTTCACCGATGGCGAGGATGGCGAGATGCCGACTGTCACCGGTATCTGGGATTCCGAAGAAGAAGCTCGCACCATCGGCGAAGATATCGAGCAGCTGCAGCGCAAGGGCGCCAATCTCGATGAGGTCGCCATTCTCGTGCGCGCCTCGTTCCAGATGCGCGAATTTGAAGAACGCTTCATCACGCTGGGCGTGCCTTATCGCGTCATCGGCGGTCCGCGCTTTTATGAGCGCGCCGAAATTCGCGATGCATTGGCTTATCTTCGCTGCATCGCCCAGCCCGCGGACGATCTGGCTTTTGAGCGTATCTTCAATACGCCGAAGCGCGGCCTTGGCGACGCCACCCTCCAGTGCCTGCACAATTACGCCCGCAGCGCCCGCATTCCGCTGATGCAGGCCGCGCGGGTGATCGTCGAGACTGAGGAGCTGAAGCCGAAGGCGCGTGGATCCTTGCGCGCGCTGGTCACGGATTTTGCGCGTTGGTCTTCACTAGTCGAGAACACACGTCATAGCGAGCTTGCCGAAACTATCCTTGAGGAATCCGGCTATACCGATATGTGGCGCAATGATCGATCGGCTGACGCCGCGGGGCGCCTTGAAAACCTCAAGGAGCTCGTGCGCTCCATGGAGGAGTTCCCCGACCTCGGCGGCTTCCTCGAACATATCTCGCTGGTCATGGACGTCGATAGTCGCGAGGGCGGCGCGCATGTGTCGATCATGACGCTACATGCGGCCAAGGGCCTTGAATTCGAAACGGTCTATCTGCCGGGTTGGGAAGAGGGGCTTTTCCCGCATCAGCGCTCGCTCGATGAAAACGGCCGCGCGGGCCTCGAAGAAGAGCGCCGCCTCGCCTATGTCGGCGTAACCCGGGCCAAGCGCCGGGCGAAGATCTATTTCGCCACCAATCGCCGCATCCACGGCATGTGGCAGACGACGATCCCCTCGCGCTTTCTTGACGAGCTCCCTGCCGACCATGTGGAGGTGGTGGAGGCTGCGACCGGCGTCAGCTATGGCGGTTACGCCCAGTCGCGCTTCGCCAATCAGGATTCCTATACCTCCACCTATTCGACCCCTGGCTGGCAACGGGCGCAACAGCGCCGCAGCGAGCAGGGCGCCTCAGGCGGATGGTCGAAGGGACCGCAGGCCGCTCAGTCCACTCAGGCCTGGAGCGGGCGCAAGGCGCCTGCGGTGATCGAAGGGGAACTAGTGGCGAAGTCCAGCGCCGCTTCCGCTTTCGAGCCGGGCGCGCGCGTCTTCCACATAAAGTTCGGCAATGGCACGGTCGCTTCTGTCGACGGCAACAAGCTGACGGTCGAGTTCGACAAGGCCGGGCGCAAGATGGTGCTCGACAGTTTCGTTCAGGCGCATGGCGCTTGAAGCTGGTCCATTCCGCCACATTTCGCAGCTGTCTTCACGATGTCGCCATGAATCAGGCTAGAGTGTAGGCGACTGCGGCCCGGGACCAGACTTTGCGCGAAAGCCTGACCATTCTCGCCTCCATCCTCATCGCGGCCCTTACTGCGGCTCTGGTGGGGCCGTGGTTTATCGACTGGACGGAGCAGCGCGCCTTCATCGAGACGCAACTTTCACGAGCCTTTGGCGCGCCAGTCGAAACGCGCGGCGCCATCGGTCTCGTCCTGCTGCCGACCCCGCGCCTTGAACTCGGCGGCGTTTCTCTGGGAGACGGCGGGCCGGTCAGTCTGCGCACAGGCGCGGTGCGGCTCGAGCTTGCGGTGACGGCGCTTCTGCATGGCGAGCTGCGCTTTCTGGATGCAGGCGTTGATCAGCCGCAGCTGCGTGTGACGCTTGATGGCGAAGGCGCCTTGCCATCTTTGCCGCCGCTGCCAGAGGTTCAGTTTGAGCGGCTCGACGTGCGAGGCGGGGCTGTTACGCTTGAAGCGCCGAGTGGCGCCGTTACTGTTTCTGGGCTCGACTTTCAGGCGGAGGTCGCCTCCCTCAATGGTCCCTTTCGCGGCGCAGGCTCATTTGCGCGGGCTGGCGAACGAGTGGGTTTCCGCTTCAGCACGGGGACGCGGGATGGCGACAAGCTCAGGCTGAAGTTTGTCAGCGACGAGAGCGCAGGCGTCCCTCGCATCGATGTTGATGGCGCCTTGCTACTGGGCGCGCGCCCCGGCTTTGAAGGCCCTTTCATTCTGTCCGGCAAGCGTCCGACGCCATGGCGTGCGGTCGGCGTCAGCAAGCTTGAAGCGACCCATCTCGCGCTCGATCCCGTGGAGCTGCGCTTTGGCGCTGAGGCTGCGCCCATCGTGCTTGGCGGCGCGGCCCGTTTCATTGTTGGGACGGCGCCCGAGGGCGAACTAGCTCTGAGCGCACGGCAGATCGATCTCGACAAGAACCTCACCGACGCCTCGCCCGAGGCGCTGCGCGTCTTGCTGGGTTCCATCGCAGCGCCCTTTCCTCTGCGGATCACGCTCGCTTCGCCGGCGACCTATCTTGGCGGCGAAACCATCACTGACCTTTCGCTCGACGCGCGGCTCGCGCCCGCAGCCCCTATCACCTTGCGCCTTTCGGGCGCCGGGCCGGGCCGGTCGCGTCTCATGCTGGACGGACAGGTGGAGACCGGCTGGGCGCCGCTCTTCAAGGGTCAGGCTGCGGCTGAGGCGCGCGATCTTGCGCGGCTCGGCGATTGGCTCGCGCCCGCTCTGCCGCAATTGGCTGGCGCCTTGCGATCGTCTCCCGTCCGCAGCGTTGAAGCGGCGGCGGTTGTTGAGTGGTCGTCCGCAGGCTTCGCCGCGCCCAAACTCAGCCTCAAGGCGGATCGGTCCACTTTCGCGGGCGCCGCAGCCTTCGCCCGCGCCATTGGCGATGAGCGCGCTAGGCTCTTTGCAGATTTGTCATCGGATGCGCTCGATCTCGATGGCATGCCCGATCTGTCATGGACCGGCGGGGCGCTGGCTCAGGCGGATGTAGCTGTCTCTCTCGACGCCAAGGCGATCCGCGTGGCGCGCTTTGGCGAGGGTGTGATCGACGCCGGACGCATCCGCCTCAAGCTCCTGCAGGACCGCGCGGGGCTGCGCCTCGAAAATCTCTCCATCTCGGGCCTTGGCGGAGCGGATGTGACGGCTTCCGGCGCCTTGAGCGGTAGGGAAGGCGCGCTTGATGTGCGCGTTGACGCTGAGCGCCTCGTCGATCTCGCGGCCTTCGCGCGAAAGATCGCGCCGGGGACGCTCGCCGATGGGCTCGCCGCGCGGGCGGTCTCGCTCTCGCCCCTACGGCTGAACCTCAATTTAAGAGCGCAACGCTCTGACGCCGCCGAACCCCTTCGCCTCGCCAGCCTCACTTTTGACGCCACCGCGCGCGGCGCGCATTGGCAAGCGGCTTTGAAGCCCGAAGGGGGCAAGATTTCCGCCGAAAGCCGCGACGCCGCCATGCTGATCCGCCAGCTCGGCGTCGAGGCGCTCCCTATCGCAGGCGCGGGCGCCGCATCCCTCGTCGCCAAT
>CANBVC010000195.1 GCA_947372795.1 Beijerinckiaceae bacterium
GGGGTCCAGACATAGCCGGGCGAAATGCAGTTGGAGGTTACGCCAAAGGTGGCGAGCTCCAGCGCCACGGTCTTGTTCAGGCCGGCAATACCGTGCTTGGCGGTCACATAGGCGGATTTGAAAGGTGAGGCGACCAGCGAATGGGCCGAGGCCGTGTTTATGATGCGGCCCCATTTGCGCGCCTTCATGCCGGGCACGGCGGCCCGAATGGCGTGGAAGGCCGAGGACATATTGATGGCGATGATCTGGTCCCATTTGTCGACGGGGAAGTCCTCGATGGGCGAGACGAACTGGATGCCAGCATTGTTCACGAGAATATCGACCGAACCCAGCTTGCTCTCTGCGTCATGCACCATGGCCGCGATTTCGGCGGGCTTAGACATGTCGGCGGCGTCGTAAAGGCATTTCACGCCGAATTCCTGCTCGATCCCAGAGCGCTCCTTCTCGATGGCTCCGGCCTCGCCGAAGCCGTTGATCATGACATTGGCTCCCTCCTTGGCGAAGGCCCGCGCGATGGCGAGGCCGATGCCGCTCGTGGAGCCGGTGACGATGGCGTTGCGGGATGCGAGGGACATGCAACTCTCCGGGTAGGATGAGGATTATATTGCATTGCACAATAAGCTTGGGTTGGTCGATCGCGCAACCCGCCGCTGATAGGAATAAAGCAGCACCCCAAAGAGGGTTTCGCCGCTCCCGCGCTTTTCCGCGCATTGCTTCAAACGTCGCTCCAGATTTTGGGTTCGGTCGCTGGCGCCTGCTTCTGCTTGTCGATATAGTCCGCCCGCGTGGGAGGGGGCATAAAACTGAGCAATATGTTCGAAATCTCCTCCGAAGTTCGATTCTCAAGCACAGATTCTCCATGATCGGTTTTTCCCGTCGCGCGCTTCTTGGCGCCTTGTTCGCCGCCTCCGCCAGCCTTGGGCTGCGGCGTCCAGTCCTTGCGCAGGGTGGGGCCGCCAAAGCAGGCGCCGACAAGCCTGGCTCCGAAAGGCCTTCGGCCTTTGGGTTCGAGGATGTGTTGAAGCGCGCCCGCGAATTGTCCTCTCAGGAGCATAGCGCCACCACCGTCGCGCTTCCCGAAGAGCTCGCGCGGCTTGATTTCGACAGGTGGCGCGAAATCCGCTTCCGGGCCGACAAGTCCCCGCTTGGTGAGAAGGGCGGCAAGTTCCGGTTGCAGCTTTTCCACCCCGGCCATCTCTTCCAGCGCCCGGTGACGATCAATCTCGTCACCGACGGCCGGGCAGAGCCCATCGCCAACGTGGCCAAGCTCTTCGATTATGGCTCCGTCAAGTTTTCGAAGCCTCTTCCGGCCGATCTGGGCGTCGCAGGCTTTCGTGTCCACTTTCCGTTGAACGATCCCAAGCGCTCGGATGAATTCGTATCCTTTCTGGGCGCGAGCTATTTCCGCTGGCTGGGCCGTGACCAGAAATATGGCCTCTCCGCGCGTGGCCTGTCGATCGGCACTGGCCTGCTCGACAACAAGGAGGAGTTTCCCTTCTTCCGCGAGTTCTGGATCGAGACGCCGGTCGGCGACGTCAACACGATCACGATCAGCGCGCTGCTGGACAGCCCCTCGTTGTCCGGCGCCTATAAATTCACATTCGAGCCGGGCCCTGACTCTCCCGTCGAGGTTGAGGCGACCCTGTTCCCTCGCAAGACCGTCTCCCGCATTGGGCTTGCGCCGCTCACTTCCATGTATTTCCTCGGCGAGAATGACCGGCACCTTAACGACCGCAATAAATACGACGAGTTCCGTCCCGAACTGCATGATTCCGATGGTCTGCTGATCCACACCAACGATGGCGAATGGATCTGGCGTCCCCTACACAATCCTCTGGTGCAGGAGGTGCACAACTTCCCCGTGACAAATGTGCGCGGCTATGGGCTGATCCAGCGCGATCGCCAGTTCGCGCATTATCAGGACATCGAGCTCAATTACGAGGAGCGTCCGAGCTACTGGATCGAACCGGAAGATGATTGGGGCGAGGGCCGTGTCGAACTAATCGAGCTCGCCACCAAGGACGAGACCTTCGACAATATCATCGTCGCCTTCGTGCCCAATGAGCCTGCGGACGCTAAGAGCCCGTTCAGCTTCAATTACCGCATGCGTTCGCTCACCGACGGGCTGAAGCTGCATTCGCTGGGCTATACGCTGAACACGTTCTCCGCGCCCGCTTATGCTTTGGGCGCTGGCGAGGCGGTGGGGCGCAACACACGTCGCTTCATGATTGATTTCACGGGCGGCGACCTCGCCTTCCATCTGGCCAAGCCCGGCGCTGTCGAGATTGTGGCGAGCGCCGTGAATGGCAAGATCTTCCGGCAGTTTCTTGTGCCGAACCCCGCCGCCGGCGGCTTCCGCGTGATGCTCGATATCGAGGTTCATCCGACCGAGATGACGACCATGACATGCAAGCTGCGCACCGGACCACGGGTGCTGACCGAGACCTGGGCCTATGCCTGGAAGGTCTATAATTTCTGAGCCTCATCTGGGCTTCAGCATTCCCGCCTCGATGAGCCTGCGGTGGAAGTCGAGGATTTCCTCGCGGTCTTCGCAGTCATAATAGCGCCCGTTACACTGCTTCATCAGCCGCAGACGCTCCACGTCGCTGTCTGGAAGCGGCAGACCTGCCGCATAGAGGATCAGCGCCGGCAGATAGGCGACGTCAACCGGATCGATCAGGGGCAGGGGGCGCGGTGTGAAGTTTACGCCCTGCATCGCGAAATAAGTGATGAAGCCGGGCGAGTCCGGCGCAAGCTCCACGTCTTCGGATTCAAGGTCCGCTGCGAAACCCAGTAACCGGCGCGTGGCGACCGGATGGTGGTCGCCATAATGGACGATGAGGAAGCGCTCCTTGGGGAAACGCGTCGCCAGTTGCGCGCGCATGTCTTCAAGGTCGGTTTTCGATAGCCATAGTCTGCGCAGGAATTCGTTCATCTCGGCGTCGACGCCCTCGCCGCCACCCGGAACATGTTCTTCGGGGAAGAAGGTCACGTGATAGGGCCAATGGGTCGACATGGTCTCGACGAAGGTGAAGAGCGGCGCCTTCGATGCAGCCACATGCGCCTCAAGATTGTTAAGCGCATTGCCGAAATAGAAGCGGTCCCGTTCAAAAGCCGTGGGCGCCTGTTGGTCCTTGGCGTCGAAGATCTCCTTGATGCCCACCGAGTTATAGAAAGGCGCGCTGGAGATGAAGCTTTTCAGCATCGGATAGAACAGCACATTGCGATAGCCGCAATGGCTTAGGGTCTGGGGCAGGGTGTCGCTGAGGCGGTTGACCATATAGGTCTGCAAAAAGTTCCGTATGCCGCCAAAGGACCGCGACGAAAGACCCGTCATGACGGAGAATTCCGTCAGCCACGAGGCCCCTCCATAGGTCTCGACCCGCATGCGGCGCATGCGTCCGTCAAACGACTTGAACATGGAGTCGAGGCGCTTGTCATAGTTGAGCTGCGGAAATATCGCGGGCGGAAAAACTGATTCCTCGTGAATGAGGATTATATGCGGTGGTTTTTGCGTTGGGGCGCAGGTTTGCTGCGCCATGGTCAGGAGCGGAGGGCGATGCGAGGCGGCAGAGGCCGTCTCCATCATTTGCCCGCGCACAAGCGTTTCCAAAGTCTCCGGCCAAGAGCCATAAAAAGAGGAGACGAATAAGTCCTCCCAATAAAATTGCGTATGCCGCCGTTCGATTTTTTCAAGCGAGGCCGCCGCGCCAACAATGATGCAAATCGCGCAAAGGTATGCCGCGTGGAGACGCCGCAGCCGCACCTGTTCAAGACGCCAGGCGATGATCACCGCCGCCAGCGTCGCAAAAGCGCCCGCGATCACCGCAATCAAAAAAGCGCGGTGGCTGGTCCACAGATGCGCCAGCAGTCGTCCGTCGGGAAAGTAGAAATAAAGATCGTAAGCATGGAACGCCATCTTTTCGAGCGAGCGTTTAACAAAGGCCACGCCAGCGATGAAGGCGATCATCGCGCCGATCAGGATGGTGGAGGCGAGCGCTCGGCGCGTCGCCATGACAAGCGTCGCCCACAGGGCGAGTGTGATCGCAGCGGTGCAGATGAGGTTTGGCCCTGAGCCTTCAAAACGGCGGAAATATTCGCCAACCCCGAGGGCGATCAAAAGGCTTGGCCCCGCAACGAGCCAAGCGTTCACCCGCGACATGCGCAAGCGATGCAGCAGCGGCTTGCGCGCTCCGCTGGGCAGGGGCGGCAAGCTCTGGCTCAGGTTCTCGGTCATGCGTTCGTCAGATCGCGGGGCCGGTCGAGCGCGGTGTGCTGATGACGCCCGTCAACTTCGACTGATCAAGCGCCATGATCGCAGGCTCATTGAAGAGATCGCCCATCTGCGATGCGACGCCGGTCTCCTTGATAGCCTCCAGCCACTTGCGATGGATGCGGGGATCCTGATCCTCATATTCGACCTGGCGGCCGCCCTGTTGAATCGAGACCGCGCCGCCGCCCTCTGCGCTGCGCCGACGCAGTGCAATGAAGGGATAGCGACGGCTGCCAAGGCTGCAAGCCAGATAGCGCGCAGGCGTATCGCAGGTATTGAAATGCTGGTGGAACATCCAGAACGGCGGCGTGTACATGACGCCATGGCGCCAGGGCAATTCCTTGAACTCGCTGTCGCCCTCGTGCCAGAGCAACGTATAGCCCTCGCCATCCACCGCATGAACGTGAGTGCCCGCCGCATGGCGATGCGCCTTCTTGTAGCGTCCAGCCGGAATCTCGGACGTATGTGCGTGCATCGTGCCGTCAGCCAGCACGAAGGAAACGTTCTTCGAGCCCTTGCCGCGTGCGTTCAGCTCATAGAGCTTGAAGCTGGTGAGGTCGTGGATGAAGTTCGTCTCCCAGACATTCAGCGTCGCGACATTGAGGCCGCGATGCACGGGGGTATGCTCGCCTTCGCCTTCGTAATAACTGGCGAGGCCCGAGCGCTCGGGGAAGGTGAAGGGGTTGTCGAACACGAAATCGACGTTGTGATAGAGGTTCAGGGTCAGCGGCGCGTCATTGGTGCAGGACAGGCGCACCCGTTCGCGGCCTGAATGATTGAAGATCTGGTACATGCAATTGAGCGGCACTGCGAACAGCGCCTTGGGCCCCCATTCGAAGGAGCGCTTTTCGCCATTGGGCAGCCAGACCATGGTCGAGCCATAGCCTTCAAGCACATAGAAGAAGGCTTCGTAGAGATGTTTCACCGGCCGCGTCTTTGCCGCCGGATCAACCTCGATCACATAATTGGCCATGAAATCGCCCCGCCCATGGGTATGGGCGAAGCAGCCGCGCGCGCCGTAGCGATCCCACGGCGCCGTCTCCAGCGCCAGCAGATCGTGGCCAAAGTCGAGGTGAACAGGCACGCCCTCGCCATTCGCCCATTCCAGATAGGGATCGAGAAGGAACTTCCCCGCGATGGACTCGGCGTTGAAGGGCGTATCCTCAGTCATTATTGGCTCCGGTTGCGGGTTTCTGCGATTCCGCATTGTCTGACATTGTAGCCCTCGCCTGCGCGCCTGTCATGGTCCGCCGATATGGCTGAGGTTGAAGTCTTGCTTCGCGCTCGCCAGATCAGCGCCATGAATGACACTCCCATCGACAACGCCCTCACAGGCCCACTGCGGGGTGGCTCCCACGAGCCGACCTTTGCGGGCGCCCAGTCCTTCATGCGGCGGCGGTTCAGCAAGGACATCGGCTCTGCGGATGTTGTGGTGTGGGGCGTGCCTTTTGATTGCGCCACGTCAAATCGACCGGGCGCGCGTTTTGGCCCCGCCGCCATCCGTCGTGCTTCCGCGATTTTCGACGGCGACCCGCAGTATCCCTCGCGCCGCGACCCCTTCGCGACGTTGGCGGCCATCGATGCTGGCGATTGCTTCTTCGAATATGAACGCCTGTCGCGGGCTCCGGGCGAGATCGAGGCGCAGGCGCGCCAGATTCTCCACGCCGGGGCGCATCTCGTTACGCTTGGCGGCGACCATTTCGTGACGCTGCCTCTCTTGCGCGC
>CANBVC010000196.1 GCA_947372795.1 Beijerinckiaceae bacterium
CCTCTGGAGCCCCTGTTCGGCAATCAGCAGGCGCGTTACGACGCCGCAAAATTCGTCTGGATCGGAAACATGGAGTCGGGCCTCGCTATCTGCGGCGTCACCCGCGCTTCCGGCATCGAAACCTTCGCAGATCTGCAGCAGCGCGAAACGTTGATCGGCGCGACGGCCCCCACTGGACCGCTCGCAAAATCAGCGCTGGCGGTGAAGAACGTCCTTGGCGCGAAGCTGAAAGTCATTCCAGGCTATAAGGGTTCAGCGGATGTGAAGCTCGCCATGACGCGCGGCGAAGTCGCCGGCATCTGTGGTTTGCCCCTGTCAACCGTGAAGTCGTTCTGGAGCCAGGAGCTGGAGTCAGGCGAGTTCCGTCCGTTGATTCAACTCTCGGGCGAGAAAACCACAGAACTCGCCAATGTCCCCCATTACACGGACTTCATAAAAACACCGGAAGACAGACAATTGTTCGGCCTACTCTTCGGCGTTCAGGCTTTGGGGCGCGTCTATGCCGCGCCGCCCGAAACGCCTGCCGACCGCGTCAGCCTATTGCGCAAGGCCTTCATGGATACGATGAAGGACAAGGATTTCCTCGCGGATGCCGAAAAGACGGGCATCGACATCAGTCCGATGGATGGCGAGCCCGTGGGAAAAATGTGGGCGGAATACGCCAGCACGCCGCCCGCCATAGTGGCCCGCGCCAAAGAAGTCACGACGCCCTGATTACCGCACTCCACCTTCGCTAACTCGTCAGTTGGACTTGTGAAGGGCCGCTGGAATTGGCAAGAAGGTGATAGCCCGCATTCAGTCGGGCGACCAAGGGAGCTTGTCTCATCATGCTATTGATCGGTCGTCGCCGCTTCGTGTCGGGTGTAGCGCTTGGCCTCGGCCTGATCTGCACGAGCGCTTTCGAGAGCCGCGCCCAAAGCCCCAAACCGGAGAGCGCCGACATTACGATCGGTCTCTCGGTCAATGACTCGACCTTTCTGCCAATCTATCTCGCCGAGGGTGCAGGCTATTACAAGGACGAAGGCCTCAATGTGAAAGTGCTGGCCTTTCGCGGCGGCTCTGACCTGACCCGCGCCCTTGTGGCGGGCTCGGTCCACGTGGCGGTCGCAGCGCCCACCAGCGTGCTGGCTGCGATCAATGCAGGCGAGAAGGTCAAGGTCTTCTATGGCGGCTTCAATCAAGCGCCTTTCTTCTGGTATGCCGCACCCTCCATCAAGACCATGGCGGATGTGAAGGGCAAGAGGCTCGGCATCACCCGCTTCGGCTCGTCCACTGACGCGCTCACACGCTTTGCGCTGGTCGCCGCCAAACTCGACCCCAACAAGGATGTGCGCATCATTCAAGGAGGTGGTTCGGGTGAGCGGCTCGCCGCGCTCGAAGCAAATCAGATTGATGCTGGCATCTTCACCTGGCCGCATAATTTCGCCGCCGCCGATCGCGGGTTCAACCTGATCGCCAGCCAGAGCGATTTCATGCCGGATTTCCCGATCCAGTCGTTCTTCGCCATGCAGAGCTTCATCGACAAGAACCCGCAGACGCTCAAGGGCGTACTGCGCGCCTTCGTGCGAGCGGTTCGTCTCGCGAAGGCTGACAAGGCGCTTTCCACGAAGACGCTTGTCAGCCGCGCCGGCCTCGAAGAGGCCTATGCCGCGCGCGCCTATGATCAGTTGATCGATGGCTGGCGGGAAGACGGTCGTTTGGCGACGGACGAGGGCATAAAAAAGTTTTTCGAAATGGCTATCGCCGCTGGCGATGTGGACCGCACATGGCAGGCATCCGAGTATTGGGATGATCGTTTCGCGGCCTCTTACCGAGACTGGGCTCCAAAGTGACGCAGACGCTGCAAGACATGGCTACGTCAGGGCGTATGGAGATACGTGATCTTTCGATCACTTATCGCAAGCCTAAGAGCGACGAGGTTTTCACCGCGGTTGATGGTGTATCCCTCACCATCGAGAAGGGGTCCTTCGTCACCATCGTCGGTTCCAGCGGATGCGGCAAAAGTACATTGCTGCTCGCAATGGCGGGGCTAATACCCAAGGCGTCCGGCGTCATCACGCTCGGCGGTCTTGAGGTTACGAAGCCCGGCCGCGACCGGGCCATGGTGTTTCAGGACGCTTCCCTGCTTCCGTGGCGCACGGTGCATGGCAATGTGCGCTTCGCTCTAGAGTTGCAGCGTTGGAAGCGTGACGACATAGACGAGCGCGCCCTGCGCTATGTGCGCATGGTGGGGCTCGGCGCCTTCGCCGACTATCATCCGCATCAATTGTCAGGCGGCATGCGCCAGCGCGTCAATATTGCACGCGCGCTTTGCGTCGATCCTGATGTCTTGCTCATGGACGAGCCCTTTGGCGCGCTTGATGCGCAGACCCGCGAGGTTATGTGCGACGAGTTGCTTCGCATCTGGGAGCGTGACAAAAAAACTGCTGTCTTCGTCACCCACGCTATCGATGAAGCGATTTTCCTTGGCGACCGCGTCGTGGTTATGGGGCGCAATCCCGGCCATGTGCGAGATGTCATCGAGATCGATCTGCCGCGTCCGCGCACCAACGCCATGCTCGACAGCGCCGCCTTCGTGGAATACCGGCGCAGGTTGCGCGAATATATCGCCGCTGATCTTGCGGCGCTACAAATGGTCGAGGCTCTGGTCTGATGACGGCCATCACGTCCACTCAGGGCACCGTCGCAGGCGAAGGTCGTACGTTCCTGTTCAAGCGTTACTATCGACCAATCGTCTCGACACTCGCCGTGCTTGGCTTTCTGCTGCTGTGGGAAGTCGCGGTGACGCTGGGGTGGGTGAACGGCCGTTTCACCAGCCAGCCGACACAGATTTATCGCGCAGCGCTCGTGATTTTCGCAGAAGATGATTTCGGCTGGCATTGCGGCGTCAGCTTCGTGTCTTTCGCGCTTGGCTTCGCCATGGCTCTGGCCGTCAGCATTCCGCTGGGCCTTTATCTGGGCGTCTCGCGCTGGGGGCGTTTGTTTCTCGAGCCCCCGCTCATGGCGCTCTACACGGCGCCCCGTATCGTTCTGCTGCCAATCCTCATCGTGTGGCTCGGCATCGGGCTTGCCTCAAAGGTCGCCATTGTCTTCCTCGGCGCCGTCTTTCCGATCATGGTCAACACAATGGCGGGCGTACGCGGGGCCGACCATCGACTGGCGACAGCGGCGCGCGCCTTCGGCGCCACACCCATGGATATCTTTCTCAAGGTGCTTGTTCCCGGCTCACTACCGGCCATTCTTATGGGCGTGCGCCTCGGCGTCGGTCGCGGCGTTTTGAGCGTCGTCATTGGCGAGATGTTCGTCTCGGAGGCCGGCATAGGCCACCAGATCATGACCTATGGGCAGGCGTTGCAGTTCAGCAAATTGCTCGTCTACGCCTTCACCATCAGCCTCTTTGGCTATGGGCTCACGGTGGCGGTGCGCATGCTGGAGGATCGCATTCGCAACTGGAGGCCCTCCTCATGATGGCCGCGATACTGCGTCGCCCCGCGCCCATCTGCGCGACCATCTCCTTTCTGTTCATCCTAGCCATTTGGCAGGCGGCGGTTGATTTCGGCTTTGTGAAGGCTTTCTTCATCTCGTCGCCCTCGCGCGTCGCCCTTGAATTGGTGCGGCAGGCCAAAAGCGGCGAGATCTTCACCAATCTCTCCGTCACGCTTTACGAATTCATTGTCGGGCTTATCTTCGCGGTGGTGATTGGCGGATTTCTGGGCCTCATGGCGAGCTGGTCCGAAACGGTCCAGCACATTCTCGACCCGTTCATCTGGTTCAAATATTCGTCTCCGACAATCGCCTTCTATCCCATGTTCGTCGCATGGCTTGGCCTTGGCGAGGTGACGATCATCGTGATGGCTTTTTTATTCGCGGTGACGCCGATCTATGCGAACACGCTCTCGGGCATCAAGAACACCGACCCCGACCTTATACGCGCTGCGATTTCTTTCGGGGCTAACAGGCGCGACCTATTCTTCAAGGTCTCCCTTCCCGCTTCCGCACCCCTGCTCATCGCTGGCTTGCGGCTTGCGGTGGGGCGCGCGCTGACAGGCGTGGTAGCCGCTGAACTGTTCGGCGCGGCCGCAGGGCTTGGCTACAGCATGTCTTACTATGGGCAGAAGTTACGCACGACCGAGATGATGGCCTCTCTCGTCGTCATCATGATTCTCGGGGTTATTTTCACACAGGGACTTGCAGCGCTGGAAGCGCGGGCCGGTTCGTGGCGGACGGGGCCCGGGCGTTGAACAGGATTGGACAGACGACATGAGCGCGCGCACCTGCATCATCACAGGCTCAGGACAGGGCATCGGCCGCGCTGTGGCCTTGCATTTCGCGAGCCGCGGCTACCGGGTCGGTCTGGCCGAACGCAACGAAGCCGCCGCGCATGAAGTTGCGGCCGAGATCGCAAACGCGGGCGGCACGGCGCTCGCCATCCCAATGGACGTGACCGATGCGGCCTCAGTGAATGCTGGCGTCGCACGCGTCACAAGCGCCTTCGGGGGCGTAGACATTCTCATCAACAACGCCCGCTGGTCAGGCCTTGCGCCCACGCCGGTGCAGGATCTGGCGGACGCAGACTGGCGGCAGGCGATGGAGGTGAATGTCACCGGCGCCTTTCACTGCATTCGCGCAGTCGCGCCCGCTATGATCGAGGCGCGCTGGGGGCGCATCATCAATATGTCTTCCGCCACCGTGCGCAAACCACCGAGCCGCCCTTACGTGCATTACATCACATCGAAGGCGGCTCTGATCGGACTTACCCGCTCACTTGCGCAGGAACTCGGCCAGCATGGCATTACGGTGAACGCACTGCTTCCCGGCGCTGTCGAAACCGGTGTCGCACGACCCAATGGGCTCAGCGACGCCGATCGCGAAAAGAACGCCCGCGCCACACAGGCGATTCCGCGCGTCTTGCGGTCAGGCGATCTTGCGGGCGCAGCCTTCTTTCTGGCTTCGGAGGACGCCGGCTTCATCACCGGTCAATCGCTGGCGGTCGATGGCGGCTTCAGCTTCGGCTGATGCTTTCAGAGCTGCGCCACGGTGATGAGCAGGAGCTGCGCAGGAGATGACGCGCAAAGCGCGACCCTGTCGGCTCCGTCAAGCCTGATGGCTGTGTGCTGCTTCCATTGCCCTTGCGGAAATGACCCTTCGCCTTCGGTAATGAAAGCGAGGACCATCGCGCCTGGCTCGCCCAGTTGGAAAGCGGCGCCGGGCTCGAGCGCGACAAAGCCAAGCTTCAAAGGCCGCTCGGTGAAGCTCCCGAGATCTTTGCGCCGAACGCCCGGATGGGCCTTATCCTCGCGCCATTCGAAGGCGGCGGGCCGCATCAGCAATGGATCGGTATAACGCGCGTCTGGATAGACGATGGGGCGCTGGAAAACATGTTCCCAGATGGCCTCATAGGAATCACGGTCAAAGGCCTCGCTATGCTTTTGATAGCGCCCACCTGCGAAGGTTCCCAACGCCTCCAGCTGTTCCGTTCCCCGCCGTAGCTGGTCAGAACTCATGAAGCCAAGGCCGCTTGTTCCGCCAAATTGCATCACGAGCGTCACACGTGGGCGGCCATGGTCATGCTGGGGCCCGTAAAAGGCGCCCTCGGGAAAATATCCGATATCGCCTTCCTCGAGGGTTTTACCCGGTGCGATGTTGGCGGGGCCGGACACGCAAAAGCGAAGCTGGTCAAAGTTGTGCCGATGATGCGGGCTCTGATATTCGCCGCCGTTGCGCGAAAGCACGAGGCGGAAATTGTTCGGGTCGCCATTCTCGCCACGAAATAAGTTCTTGAACGCCAGACCGCCTTCGCGGTGCCGCTCCTCCTTCTCGGACCAGGCGAGATCCGCCGCGTGAACCACCTGCATTCTTCACTCCCTGTTTGAACAGAGCGTGTCCCGGCCTCGCAAACTTGTCAATCAACGGAACCAGCCCCTTGCTACCCCAGACTGGCGCGTCTATAAGTCCGGCGTCGCGCTTCGTTGCGCGGCTGTCGGAGTGTAGCGC